>JAQSWN010000085.1 GCA_029266615.1 Polyangiaceae bacterium
GCCTCCGCGCCACGGCCGTGCTGCACGGTCAGCGCGACGAGCAGGGAGGCCTCGGCCAGCATCGCGTGAAAGGGTAGGACAAAGGGCGCAAGGCCGTACTCCATAAAATGCGGGTTGGAGCACCACCCAGGTTTACCATGACGATGATGAGTAACCGCGCCGGCCAGTCGCTCCGGGGTTTGGGACTGTTTCTGCTACTGGGCAGCGCCTGGCTTTCGGCGTGCGGCAATGACGATCCGCCTCCCGGCCCCGTGAATACGGGCCGCCCATGCGAGGCCGCCGAGGCGTGTTACCCCAACGTCAAAGAGGGCGAGCTATTGGGCGAGGCCGAGTGCCTCGATCACGTCGAGGGCGGCTACTGCACCCACCACTGCACCCAGGACTCCGACTGCTGCGCGGTGGACGGCGAATGTGAGGGGAACCACCCCGAGGTGTGCGGTCCCTTCGAGTCCACGGGCGAGATGTACTGCTTTCTCAGCTGCGAGGACGAAGACTTCGCAAACACGGACGTGAGCGACTCGGACGTGTACTGCCAGACCTACGCGGGCCCCGCGTTTCACTGTCGGTCGACCGGGGGCGGCTCCGAAAACCGCAAGGTATGCGTGCCCTGAGCGCGGCTCAGCGCCGGCGAAAAGACGCCATGAAGTAGCCGTCCGTGCCGTGCGCGCCGGGCAGGAGTCGCAAGCTCGTTTTGCCAGAAGCGAGCTCGAGCCCGTGCAGCGGGGCCGGCTCCAGCACGTCCGCTACGCGCGCGGCGACGTCCTCGCACTCTTCGCGTAGCACCGAGCACACCGCGAACAGCACGGCGCCTCCGGCCTTGGCACGCGACGCCGCGCTACGCAAAATGCTCTCCGAGAGCGCCGCGAGGCGCGCGGGATCGGTCGGCCCCAAGCGCCGTAAGATTTCCGGGCGGCGGCGCAAGGTGCCGGTGCCGCTGCAAGGCGCGTCCACCAGCACGCGGTCGAACTCAGCCGAAAGCCCGCCGTGACCCACGCACCAATCGACTCCGCGCGTCTCGATGGCGGGTAGCTGCAGGCGCTGCGCTTCGCCCTCGAGCGCCGCGAGCTTCTCGGGATACAAGTCGCACGCGACGAGTCGCCCGGCCCCGAGCCGCTCCGCGATGAGGGTCGACTTCTGCCCCCGCCCCGCACACGCGTCCAAAACGCTTTCGCCCGGGGTCGCGCCGAGCGCCAGACCGATGGCCTGCGCGCCCTCCTCTTGAACCGTGAACGCGCCTTCGGCATAGCCAGGCTTTTGCCGCGGATCGCCCTCGCCTCGCACGAGCCGAGCCGACGTGACGACGCGGCCCGCGGGCAGCTCCGTGAGCCACGCGGGGAGCTCGGTTCCCAGCCGGGGACGAAGGCCCGTGTACGCGTCGGCCGAGACGAGCGCGAGCGCTTCTTCTTCACCCACCGCGCTCCGCAGCGACTGCCACAGCCAGTCCGGCACGGATTCGCGCAGGGCCTGCGCGGTGGTGAGCTTTTCCCCCGTTCGCGCCAGCTTGCGCAGCACCGCGTTGGCAAAGCCGGCGACGCGCGGTCCACGCTCACGCTTCACGCCCGTCACCGCGGCGTCTACCGCTGCGAAAGCAGGCACGCGCTCGAGCAGGAGGATTTGATAAGCCGCGACCAGCAGCTGGGCCAGCACCCGTTCGTCCGAAACGCCGCGCGGCGCGTGCGCGTACAGCCGGGCACGCAGCGCCGGCTCCGTGCGCATGGTGCCGTAAGAAAGCTCCGTCGCCAGCGCGCGCTCGCGCGGCTCCAGCTGGGGGTGGCGCTTCAGCTCGGCGTCCAGCGCCGCCGCCACGTAAGCTTCGTCGACGAGAACCCGCTCCACGACCTTGGCCGCGATGCTGCGCGCGTTCGGCGCGCTCCGAGGCTCAGCCAGAGATGCCGCCAATCTGACCTTTGATCACGTCCCAGCGCTTTTCGACGTCGTTCTTGAATGCCATTGCCATGAGCCCAAACAGCAGCGCCATCCCGATGATGTGCGCGATCTCTCTCGTGCGTAGCGGGAGCGGCTTACGCAGCACGCCTTCTATCGCAAAAAACATGAGGTGTCCGCCGTCCAACACCGGAATCGGCAGTAAATTGATGAGCCCCAAGTTGATGCTGAGCAGCGCCATCACCCACACGAAATAGTCGGCGCCTTTTCGGCCCTCTTCGCCCGCGACCTCGTAAATCGCGATCGGGCCCGACAGCGATTTGAGGCTCAGCTTGCCTTGCAGCAAGCGGACGATGCACACGAAGGTGAAGCGGGTCACGTCCACCGTCTCCTCGACGGCTTTGGTGAACGCGTAGCGAATCGGGGTGGGGTGCTCGACGCGCTCGTCGGCGGTCACCGGGATCCATTGCTGCTTGAGGAACACGTAACGCGACGACACCTGGCCGCTGTCGTCTCGGTAGTCCTCGCGCCGGATCTGGAACGTGCCGGTGCGCACGCGACCGTCTCGAGCCGCTTGGTAGTCGATGCGGTGCTGCTTGTCGGGCGCGGCCTTGACGCGTTCGGCGAACGTGTACCAGGCCGGAACGGGCTCTTCGTCCAGACGCAGGATCTTGTCGCCCGGCCGGAGCCCGGCTTTGTACAGGTAAGAGTCCGGCGGCACGAACGCCAGATACAAATCCGCGAGCTCGAGCCCCGTGCGCTCGAACAAAGTGCTGCCCGAAGGATCCGGCGTGAGCGCGACCACGCCCGACTCGAAAACGGCCATGTCCGCCAATCCACCCAGCGCGCCGGGCACGCTCACGGGGCGCATGTACGTGACCGGCAGCGTTTCCCCCGCGTTTTCGCTCAATGCGCTCGTCAGGTCCATGAAGCGCCGGACCGGCACGCCCCCGACGTTGGTGATGATGTCGAACGTACGCAGGCCGGCGCGGTACGCGGGGGAGTCCGGGTTGGGGACGCCGATCACGGCCGTGGGCGCGCTCGGTTGTATCCCGAGCGTGCCGATGCGCTCCGTGATCTCGAGCTCGCCCTGCTTCATATCGCCGCCGCGGCGCTCCACCGTTTCTTCCGCCGTGACCTCCACCTCGACGTGGCGGTTGTCGCGAAACACCTGGAGCTTGAGCGCCTTGCCGGGGCTAGCGGCGATGATGCGCTTCACCTCGTCGAACGTACCCACCTCTTCGCCGTCGATGGCCATGATGCGATCGCCGGGGCGGAGCTTGCCGTCGGCGGCGTGATTCGGCAGCACGATGCCGATCGTCGGCGGCAAGAAGGGGCCGTCGCTCACGAACACCGCGAAGTAGAGGAGCACCGGGAAAACGAGGTTCATGACCGGGCCGGCCAGAACGATCACGATGCGCTTGAACGCGGGCAGCGACTCGAACGTGCGCTTGCGGTCCTCCGGCAGCACGACGTCCGTCTTGGACGCCTCGAGCATCTTCACGTAGCCGCCGAGGGGCAAAAGCGAAAGGCAATACTCCGTCTCACGGCCGCGCACCTTGAGCACTTTGGGGCCGAAGCCGAGGCTGAAGGTGAGCACCTTCACGCCGAACGCCTTGGCGAACAGAAAGTGTCCCAGCTCGTGGACGAAGATCAGCGAGCTGACCAGGATGACGAAGTAGACGAGATTCACGGCGGACGGTGCTGACGCGGGCCGGACGGTAGCACCGGGCCCTCCTCCCGCAAAACACCAGCAAAACCGCGCGCCAAAGTCGGCGTAACATGGCGCCCATGAGCAACGAAGGGCCCCAATCGGCGCAAGCTTCCGAGATTTCGTTGAACCAGCTGATGCTCCCCGAGCACGCCAACGCGTTCGGCAACGTGCACGGCGGCGTGATCATGAAGATGGTGGACGAGGCGGGCGCGATCGCCGCCATGCGCCACGCGCGCAAGCCGTGCGTGACGATCGCCATCGATTCCATGACCTTCAAGCAGCCGATTCACGTCGGGCAATTGATGGTGTGTCAGGCGCGCGTGAGCTACGTGGGCCGAAGCTCGATCGAGGTGCAAGTGCTCGTCCATGCGGAGAACCTGCTGACGCGCGAGGTGACTCACACCAACTCCGCCTACGTCGTGTACGTGGCGCTCAGCGCTGACGGTAAGTCATCGTCGGCGCCAGAGCTGGTCTTGGAGACGGAAGAGGACGCCCGGCTGTTCGCGGAGGGGCAAGAACGGCAGCGCCGCCGCACCGGCCGAACCTGACCGTTCGGGCAGGTCCCGGAAGGTTCGGACGCGGTCGCGCGTTGGTCAGCGGCGGGCAGTTTCGACCAAAACGCCTCGAGGCGCGCCAATTCACGAGTATTTTTAGATAGTTACGAATCCTCGCATGCACGCCGTCAGGCTTGCGACTACGTTCCCGCCCACATCTCATGCTGACCTGGGTAGCCAAGAAGCTGTTCGGCACTTCCAACGAGCGCGCCGTGCGCCGAATGCAGCCGATCGTGAACGCCATCAACGCGCAGGAGAGCAAGATGCAAAAGCTCTCCGACGCCGAGCTGCAAGCCAAGACCGCGGAGTTCAAGCAGAAGCTCGAGAACGGCGCCACGCTGGACGACCTGTTGATCGAGGCTTTCGCGGCGCTGCGTGAGGCCAGCAAGCGCGTCCTCAAGATGCGGCACTACGACGTGCAGCTCATGGGCGGCATGGTCCTGCACAAGGGCTCGATCGCGGAGATGCGCACCGGTGAAGGTAAGACGCTCGTGGCAACTCTGCCCGTCTACCTGAATGCGCTCGAAGGCAAGGGCGTGCACCTCATCACGGTGAACGACTACCTCGCCAAGCGCGACGCGGAGTGGATGGGTCGCGTCTATCGCTGGATGGGCCTGTCGATCGGCACCATCGTCAATCAGCAGGACGACTGGGAGAAGCGCAAGGCCTACAAGAGCGACATCTGCTACGGCCAGAACAACGAGTTCGGCTTCGACTACCTGCGCGACAACATGAAGGACAGCGCGCTGGAATATGCGCAGCGCCCCCTCAACTTCGCGATCGTGGACGAAGTCGACTCCATCCTCATCGATGAAGCCCGCACCCCGCTCATCATCAGCGGTACGGCCGAAGCCGCCAGCGAGAAGTACAAGACCCTGAACGAGATCGTGACTCGCCTGAAGAAGGACGAGCACTACACGGTGGACGAGAAGGGCTTCAGCGCCACGCTCACGGACGAGGGCGTCGAGACGGTGCAGAAGCTCATCGGCATCAAGAACCTGTACGACCCGGTCAACGTGCAGGCGCTGCACATCTTGAACCAGCTGCTGCGCGCGCACGCCCTGTACAAGCGCGACCAGCACTACATGGTCTCGCAAGACGGCAAGATCCTCATCATCGACGAGTTCACCGGGCGCGTGCTCGCCGGCCGTCGCTGGAGTGACGGCTTGCACCAAGCCGTCGAGGCGAAAGAGAACGTACGGATTCAGGAAGAGAGTCGCACGATGGCGACGATCACCTTTCAGAACCTGTTCCGCATCTACAAGAAGCTGGGCGGCATGACCGGCACCGCCCAGACCGAAGCTCAGGAGTTCAGCTCCACCTACAAGCTCGACGTGGTCGAGATCCCGACCAACAAGAGCGCCGTCCGCAAGGACGACCACGACGTCGTCTACAAGAGCGAGCGCGAGAAGTTCAACGCCCTCACCCGGGACATCGTCGAGCTGAACAAGGAGGGTCGGCCCATCTTGGTCGGTACCACCAGCGTCGAGAAGAGCGACGCGATCAGCCGCATCCTCAAGAAGAAGAAGATCGAGCACGCGGTGCTCAACGCCAAGCACCACGAGAACGAAGCGTTCGTCGTCGCGCAGGCGGGTCGCAAAGGCGCGATCACCGTCTCCACCAACATGGCCGGCCGCGGCACCGACATCATGCTCGGCGGCAACGCCGAGATGATCGCGCGCATGGACTTCAAGAAGCAGAACCGCGACGCGGACGCGGAGCCGGAGGCGTTCGCGGAGCTGGTGAAGAAGTACGAGGCTTCTTGCAAGATCGAGCACGACGAGGTCGTGGACATGGGCGGCCTGCACATCATCGGGACGGAGCGCCACGAGTCGCGCCGCATCGACAACCAGCTGCGCGGCCGCGCCGGTCGTCAGGGTGACCCCGGTTACAGCAAGTTCTACCTCTCGCTCGAAGACGATCTGATGCGCATCTTCGCGGGCGACCGCGTCAAGAACCTGATGGATCGCATGGGCATGCCCGACGACGAGCCCATCGAGCACCCGCTCGTCACGCGCAGCATCGAGAACGCGCAGCGTAAGGTCGAAGAGCGCAACTTCGACATCCGCAAGAACCTCCTCGAGTACGACGACGTGATGAACGCGCAGCGCAAGACCGTGTACGCCTTGCGCCAGCAGCTCCTCCTCGGCCGCTACCAGCCCGAGGAGGTGGACGACGCCGGCAAGAGCACGGGCGAGACGCGCGCGATTGCCATGGACGACGACCTCAAGTCCGAGGTCGTGCCGCTCGTCGGGCAGCTCGTCGGCTTGTGCTGTGATCCGCCAATCTCGCCCAAGAAAGAGGGCGACAAGCACATCCCGCTCTCGACCAAGGACTTCGAGAAGCAAGACAAGCTGGTCGAGCTCGAGACCTTGCAGAGCGAGGTTTACAACAAGTGGGGCGTGAAGCTCGACATCGAGGGCCGCAAGGAGCCGAAGCCGCTCGAGGTCTACGAGGAGCTCGCCCAGCTCGTGCCGCAGGGCCTCTCCGAGCAGCGGGAGCGCGTGCTCGATCTGATCGACCGCGTGCTCTCGGCGATGGTCGAGGAGAGCTGCCCCGAGAACAAGCCGCCAGAGGACTGGGACTGGAAGGGCATCGAGGTCGCGTTCAAGGAGCACTTCCAGCAGGATTTGCCCAAGGAAGCGCACGATCTGGGCGACCCCTCCATGCTCGTCCGAGACCTGTACACGCGCGCGGAAGAGATCTTCCGAGCTCGCGAAAAGGAGCTCGGCGCCGAGCTCTTGTTGCGTATCTTCCGCTTCGTCTACACCAAGCAGATCGACGACGCCTGGGTGGAGCACCTCTCCAACATGGAGCACCTGCGGGACGGTATCGGCCTGCGCGGGTACGGCCAGAAGGACCCGAAGAACGAGTACAAGAAGGAGGGCTACGACCTCTTCCTCAATATGATGGCGAAGGTGTCGAGCAACGTGCTCATCCAGCTGTTCGAGGTGCAAATCCAGCGGCAGGACGAGATCGCGGCGCTGGAAGCAGAGCAGCACGCGCGTCACCACGCGGAGCTGGAGCAGGCGGTCGCTCGCCACCCCGGCGAAGAGACGGACGACCCGGTCGCGGCGCTGGCGCAGATGCAGCGCATCGCCGCCGGCCAGGGGCCGACGCCTTCGCCCCAACCCCAGCGCGCCGCCGCGCCGCGCATCGGCCGCAACGACCCGTGTCCGTGCGGCTCGGGCATGAAGTTCAAGAAGTGCCACGGCGCGATCCTCGAAGAGGAAGGCGCCGCGGACGACGAGCCCGAAGAGCAGCCGCGGGCGTGATCGAGGTCGAGGGGCTGACCAAGGACTACGGCACCGTCGTCGCGGTGCGGGACGTCACGTTCTCGGTCGGCCGCGGCGAAGTCGTCGGCTTTTTGGGCCCCAACGGCGCCGGCAAGAGCACGACGCTGCGCATCCTGGCGGGGTTCCTCGGCGCAACCTCCGGCCGGGTGCGCATCAACGGTCTCGACATCGCCGAAGATTCGCTGAAGGCGCGTGCCTCACTCGGCTACATGCCGGAGGCCGCGCCGCTCTACCCGGAGCTCCGGGTGCGCGAGTACCTGGAGTTCCGCGCGCGGCTCAAACGCGTGCCGCGCGGGAAGCGGAGCGCCAGCATTCACCGCGCCCTCACGCGCGCGAACCTCGTCGATATGGCCGAAACCACGGTCGGCCACCTCTCGAAGGGTTACCGGCAGCGTGTGGGTCTCGCCGACGCGCTGGTCGCCGACCCGCCCCTGCTCATCTTGGACGAGCCCACGGCCGGCCTGGACCCGAATCAGGTGCGCGAAGTGCGCGCGCTCATCCAGGAGCTTGCCACCGACCACACGGTGCTGCTCTCCACTCACATCCTCTCCGAAGTGGAAGCCACCTGTCAGCGCGCCCTCGTCATCGATAAGGGCCGGCTCGTCGCGCAAGGGACGCTGGCGGAGCTGGCCAAAGGTCGGCGCTCGGCGACGCTTTCGCTCGTCCTCGAAGATCCCGCCGGCGTCGCGCGGGGTCTTTTGGGTGAGCAGCCGTTCGTCGCCGAAGTCGAGCCGCAAGACACCGTGGCGCCGGGCGACGGTTTCGAGCGGCTCCGCGTCACGCTCCGCGAAGGAACGACGCCGCTCGAAGCCGGCTCACACCTGATACGCCTCCTCGTTACGTCCGGCGTCAACATCGCGAGCCTCGCCCCCGAGGTCGCGTCCCTCGAACAAGTCTTCGCCGAGCTCACCCGCGACGACAGTGGTGCGCCGTGAGCTCCGTCACGGCCCTCCTCCACGCTTTACGGCTTCCGAGAATTTTACAGGAGACGGGGAGACGGGGAGGTACGGGAGCGAGACTTTTGGGGTTCGTGCTGCCGCCCGCTACGGGTGTTTACCAAGAGGGGATGAGGGCAGGAGCGAGAGTTTTGGGGGTCGCGCTGGCGCCGGCGAGCGGACGCGTTGTTCTCTGTCGAGCGGCGGGACAGGTCCTTCCGAGGGCGAGCGCTCGTTGCAGGGAGACTAGTGTCTTTCTCGCTGGGGCTTCGCCCCAGACCCCGCGTCCGCTTCGCGTCCGCCTAGTGCAGCGCCGGTTGAAGAAGTTGCTGCTATCTCGCATACGCTGCACGAGGCGAGCGGGAGGACGACCGACTTTGGCGCGAGCGGTGACTGCGCAAGTGCCGCGCAACGCCGTGTGGAGGGCCCGGGCGTGAGTGGGTTTACCGCGATTTTTCGTAGGGAGATGTTGTCCCTGTGGGTGACGCCTCTGGCTTGGGTGCTGCTGGGCGTGTTCCTGATTTTGCAGGGCGGCATTTTCTATTCGATCATCGTGCATTTCTCGACGTTCACGGACCTGTCCGTGGATGATGGGCCGCTCGGGGCGTACTTCGGGCAAAACTCCGTCTTTCTGCTGATGACGCTGCTGCTCATGTGCCCGGCGCTGAGCATGCGGCTGCTCGCGGAGGAGCGGAGGAGCGGCACGATCGAGGCGCTGATGACAGCCCCGGTTGCGCCCGCGGGAGTGGTGCTCGGCAAGTATGCGGCGGCGCTCACGACGTACGTGGTGATGTGGGTTCCAACGCTTCTGTACGTCGTCATTTTGCGCAAGACGGGCAGCGTGGACTGGTCCGTCATTGCGGCGAGCTACCTCGGGCTGCTGCTGGTCGGCGCGCAGTACTTGGCGATCGGCGCGTTGGCGAGCGCGCTGTCCAGGAGCCAGTTCGTAGCGCTTTTGATCACGGTGCTGATTCAGTTCGGCCTGTTCGTGCTCGGCATCGGGGAGTACATCTTCGACCCCGGCGTGCTGCACGAGGTGTGCTCCTACATCTCGCTTGCGGGTCACATGGAGGATTTCTCCAAGGGCATCATCGACACCCGGCGGCTGCTTTACGATCTCAGTTTGGCGGGTTTCTGCCTCTTTTTGACGGTGAGGGTCGTGGACTCTTGGAGGCGCGCATGAAGCGGCTGGGCCGTTTGGTGCCGTGGGTCGGGGTGGCCGCAGCGGCGCTGCTCCTCGTCAACGTGAACGTGCTCGGCGCGCGTTGGTACCAGCGCTGGGACGTCACGACCGACAAGCTGTACTCGCTATCGCAACCGACGCGCGAGCTGCTCGCCGGCTTGCAAGAGCCGGTGGACGTGAACGTGCTCCTCAGCAAGAGCGACCCGCTCACGGTCAGCGTGCGACACATGTTGGGCGCTTACGCGGCCGAGACACGTCAGTTGCGGGTGCGCTACGTGGACCCGGACCGCAGCCCGGCGGAGTTTCTGGCGGTGCAGCAGAAGTACCAGATCCTCGCCGGCAAAGCCGAGGACGGACGCGTCATCACCGACGCGGTCATCGTTCTGGCGCAAGGAGCCAAGCACTGGTTCATCACGTCGGACGAGCTCGTGAAGCTGGACGAGGCCTCGGGGCGCGCTAGGCCCGCGCTCGAAGGCGCCCTTTCCGGCGCGCTCGACAACCTGCGCAAAGCCGAGAAGGCCAAGCTCTGCTTCACGACCGGCCACCGCGAGCCCACGCTGGAAGACGCCGGGCCGCAAGGCTTGAGCGAGCTCAGAAAGCGGCTCGAAAAGAGCAACTACGAGCCGGTGAGCGTGGACGGCTCCGCGCCTCGGCCAAG
Source organism: Polyangiaceae bacterium (assembly GCA_029266615.1). Classification (GTDB taxonomy): domain Bacteria; phylum Myxococcota_A; class Polyangia; order Polyangiales; family Polyangiaceae; genus PMG-095. The sequence continues at coordinate 10,225 of JAQSWN010000085.1, forward strand.
CTACGCGGACTGCGTGGCGCTGGTGGTCCCGACGCCGGAGCTCGAGTTCAGCGTCGAGCAAGCGAAGCACTTGGCGGAGTACGTGCGAGGCGGTGGTAGCGCGCTGCTGTTGCTCTCGCCAAACCTCGACGATTCGGGGCGGGTGCGCGGCAGTGGGCTCGAGCCGGTGTTGGAGCTTTCGGGGGTGACGCTCGGGCGCGACCTCGTGCTGGAGCAGGACAAGGCGGAGCGATTGCCGAGCGGTTCCGGGGAGCTATTTTATGCCAAGCTGCGTCCCCACGCGCTCACGCGCGGTGTCCTCCACGAGGATGACAAGCTTTCGTCACGCGTGCTCGTCGCCCAGGCGCGGTCGGTCGACGCGAGCGGCGGCGCTAACGTCGTGATGGAGACGACGCCCGCGGCTGTGTCGCTCAAGGACCTGAGCCCGCTCGGCGCGGGGCAAACCGGTAACGCGGCGGCGGGGGCTCAGCAAAAGGTGCACGCCATCTCGGCCGCGCGCGAGCTGCCCAAGGTGAAGCCCCTGGCTCCGCACGGGCCGCGCCTGTTCGTCACCGGCGCCAGTAATTTGGCGTGGAATCGCAACTTTCAAGACCCTTCGTTGTATGGAAATCAGCGGCTGATCGAAAACGCCATCAGCTGGGCGGCGGCTCGCCCGAGCATGCTCAACGTGCCGCAGAAGCCAGAGCGCGAGGTCGGGCTCTCGCTGAGTGAGGAGTCTCTCGACGAGGTGCAGCGCTACGTTTTGTTCTACATGCCGCTCTCGGCGGGCTTGCTGGCGGCCTTCGTGCTCTTGCGTCGCCGTAACGACGAGCGCCGTGCGCGCAGCGCGTCGGCGAACGAGAATCGGAGCTAGGGTTGCGCCGGCAAACGGTCGTCAACGGCGCGCTCCTGGCGCTCGCGCTCGGCACGTTGGGAGTCGTGTGGGCGACTCGGGACGCCCCGACGAGCGCGGAGCTCACGGAGCGCAAAGACAAGCTGTGGCCCAGCTTCCGGCGCGAAAAAGTACGACGCTTGGTGCTGACGAAGGGCTCGAGTCGAATGGAGCTCGAGCGCGGCGCCGATGAGCTACGCATCACCAAGCCGTGGTCGGAGCGCGCCGACATCGCCACCGTGCAGAAGCTGCTCACCTCGCTCGAGCTAGCCTCGGCGCTGAGGCCCGCGGACGACGTGGACCCCAGCCGGGCGGGGCTGGGCGCCGAAGCGCTCTCCATCCGCGTCGAAGGGCAGGAAAAGCCGCTGGAAATCCGGCTCGGGGGTCCGGCTCCCGCTCCCGTCGGGGCGCGCTACGCGCGTGTCGAGGCGGACGGCGCGAGCCGTACCTACGTCGTCAGTCAGGGCGTAGCGAGCGAGCTCGACGTCCCGTTCGAGAAGTTCCGCGAGACGCGCCTGCTCGAGCACGGCCGGAGTGAGCTACAAACGATCGCGATCACGAAAGGCGCGGAGCGGCTGGAGCTTGCGCAGCGCGAGCATGGTGCCTTCTTCGTGCGTACGGGGGACGCTTGGCAACTCGCGAGCCGCGACGCGGTCGACGCCGTTCTCACGGCCCTCGCTCGCTTGTCCAGCGAGCAGCTGGTCGAGGCGGAACGGGCGCGTAGCGCGTTGGGCCAGCAGCCGCGCGAGGTGAAGCTCGAGCTGTTCGACAAAGATGCGCCTCCGATCACGCTGCGTTTCGCCGCGAGCTGCCCCGCCGCCCCCGAGCAAGCGCTCGTGCTGCGGGAGCAGGCCGGCCGAGGGCCACGCGCGGGCTGCATCCCAACCGACGTAGCGGGTGCGCTCGCGCTACGAACGGAAGACGCGCGCCTCGCCGGGCCTTTCTCCGCGCGCGTGGACGAGATCGAAGAGCTGCGCGTCACGCGCGGCTCCGCCAAGCTCGAGCTTGCGCGCAAAGACAAGGCGTTCTTGCTCCGCGGCGCCACGAACGCGGACGTACCGCTGGACGCAGGGAACGAGCGCATTTCTGCCGTTCTCCGCGCGCGGGGGGCGCCGAGCACGGCTCCCTTCGAGCCCGCGGGAGAAGTCGTGATCCAGATCAGCGGCGCGGACGAAGCCACCCACCGGGAAGAGCGCGTCAGCGTGAGCAAGCCGCGAGCCGATGGCGGCGTCTGCCTGAAGCGCCTGGCCGATGGCGTCGCGATGTGCGTCGACGCGGAGACGGCGCGTGCCTTCGAGCCGGACACGACCCTCTTGCGCAGCTTGACGGTGCTGCGCTTCGCTCCCTCCGACCTCGTATCGCTACGCCTCGAAGCGCGCGGCGTCACTCAGAAGCTTACCAGACGTGATGACGGCAGCTACGACCTGACGGAGCCGAAGGGCTTCGGGCACGACGGCGCGCTGGTGGCAAACGTAGTGCAAACCCTGGGCGCGCTCGAAGCATCGCGCTGGGTCGCGGCCGCCGACGAGCCGCGTTTCGGCTTCGCGTCCCCGCGCTTACGCGCGACGTTCGAGCTCACGGGCGGGGAACGGCCGCGGGAGCTGCTGGTCGGCGCCGCCGCCCCCGGCGGTTACTTCGCCAAGACCGGCGGAGACCCGGCGGTCTTCGTGCTCCCGGGGAGCGCTTTCGCAGACCTTTCGGCGATCTTGGTCGACCGCTCGCTTTCGCCCTTCGCGGAGTCGGACCTCGAGCGAGGCGAGCTGAAAGTCGGAACGCGCCCTCCGAAAGCGCTCAGTGGCCCGCTTCTCTCGAGCGTTGCCGCGCTGCGAGCCGAGCAGACGGTGCACCTGGGTCCGCGCAAGCCGAGGGAGGGCCTGGACCCACCTCAGCTGGAGCTGTTACTGACGGGCAAGAGTGGCAAGACCGCACGCATCACGGTCGGCTCTTGCGACACCCTCGACGACGCGTCCATCTGTTACGCTAGGCGGGACGGGGTCGACGCCACGTTCGGCCTTTCCCGGCGCCTGGTCGCCGAGCTCCGAGATTTCGCTGAAGATGTCCCCTGAATCCCCTCGCCCCCTCGCCGTGTTGGTCGCCGTTCGTTTACCAGAGATGGACGCGGATGCGGCCGAAGCAAGCCTCGCGGAGCTGGCGCGGCTAGTCACGACGCTCGGCTACGAAGTCGCGGCCCGCGTGCTGCAGTCGCGGGGCAGCTTGTCCCCGGCGGCCGTCCTCGGGGAAGGCAAGCTCAAGGAGCTGGCGCGCCTCACCGGCGGCAGCGGCAACACGCGACCCATCATCCCGGGTGCACGTCGGAGCGCCGCGGACGACGACGCCGAGGACGAATTCGAGCCCGAAGAAGACGACTACGAAGAGGAAGAAGAGGACGGCGACGAGGACGGCGCGTCGCCGCGAGAGATCGCGCTCGTCGCCGTCGACCATGACATCTCACCCAGCCAGCTGCGCAATCTGGAGCGAGCGACGGGAGTGACGGTGCTCGATCGCACCGGCGTCATCATCGAGATCTTCCATCGTCACGCCAAGAGCCGTGAAGCTCGCCTCCAGGTAGAGATCGCCCGGCTCAACTACGAGGCGCCGAGGTTGCGGGAGTCGCCGAAGAGCAAGGAGCGACAAGCCGGGCGAGGCGCGGGCGAAGCCGCCCTCGAGCTGGACCGGCGCAAGATCCGGGACCGCATCGCCGAGCTGCGTCGCGAGCTCGCCGCGGTCGTGCGCGAGCAAGACGTGCGCCGCCAGCACCGCCGAGGCGCGCGGCGTGTCGCGTTGGTCGGCTACACCAACGCCGGCAAGTCTTCGCTCATGCGCGCGCTCACTTCGAGCGAGGTGTACGTGGAGGACAAGCTCTTCGCCACGCTGGACACGACGGTGCGCGCGCTCTCGCCGGAGGCAAAGCCGCGAGTCTTGGTGAGCGACACGGTCGGGTTCATCAAGAAGCTGCCCCACGATTTGGTCGCTAGCTTCAAGTCTACCCTGGACGAAGCGCTGGAGGCTTCGCTCTTACTGCACGTCGTAGACGCATCGGACCCCGGCTTCCGCGAGCAGCTGGAGGTCACGCGGGACGTGCTGCGCGAGATCGGCGCGGAGGGCGTGCCGCACCGGCTCGTGATGAACAAGGTCGACCAGCTCTCGGCGGAAGCGATCGCGGCGCTGCAGCAAGAGCTCCCGGACGCTTGGTACATCAGCGCCAAGAATCCCGAGGACGTGAAAGAGGTGCGCGCGCGCATCATCGGCTTCTTCGAATCACGTTACGCGGAGGCCGAGCTGTCGGTGCCCTACGCCCAGCAGCGCCTGGTATCGGAGATGCACGAGCAGGGCCGCGTCGTCTCCGAGCGCTACGAAGAAGACGGCGTGAAGGTGCGGCTGCGTAGCGACCCTGAAGTGCTGGACAGCTTCCGCGCGAAGCTCGCCCGGCTTTCAGCCACAGACACGCTGGGTTAACCCGAAAGTCTTACAGTCGAACGGCAGCAGGAGGTCTTCGCGGCTCTCCTGCACGAGAGACGGCTCCTCACAGGTTTGCTGGTCCGTCACGGGGTCGCAGGCGCCACCGCCACAGGGCGAGCTATCCCAAAGAAAGAGCTTGAGGACTCCGGCCGTGTTCATCGCGGCGGCGCGGACCACCTTGGAGTCCGTGCCCATGGCCTCGTAGCGAGCGAGGAACGCGGAGCCCGCTTCGAAGGCGGACCGCGCGCACTCGTCCACGTCGACACGCTGCTCGTCGGTTGCGGCGGTGCCGCAATCGATCGCGGAGTCGCCCGCGAACAGGCGCAGATCGTCGACCAAATCGCAGTCGCCGGAAGAGCAACCGAGGACCGCGAGGATGGCCGAGAGCGAGAGCCAGCGCGCGTCACTCATGGGCGGCAAGGTGCAGCCTCCTGCCGCGCCGAGCAAGCTCGCAATCTTCCACGGTGATCGCCCAACGCTCGTGATCCCGCCAGCGCCCGGCGATGCGCAAGTAGCGCTGCGACACGCCTTCCAGCCGGAACCCCGCGCGGCGTACGAGCTCGATCGAGCGGCGATTTCTTGGCTGAATGTTCGCTTCCACGCGGTGCAAGCGAAGCTCGCCGAATGCACGCTCGAGCACCAAATCGATACCCGCGCTCATGTAGCCCTTGCCGGAGTGTGGGCTCAGCGCGTAGTACCCCATGTAAGCGCTCTGAAAAGAGCCGCGCACGATCTCGCTCAAGTTGATGACGCCACAGATGCGTCGGTCCTCGAGGCATACGAAGAATTTCACCTGCCGCGGACCTTTCCGTTCCTTGAGGTACAAGGCGTACTCCGCCGCAGAGCTCGGCGCTGTCACCCATGCCCCATGCAGGCGCCGACTACGCGCGACCGCAGCCAGGAACTCGGTCTCATGGCGAGGCGCAGGGGTCACCAGGTGCACAATCATTGATCGCCAAGGGTAGGACGGGGCCACTGTAGGCGTGAAGCCGGAGCCGGCTCGCCCCCATTCGAGATTCAGGAAGGCGGCCCTAAGTGCAGATATCTAGACCAAATTTTGCCAGACTGGGCACTTACCTTCGGTGAGCTTTTTGGCGCCGCTCGGCTCCCGCAGCGCGGGCGAAATCTTGCAAGCTGAACACCGGCCGAGCCAAGGTCTTTTGAAAAGCGCGCGCGCGGCCGGGCCGCGGCCGCGCCGCCGAGTTACACCGGGCACAGTGAGCCGGCCTCGCTTCGTCGCATTACTGGTGGGTCTGGGGCTACAGCTCTCCGCAGGCGCCGCGCTCGCGCGCTCCGGCGGTATCGCCGCGAGCGGTTGTACCGGTTGTCACAACGGCGGCGGTCAAGGCTCTCTCACGCTGACGACCAACCCCGCCACCTTCAGCCCCGGCGACCGCGTGGAGGTCACGCTCAGCATCCTGGGTGGCTTCTCGAACGGCGGCGTGTACCTGAACACGGGAGACGTGGGCGACCTTCAAGTGATCGCCAACATGGGGCTAGCCAAGGTCTCGAGCGGCATAGTGCACAACCAAGCGAAGCCGGCCAGCGGCGGCAGCGTGCAGTTCAAGCTCGCGTGGGTCGCGCCTGCCAAGGCGGGCGCGGTGCGCTTCTCCGTTTATGCCATCGGCGGGAACGGCAATCGCAACAGCAGCGGTGACACCCCGCTCGAAGGCCAGTTCGACTTCGCCTACGGCTGCGCCGGCAAAAAGTATTACTTGGACGGCGACAGCGACGGCATCGGTCGCGAAGACTTCGCGATGTTGGGTTGCGCGGACTCGCCTCCGCTCGGGTACGTGGAGGCGGTAGGCGACTGCGACGACTACCGCAAGACGACGTTCCCCGGAGCCAACGAGCTCTGCAACATGATCGACGACAACTGCGACGGCCGTATCGACGAAGACGCCGTACCGGTAGAGCTGTGGCCGGATGCAGACGGCGACGGCTATTACGACGTGCGCACGGAAAAGACGGGCGAGCCGAAGGTCGGCTGCGCCGGTCTGAAGGGCTGGGCGGCGGAGCCGGGGGACTGCCAGCCGATGAACACGGCCGTCAACCCTGGGGTGATGGAGGTTTGCAACAACCTCGACGACGACTGCGACGGCGACGTGGACGAGCGCGTTCGCCCCACCTGCGGCGAGGGTTGGTGCCGCCGCGAGTCGTCTGGTTGCGACCTGATGTACTGCACCCCAGGCGAGCCCACGAAGGAGACGTGCAACTTCCTGGACGACGACTGCGACGGCGAGGTCGACGAAGAAGCCAACATGTGCCCGCAAGGCCAGACCTGCGCCGCTGGCACGTGCATCGCCTCGGACCAAGTCATCCTAGATCCTGACGGCAAACCAATGCCCGTCGCCGGAAGCGGCAACGTGAGCGGGAGCCCCGGCACGGCCGGCGCGAGCCCTGGCGCCGGTGGCAGCGGAGGCTTACCGGCCGCCAAGGATTCGGGCTGCGCGCTCGGCCCGCGCACGAGTCACGGGGCGCTCGTCGCGCTCGCGCTGCTCATGGCGAGCGCCGCGCTCCGCCGCAAGGGGCTTCGTGCCCCCCGCGAACGGCCCTAGGCTAGTTGAGCGACGGGCTCTTCTTGGAGCTCCAAATGGAGTCCCAGTTGTCGCGGTACACGTCAGTTGCGACCTGAGCCGGGCCTTTGCGGCGCGCGGGTGCGGCCGGGGCCGATGGCGCGGACGCGGCGGGCGGCTTGTAGATGGTCTCCACGTCGCACAAGAGCGGGAAGCTTTCGCGCGGCCGGAGCGAGACGACTTCCCCCTGAATGGGGGCGCCCTCCCGCAGAGGTTGCAGCGCGCCGGCTTCCAACTGGTCCCCACGGCGGCGGATGACGTGGACGGCGCCGTCCGGGGTGACCCGATGGACGAGCGCAACGTCGCCCCCGGGCCCGGTTGCGCCAGAATCTGCCGAAGCTTCCGAGCTAGGAGGCGGAGACTTGGGTTGAGTCATCGCGGACTAGAGGAAGCTGTAACACGAGCTGCAGGGATGCGCCCGTTCCGTCACATTCCAATCGCGGTCCGGTACACCCAGCCCTGGCTGCCCTTGGCGTCGTACTTGATTCGAAACCAATCGCCGCTCTTGCCGGTCACGGAGACGCGCGTTCCAGAAAGCACGCGGGCGCGAACCTCTCCGTCGCGCGCAGGCTGTGCGCGCACGAGCGCTACGTCCCAGCTCACGGTGGCGGTACCGCTCGCCGGCGTCGACTCGGCGCTCGGCGCTGCCGCCGGCTCGGCGGCGCTCGGCTTGGGGCCGCTCCCCGCAGGGGCGAGCAGCTCGAGCCGGTAATAGAGAGTGTACGTCTTCTGCTCGTGCGCGATGCCGGCGAGGGACACGTTCGCGAAGGCGTCCTTCGTGCACGTGAGGAAGCGATCCACGACCTCCTGCTCCAAGGACGTGCTCTTGCCGCTCTGGATGCTCTTGACCTTGTCGGCGCCGAAGTCCAGCTCGAAGCCGAGCGAGAGCACGCCGGCTGCGTTCTCCGTGCCGGGGCAAGCCGATAGGTCGCGCAAGTGCGGTCGGGCGAGGCGGTCGAAGTCGACGCGGTCGCACGACTGGGAACGTTTGCCATGCTCGTTGCGACAGCTCGCGACCTGCACGTCGCTGATGAGCACGCGCTCGGCCGGCGCTTTGTCCGGTGCGGCCACGGAGGGAGCGGGAGGTAGCGCGGCCGGGGTAGGCTTACGGGTCTCGGCTGGCGCGCCCGTCAGCTCTCGCGCCGACGCTTCGGCCGCCGCTGGTACAGGAACGCTCGGCACGAGCTTCACTCCCGCGAGCCGGGGCCACGCGATACCAATCGCGAAGCCGACGGCGGCGATGATGCCGACGCGACCGAACTTGACTCCGTCTTCCTTGGAGCCAGGAACCTCGACCTTCAGGGCCGGCCGTTTGTCCGTCGCGGATGCCAGGGGACGCCTCCCGGCACACGTAGCACGTTAGGAAGCTGCCAAAAAGCACAGGGTTTTTGCGGTCTCCCGGCCGCCGCTGGAAAGTCAGCCGGGATTTGAGCAGGATGTGGGGCTCGAGAAGCCATGAAGGTCTGCCCGCCGTGCAAGCTGAAGTACCCGAACGACAGCACGGCATGCTTCCTGTGTGGCGGTCCGCTCTCGGCCCTGCAGGACCCGCTGATTGGAACCACCATCGCCGGTCGGTACCTCATCGAGGAGGCCATCGGCGAAGGTGGCATGGCGACCGTTTACTCGGCGCGTCATCGCCTGGTCGACCGACCGTGCGCGGTCAAGGTCATGAACCCGGCGCTGGGTAACAACGAGGTCATCCGCGAGCGCTTCCGCCGCGAGGCCAAGGCCGCCCAGAAGCTCGCTCACCCCAACATCATCGAGATCTTCGACCAGGGCGAAACCCCCGAGGGCAGCCTGTACCTGGTGATGGAGATCCTCCAGGGGCAGACCGTGGCGGATCTGCTCGAGCGTCAGGGCTCCGTCCCCCTCGACCGAACCCTCTCCATCGCGATTCAGATCGCCCGCGCTCTCGCTCGCGCTCACGACCTGGAGGTCATTCACCGCGACCTCAAACCGGAGAACATCTTTCTGGCGGAGGGCTCGGACGGCTTCGACCGCGTCAAGCTGCTGGACTTCGGCATCGCCCGCTCCATGCAGGACACGCGCTTGACCGGCGCGGGAGAAGTCTTCGGAACTCCCCAGTACATGGCCCCCGAGCGCATCACCAGCATCGACGCGGGTCCGGGCGCAGACCTGTATGCCTTGGGGGTTATTTTATACGAAATGCTCTGCGGGGTGCTCCCGTTCGATGCCCCCGACGTCACGACCTACTTCATCAAGCATCTGAAAGAGATGCCGCCGCCCCCGCGAAAGCGGGACCCGTCCATTCCGGCCCAGCTCGACCAGCTCATCATGGAGATGCTGGCGAAGGACCCGAAAGATCGCCCCGTGGACGCGCACCGCGTGCACGCGGACTTGCTCGGCATCGCGGGCACGATCGGCGTGCGCGTGCCGGGGGAGGCGTTCAACGAGGAAGCGTCGTCGCGGGGCCCGGCCAAGACGCTGCCGCCGGTTGCGATTGACCAGTGGGTGAAGCGCACGGCCGTCTTCGAGCGCATGTTGAACAAGGCCTACGTCGGCGGCCGCCCCACCGAGGTCGAGCACCTCTTCAACGAGGTGAAGCGGCTGGTACGCGAGATCGGCGAGCTTCGCGCCAAAGCGATCTCGGAGCAGCGTACTCTCGAGAGCATCGAGTCGCGCGGCCGCGAGACGCGCCAGCGCTTTGGACACGCCGTAGACGCGCTCGGCGTCGACGCCAGCAAAGCGCGCGACGAGCTGAAGGCGGCGCTTTCGCGCGTAACGGCGGCCCAGACCGCGCTCGCGCAGCCGCGCGAGCAGATGAAGTCCACCATGGCCGAAATTCTGCGCTGGGAGGGCCGTTCGGGCCTGCAGGAACCCTACCGGGAGCTCGCCGCCGCCTACCGCTCCGCGGCGGACTTGGTGGACGACTGGCTGGTGCGGAAGGCGCAAGCGCAGGCCGCCGATCGCGAAGCCGCGCAGCGCAAGACCGAGGTGGACGACCTGGAGTTTCAAATCAAAGAGCTGCGCGCGGCGCTCGCGGCGCACAGCGAAGGCCAAGAGCGCGAGGACGAAAATTTCCAACGCGGCGTGAGCGAGGCCGGCAAGCGCGCGGACGAGCTGGACCGAGAGCTCCTGGAAATGGCGAGCCGACTTTGCGCTCCACTGCGCCTTCGCCCCGAGCTCTCGGACTTGTTCCACGAGCTAGAAGAAGACGCGGCCGCCTGACATTACGGCGCGCGCGTTACTAAGTCGGAAGGTGCGTCCGACCGTTTGCGGCGGTCGCCGAGACATGCGAGCTTGGAAAGAAATGGCTTTGGGTCGCGTCGGTGTACGTCAAGGTAAGACTCATGCGGCTCTGCTCGGAGCGCTGCTACTGGTCAGCGCCTGCTCGAGCGACTCGAGCGTGAGCTTCGATCCGAATCCGAACGTGTCCGGGCACAGCGGCTCGGGCGGCCAGAGTGAAGCCGGCACCGGTCATGGCTCGAGCGGAAGCAGCAACCGCGCGGGCAGCAGCTCCGAGGCGGGCAGCGGCAACGGCGAGGGCGGCCGAGCCGACGGCGGAAGCGCAGGCACCGGCACCTCCGGTTCCAGCATCGGCGGGTCAGGCATTAGCGGCTCGGGCAACGAGGGCGGCTACGGCGGCGGAAGCGGCGGAAGCGGCAACGCCGGAGAGCCGACCGCGGGCAGCGCCGGTAGCGGCGGCGGCGGCGCCGACGGTATCGGCGGGCAGGGCGGCGGCGCGGGAAGCGGCGGCATGGGCGGCTCTTTCGGCGGCGGCGGTGATGGTGGGAGCGGCGGCGCCGGCGGCAACCCGCCGTGTACCAGCGGCCTCTTCAACGGCAAGAGCTACGCCTTTTGCGGAGTCGTGGACTCTGCGACGGCCGCCTTCGCCAAGTGCGAGAGCCTCGACATGGCCATGGTCAGCATCGAGTCCAAGGCGGAAAACACCTACGTGCAGAGCAAGCAAAGCAGCACGTGGCTCGGCGGGTCGGACGAGGACATGGAGGGCGAGTGGCGGTGGGTCAGAACCGGCGTCTTGTTCTGGAAAGAGAAGCCGGTGTTGGGCGTCTACTCCAACTTCGTGGAAGGGCAGCCGAGCAACAAGGACAACGCCGGCGAGCCCGAGAACTGCCTCGTCCTCACCGCATCCGGGTGGAACGACGTCGGTTGTGCCCTGGGCGGCTTCAAGGTGACCTGCGAGTCGGGCGGGCTGATCTCGCAGCCGTAAGTGGTGACGCAGCGCGGAATCTCACCGCTGGCGGCGAAAGCGCCTGAAGTCCCTGCGGGCGTAGCCGTTCCATGATCGGGACGCGTGCTCTCGCGCACCTCGTCCCACGAGGTCCCACAGATGGCAGATGCGGCGCGACTGATTCATGCAACTGTTCCTCAATCGGTGCTGGACGAGCTCAGCTGGCGAGTAGCGCAGGGCCGAGTCGACTTGCCACTCTTGCCGGGCGTGGCGATGGAGGTGACGAACGTCGCGGCGCAAGAGAGCACGGACGCGCGCGCCATCGCGGAGCTGCTCCGTAAGGATCAAGCCATGGCCGCGCACGTGCTGCGCGTCGTATCTTCGCCCCTCTACAGTGGGCGGACGCAAATCGTCTCCCTGCAGCAGGCAGTGGCACGCCTGGGCGTGCAGAAGATCCGGGAGATTGCCCTCGCGATCGCGTTCCGCGTCGGCGTGTTCAAGCTCAAGGGCTTCGAAGCCGAGGTCACGGCGCTGTTTCAACACTCGGTGAGCGCAGCCATGTTCGCGCAGGAGATAGCGCGCGCGACGCGGCGCAACGTCGAAGACGCCTTCATGTGCGGCCTGCTGCACGACGTAGGGCGCCCGGTGATCTTGCAGGCGCTCGTGCAAATCCTCCAGGAGCAGAAGCTTCATGTTTCGCCCGCGGCCGTCGTCGCCGCGACGGGCGCCGTGCACACCGACGTGGGCGGCACCTTGGCGGAGGCCTGGGGCTTGCCGGAAGCGGTCGAGATGTCGATCCGTCACCACCACTCTCTGACGCCGCCGGAAGCGCACGTGAGCAGCGTGCGCATCACCGCGCTCGCCGACGAGATGGCGCGCTTCGCGTTCGAGCCCAAGCGCGTACCGGAAGCGGACCTACGCCGGCACCCCGCGCTCGCGCCGCTCGAGCTCTACCCGGAGGTGCTGGACAAGGTGCTGGCCAAAGCCGACACGATCCGCCAAGCGGCCGCGGTGCTCTCTTGAGCGACTACGACTTGGTCGTGATCGGCGGCGGCCCCGCGGGTCAAAAGGCCGCCGTGCAAGGGGCCAAGGCCGGCGCGCGCGTGCTGCTCATCGAGCGCGCCAAGAGCGCGGGCGGCGCGTGCGTTCGCTACGGCACGATCCCCAGTAAGACATTGCGCGAAACCGCGCTCTCCCTCGGCAAATTTCGCAAGCTTACCGCCCACGTGATGGAAGTGGAGATGCCGTCCCACCTCCAGGTGAGCAGCTTGATGGATCGGAAGGAAGAGGTCGTTTCCGCCCACGAGCGGTACATGCAAGCGCAGCTCGCCCGAAACGGCATCGAGCTCCAGCAAGGCGTCGCTCGCTTCACCTCCGCCCAGCAAGTGGAAATAACCTTGCTCGACGGCGGCAAGCGCCACGTCGGCGGCCGCTATTTCGTGATCGCCGCCGGCTCTTCTCCGCGCACGCCGGACAACGTGCCGGTGGATCACGAGCACATCCTCGACAGCGACTCGCTCTTGTCCGTGTCGTACCTTCCGCAGTCGTTGGTCGTGCTCGGCGCCGGCGTCATTGCCTGCGAGTACGCGTCCATCTTCGCGGCCCTCGGCGTCAAGGTCACGATCATCGACAAGGGCGAGCGCCCGCTCGGCTTCATGGATCAGGAGCTCGTCGAGCACTTCTTGACCGAGCTACGCCAGGCCGGGGGCGACTTCCTGGGCCAGCGCAGCTTGCAGAGCGTCGCCTACGACGGTCTTTCCAGCGTGGAGACACGGCTCGAAGGCGGTGAGCTCATTCGAAGCGAGAAGCTGTTTTGTGCGCTCGGCCGCGTCGCTCCCGTCGCGGGTCTCGGCTTGGACGCAGCGGGCGTGAAGGTCACGCCCCGCGGCTTGATCGCCGTCGACGCCAATCTGCGCACGAGCGTGCCCAACATTTACGCCGCTGGCGACGTGATCGGCCCCCCGGCGCTCGCATCGACGTCCATGGAGCAAGGTCGCCGCGCGGCATGTCACGCGCTCGGCCTCGGCCTCGGCCAGCTGGGCGACCTCGCGCCCGCCGGCATCTACACGATCCCGGAGCTTGGCAGCGTCGGCCTCACCGAGCAGCAGGCGCGCGAGCGCTACGGCGACGCGCTCGTCGGCCGCGCCAAGTTCGAAGAGGTCGCGCGTGGCCAGATCTCGGCGGCCGAGAACGGCTTGCTCAAGCTCGTCGTGCACCCGCACAGCGGGGTCGTGCTCGGCGCACACGCCGCCGGTGAGAGCGCGACGGAGCTCGTGCACATCGGGCAGATGGCGATCATCGCGGGGCTCGGCTTCGAGACGTTCATCGACACCGTCTTCAACTTCCCGACCTTCGCGGAAGCGTACCGGGTCGCGGCGTTCGACTTGCTGAAGCAGCAGCGGGCCCGCACCAGCAGCAAGCCTGTCGCCGCCGAGTAGCAGCGCTACTTCGATACGACGAGCAGCTCGCTGACCGCGCCACGACGTGACGCGACGGAGTTGATCGGGCGACGCACGTAAACGTCCGAGCATTTGAAGTTTTGGTAAAGCCGCCGCGTATCCGGCGTCGCGGAGTTGGAGAGCACGGCCGCGACGTGGCGCTTCGAGAGCTTGGCGAACACCTTCGCGAGGCGTTCGTGCTCCGGTAATCCGAATGCCTCGGAGTGGTAAGCAGAGAAGCTCGCCGTCTTGGACAACGGCAGGTACGGCGGGTCGAGGTAGACGGCGTCACCGCGCTTCGCCTCCGCGCAGACCTCCTCGAAGTCGCGCACTTCGATGGTGACGCCCTGAAGCGCCACCGCGGCGATGGTGAGCCGCTCCGGGTCGTAGATTTTGGGGCGCTTGTAGCGCCCGTACGGCACGTTGAAGCCGCCCTTGGAGTTGACGCGGTACAGGCCATTGTACCCCGTCTTGTTCAGGTAGATGAAGCGCGCGGCCCGCTCGATTTTGGTGCCGCCCTTCTGAGCGCGAATCTCGTAATATTCTTCCTCGCGGGTCAGCTCCTGCATCGACTCCAGCTTCTTGAGCAGCTTGACCAGGTCGTCGCGCACCACCGTGTAGAGGTTGATGAGCTCACGGTTCTTGTCGGTGATGACCGCGCGCCCAAAGCGCTTCTGCTCGGCGAGGGCCAGGAACACCGCCGCGCCGCCCACGAACGGCTCGTAGTACGTCTCGATCTGCGCGGGCAGCTCCTTCAGGATCCGCTCGGCCAAGCTACGCTTTCCACCCGCCCACTTCAGGATCGGGCGAAGCCGCTCTGACATCGAGCGCTTCGCTAGCCGAATCCGGCTACGGGGACAAGGTTTTGGAGGGGGTAGGCCGAGGTTCCTGGCGCGGGCTCGCGCCGCCGTTCGGAGCCGGGCCCGCGCTCGTTCGCCGAGCCCGCGCGCGCCGCGCGCAGCTGCGCGCGCAGGCAAGGCCTCCCCCTCCCCTCAGGCGTCGCTGCGCCCTTGGCGTATTTCCAGGCGCTTCATCATCTTTTGCAAGCCGAAGCGCGACAGGCCGAGCAGCTCCGCGGCGCGCGTCTGGTTGCCGTCGGTGCGGCGTAGCGCGGCGCGCACCAGGTCCGCCTCCAGCGCGTCCACGCGGCCGCGCAAGTCGAACTCCTCCGCAGCCCGCGAAGGGCGCGCCGCGAGCGCAATTTCCGGGGTCAGGTGCTCGAGCCGCACGACGCCGTCCGAAAGCACGAGCGCGCGCCGGACCTCGTTCTCCAGCTGCCGCACGTTGCCGGGCCAGGGGAACGCGGCCAGCGCGTCCAAAGCCGCACGCTCGAATACGACCTTGGTCACGCCCGCGTGCAGCTTGCAAAAGTGCTGAACGAGCAGCGCAACGTCGCCGAAGCGCTCGCGCAGCGGCGGCACGCGAACGCTGATGACGTTCAGGCGATACAGCAAGTCTTCGCGGAACTTGCCGGCCGCGACCAGCGCCGGCAGGTCGCGGTGCGTCGCGCCGATGACACGCACGTTCACGTGGCGCGCCGTCTCCGCTCCCACCGGGCGAACTTCGCCGTCTTGAAGGGCGCGGAGCAGCTTCGTCTGCATGCCGAGGCTCATCTCTCCGATCTCGTCCAAGAACAGCGTGCCGCGATCCGCGACCTCGAACAGCCCCGAGCGCGCGCGCTGCGCGCCCGTGAACGCGCCCCGAACGTGACCGAACAAGGTGGACTCCAGCAGCGGTTCGGGGATCGCGGCGCAGTTCTCGGAGACGAACGGGGCCTTCGCGCGGGCGCCGTTGTGGTGAATCGCGCGCGCCACCAGCTCCTTGCCGCTTCCAGACTCACCGAGCAAGAGCACCGGCACGTCCGTCGCGGTCACGCGGTCTACGATTTGCAGCATGCTGCGCACCGCCTCGCTCCTGCCGATGATGGCGTCGTACGAAAAGCGCGTTTCTCGCGCGCTTTTCACGCGTGACAGCTCGCGCTCGGCGACGTCCAGCTCCGCCTCGCGGCGGGAGAGCTCTTCGTGGAGTCGGGCAGAGGCGCGCTCCGCCCGACGCGCGGCGCGGCGCAGCAGCAACTGGTCGCGTGCGTCGGCGATCGCCAGCGCCGCCAGCGTCGCCACCAGCCGTACCCAGGACAGCTCGCGCGCCCCGAACGCGCCGCGCCGGGCGCGGTCGTCCAGGTACACCACGCCCAGCGGCTCTCCCCGCGCGACGAGCGGCACCGCCAGCACACTGCGGAGCTTCAAGGCGTGCACGCTCTCGTGCACTTCCGGCAAGTC
>JAQSWN010000321.1 GCA_029266615.1 Polyangiaceae bacterium
GCCAGCCCTACGCCAAGCTGCTCAAAGACACGGACCGAAACCACTGGATGAACCCGGTCGAGGCGCGAGAGTACGGCTTGGTGTCGCGCATCATCCAGCGCGCAAGCGACGTGGAGGTCGACTAACCGCCGTCGTGCTATCACGGCGGCCGTGATCTTCGAGCCTCTCACCCGCGAGTATGGTGGCTACATCTTCGACTGTGACGGCACCCTCGCCGACTCCATGGTCGTCCACCATCGCGCCTGGCTGGCCGCGCTGGCTCTTCACGGCGCGAGCATCGATTTTACCTGGGAGCTTTTCACGAGCCGCGCGGGCATGACTCTCCCGAGCACCGTCCGGGAGTTGAATGCGCAGTTCGGCCTGTCGTTGGATCCGGACGCGGTCACCGCCAGCCAGCGTATGGAGTACGAGCGCTTCCTCCCCACCGTGCAGCCAATCGCGGACGTGGTGGAGCTGGCGCTCCGAGTGTCACGAACGAGCCCCGTCAGCGTCGCGTCCGGCGGCGAGCGCAAAGTCGTCACCCGCACTTTGGAGCTCATCGGTCTGGCCGCGACCTTCCCAGTCGTCATCACGGCCGAAGACGTGACTCACGGCAAGCCCGCGCCGGACATGTTCCTACTCGCCGCCGCGCGCATGGGTGTTTCTCCCGCCGACTGCGTGGTCTTCGAAGACGCGGTGCTGGGGCTGGAAGCCGCCCGCCGCGCCGGCATGGCGTCCGTGCTGGTGCGCTCGCCCCCGGTTGGATAGCCTGCGGGGCTGAAATGCCGATCCGCAGACCTCGGGGCTACCACGGCGAGGATCACACCACGCTCGGCTCGGACATCTTGACCGTGCTCAAGATCCTCAAGATGCCCGAGCAGGTGCTGGGCAAAGAGGAGTCTGACCGACTGAAGCACGTCCAACCCGAAGGCTGGTACCCCATCGAATGGATGCTGGGCCTCATGGAGATCTTGGAGGCGCACGTGGGGAAGTACGGGCTGATGCAGCTCGGTCGCAAGCTGTTCGAGCTTGCTCACCGGCAGCGGGTGATGAGCTACGCCAAAACGGCCAAAGACATTCTGTACGACCTGAACCAGATGTACCACCACACCAACCGCGGCCGCGGCATCGGCGGGTGGCAAGTGCTTCGCTTCGGGCCCGGCCTGGCCGAGGTAGAAAACAACTCCGCTCACCACTGCGTGATGGTGCAAGGGCTGATGACCGAGGGACTCTTGGCGGTCGGCACGGCGTGCAACGTCGTCCAGACGCGTTGTTTTCTCGACGGCGCCGACACCTGCATCTACCAAGTGACGAGCGCGTTCGTGGACAAACGCTGGGCCAGTTGAAAGCCTCGGGTCAGGCTCCGAGCTCGCAAAGACAGAGCATTTTCCGAAGTTCGCGCCGCCCCCCCCGACCTGGCGCCGCAGGCGATGCTCGGCAGCGCTTCGAACCTCGCTCAAGTCTGGCCGGCGGCAGCGCGAACCCTAAGTCACGCTCGCCCACCTCCCGCCTCCTGTTGACCTTTCGCTATGCAGCAGCTCAAGCTCGCACGCCGCGACCGCGACCGCGCAGACGGAACACGAAGGCCAATACCTCGGCGACGGCCGCGTAGAAGTCGGCGGGAATCACTCGCCCGACGCGTACCTTCTCCGCGAGCCCGCGCGCGAGGGGCACGTTCTCCACCATGGGGATGCCCAGCTCCTTGCCGAGCTTTTTAATGTGCTGCGCCACCTCGTCGTAGCCCTTGGCGACGACGATCGGTGCACCCTCGGACGGATGGTAGCGGAGCGCGACCGCCACGTGGGTAGGGTTGGTCACGATGACGGTGGCTTCCTTGACCGCCTTTTTGATGCCCCGCCGGAGCATCTCGCGGCCGCGCTGCCTCTGGCGAGCTTTGACCTGCGGGTTACCGTCTTGGCCCTTCATCTCTTCTTTGAGCTCTTGCCGGCTCATTTTGATGGACTGCTCGTGCTTCCACCAAGACTGCGCGTAGTCGACGACTGCCAAAAGGCCGAGCGCGAAGGTGCACCACGCTGCCACCTTGAACGTGACCGCGCCGATTTGCACCGCCGCCAGTGTCAACGTGCCGCGTGAGGCAACGGCCAGGCGCGGGAACTCGCTCTCCAGTACCTTGTAGGCCACCGCCGACACGACGCCCACGCGCAGCAACGACATCGCGATGTTGACGAGCCCTTCCTTGGGGCTGAAGAGCTTCTGCAGCTTGCCCATGGGCTCGAGCCTCTCGAACTTGGGCTCGAGAGACTCCAAATTCGGATGGAAGCCGGCTTCGGCGAAGCCCGCGGCCATCCCCGCCAGGCACGCGAATAGCGACACGGGGATGCACGCTACCAAGAGCACCTTCACCGTCTGCTCGAGCACGGTGGTCATGTCCCCTCGCACCAAGATCAGCGGGTCGTGGAAGCACTGCAGGCAAAAGTTACGGATTTGGCCCACGAGGTCGCCCCAAATGCCGTTCATCACCAGGAGCACGGCTACGGTGGAGGCGACCGCGCCCGAGTCACGAGCGCGCGCGAACTGCCCGTCGTCGCGCGCCTTTTGCCGCCGTTCTGGGGTTGGGTCCTCCGTTTTTTCGCTGTCGTCGTCGCCTTCGGACATCCTTCACGGCTCCTTGATGGCAAGGACGAGCGCTTCGATGCGCTCGCCGGCGCGGGACATCTCGGCGACCACGTCGTAAGACATGTCCGGTAAAGTCACGATCAGAAGGAGCGCGCCAACGGCGAGCGTGACCGCGAAGCCGATGGAAAACACCTGCATCGCCGGCGCAGCGCGTGACACGAACGCGAGCGCCACCTGCGTGACCAACAGCACCGCGATCAGGGGGATGGCAAGCTTCACCCCCGTCACGATGGTGTCGGAAGTGAGCGCGAGCACGAGCTCGGTCAGGTTGCTACTGCTCTGAATGGTTCCCGCCGGCACCGCGCGGAAGCTGCCGATGACAGCGCCAATGACGACGCGATGCAGCCCGACCAGGCAACCGAGCAGCACCGCGAGGTTGCGCAGAATCGACGTGATGACGTTCTGGCTGCTCTGCGCCGAGGGGTCGAAAATCTGCGCGACGCCGAGGCCCATCATCGGACCTATCTGCTCGCCCGCGATCTCGACCCCCGCAATGATGAGGCGGGGAACGAAGCCGATCGCGACCCCCAACGCCATCTCCCCCGCGGCGCGATACGCCAACCCTTCGAGGGGCCCGTCGATGACGGGCGTCGTGCCGAATTCGCCATGGGCGGCGAGCGTGAGCAGCAAGACGAGCGCGGCCTTCACGCGGTTCGGCGCCTGGGTCCACCCGAGCGGGGCCACGATGATCATGCCCGAGATGCGGATCGCTTCTAGCACCAGGAGCGCGGCCTCGTTTCGAATCAACAGCTCGAGCCCGTTCATGCCTTGGCCTCAGCGCGTGACGTCCGCAATGCTCGAAATCGTGCGGCTGGTGTACTCGACGAGCTGGTTCATGCTCCAAGAGCCCAGCACCGCGAACGTGATGCCAACCGCGATGAGCTTGGCCACGAAGCTGATCGAAGCCTCATTCACCTGCGTGGCCGCTTGCAGCACGCCGATGATCAAACCCGCGATCAACGCCGCGAGCAGGGCCGGGCCGCAGATCAGGCAGCAGACGAAGAACGCGTTACGGAACAGCTCGACCGCGCCGTCGGTCGTCAAGTGTAGCTCCGGAGGATCGCGCCTGCGACGAGGCTCCAGCCGTCGACCAAGACGAACAAGAGCAGCTTGAGCGGGAGGGATATGGTCGTCGGCGGCACCATCATCATGCCCATGCTCATGAGCAAGCTGGCGACGGCGAGGTCGACGATGAGAAACGGGAGAAGGATGATGACCCCCATCTGGAAGGCCGTGGTCAGCTCCGAGATAACGAACGCCGGCATGGCCAGGCGGAGGGGCACGTCGTCCGGGCCCTGGGGCAAGGCGGTCGCGGTCGCGTCGTAAAACAGCTTCAAGTCGGCTTCGCGCGTCTGGCGCAGCATGAAGCGCTTGAGCGGAACCGTCCCCGCCTCGAAGGCCTGAATGTCCGTCATTCTTCCCGACATGTAAGGGTCGATCGCCACCGTCTTGATTTGGTCGACGACGGGCGACATCGTGAACAGCGTCAAGAAAATCGACAGACCGATGATGACCTGGCTCGGGGGGCTGGACTGCGCGCCGACGCCTTGGCGGACGAACGAGAGCACCACCACCGTTCGCACGAACGAGGTCGTGGTCAGGATGATGGCCGGCAATAGAGCCAGCAGCGTGAGGACGAGCAGGATCTTGAGCGGCGGCGCCAAGCTCGACTGCTCCAGGAAGCCCTGGGCGCTACCGATGGGCAGCGTGGGTGCGGTCGTCGGGTTCATGCCTTCGGACCACCACCGAGGCGACGAATCAAACCTTGCGCTTGCCCCTCGACGTCCAGCATCCGCACCGGCGCCGGACTTGCGGCCACGGGCCTACCGGCGACCGTGTCCTGCGTCTCCGCGGCCAAGATCGAAGCCGCGTCCGTCGGCGCGGGCGCGCTACGCTTGCCGAACGCGGTCTTCAAGATGTCCGAGAAGGAGCCGGACTTCGGCTGCTCCGGAGTGACGTTACGCACGCCAATCGCGGCGCCACGCTCGCGCGCCTGCTCGGCGGCGCGGCGCACCGGGTCACGCTCACGACCACGGTCGCGCTCTTCTTCCTCGTCCGTGAGCTCGTCGATGAAAGCGAGGCGCTTGACGGAAGAGTCGGTGACGCCGAGGAGCATCTGCCGCCCCGCCACGGAGATGACCACCGCGTGCGCCTTGGGCCCAATGCGAGTCGACGAGACGACCGACAGCCGCGACGTCGCCGCGGGAGCCTTGCCTGGCGCGCGACCCCTACGCTTGAAATAGACGACAGCGCCGCCGAGCGAGCCCAGCACCACGAAGAGCCCCACCAAACGGCTTAGTGACGGCAACGCGGACTTTCCGCCCGCGACCGGTGCTTTCGGAGCCGGACGATTCGCGAGCCAGCTCGGCTGCTTCGCCGGACCGGGCTTGGCAGCGACGGCGGGCGCAGGCGCAACCGGCGCCGCGACCTCGGTGGCCGTGAGCTCGGGCGCGGGTGGTGGGCCAATCGGAGCGACCTCCTGCGCGAAGGTGGGCGCGGCGACGGCCAGGCTGGTCGTCAAGATCGCCGCGTTCAGAGCTTGGCGCAGGGGTGTCATTCTTTTGAACCCCGACCACCGCGCTCGTCGCCGACCAGGACCTCCGTGAGGCGAATACCGTAGCGCTCGCCGACCACGACTGCCTCGCCGCGAGCGATCAACCGGTTGTTCACGTACACGTCCAGCGGCTCGCCGTTGGCCTTGGAGAGCTCGAGGATAGAGCCCGGCCCGAGCCGCAAAACTTCGCCGATTTTCGCGGTTTTACGGCCAAGCTCGATCGTGACCTCGACCGGTACGTCCATCACGAACGAGAGCGAGTCTGCGGAGCTGCGGGCCTGGGTGAGGTCGGCAGGAGGCGCCGAAAGCGGCGTCACGTGGCGCGGGTCGGGTTGCGAATCAGAGCTCGGTCCCATCGGACCGCGCGCAGTCGAGTCGTTCATGACCGACCGCTATTTCAATCTTCGTGCCGACCGCGAATCTCGACCGAGACCTGCCCGCGCGATATCACCGGCGCCCCGCGAAACTTCTCGACCCCCGCGATGCGAACGATGACGGGGTCGTCCACGGCGGTGGCCAAACGGAGGACTTGTCCTACCTCGAGCGACAGCACCCGACGCAGACCTAGCCGTACCCGCCCGAGCTCCGCGACGACCTCGACCGGAACTTCGATGATGGCTTCGCTCATGCGCGGGTCGTTCGCCTCGACTGGCTCTTCTTCGCCTTTGGCGGCGCTCTCGAGCGCTTCCGCGCCCATGGCGATGGATATGCGCGCGTCTCCCGGCATGCCTTCGAAGGCGCACTCGGAGCGGAGGCCGTCCGCGAAAGCGGCATCGCGCTCGTCGCCGGCGGGGATGCTACGAGCGGAGGTCGCGCGCAGCACGATGCCCACTTCGCTCTTCACTGCCTCCGCGAAATCTTCGGCGAGCTTGCGGGCGAGCTTGCTGACGAGCGCGGCCTGCGCGAGCGTCAAGTCGGCTCCGATGCCGCTGCTGGCGTTCTTCTCACTGCCGCCGAGCGCGCCTTCCAGCATGACGCCGAGCGCCTCGGGACCGAGCGTGAGGCAGGCCCACGCGGGGCCCTCTTCCGCCTCCATCACGATTTCGAAGACAGGGCCTCGCTCCACGACGCGCTCGGCGCCGAGGTCGACGATGCACACCGGCTCGGCGACGAGCCGCGCGCGCCTTTTGACGAGGAAAGGCAGAGTCTTGCGGGCGCTGCGCGTAAAGCGCTGGGCCACGTGACTCATGGCGTACATGGCACCCTTGAGGTGCCGTTCTCTTCCCGTGAGGTCGACGCGCCTCAGGTTGTCTTCGGCTTCGGCGAAGGCAGGCATCGTGTGCCCTTCTTTTTATTGGGCTACGAAATCGGTAATCACGATACGCTTC
>JAQSWN010000086.1 GCA_029266615.1 Polyangiaceae bacterium
TCGAGGAGCGCATAGCTGTAGGCGTCGGGTGGGGACGTGCCCCGGTACAGCAGCTGTCGAGTGACGGCGCTGTTCGTCTGCAGCCCCATCTCCCCGAACAGCTCGGGCGGAAGCCTCGGCAAGCGCGCGAGCGGTTCCAACGCCGTCGGCGTGCAAACGGCCGCGGCGGTGGCGCCCGCGTGCTTGCGCTCCGTCAGCACCCAGCTCCGCTCAGGTTCTACGGCGGGCGTCACGCGCGGCGTGGCCACGAGCGCAAAGCAGGGTTGGGTCACGCTGCTAAACGCGTCCTGGCCCAGCTCTAGCAATGGCTCAGCCACCGCGTGGCTCTGGGCGAGCGCGCGCCGAACGGGGCGGTAGCCGTCCAAATCTGCCAGCGGGCTCGGCACCAAAAGAGCCACGACGCCGCGTGGAGCGAGCCGCGCGGCGAGCTCCACGAACAGCGCGTGCAGGGTCGGGTAGCCGCGAAAGGCCTGAAAGGCCCGGCGATAGTGGGCGCGCAGCGCCGGCGGCAGCGGCTGCGTGGCTCGCCCCGCGAACGCGACCCACGGCGGGTTGCCGAGCACGCAGTCGAACCCGCCCCGCCCGCCGAGCTCCTGAAAATCAACGCCCGTACGTCGCAAAGCGCGCGCCTCGACAGGTGAGCACAGCGCGTCTCCTTCGCGGAGGTGCGCGCCAGCTGACGAAAGCGTGAGCGAGGCGTCGTCCGCGAGTAGCCACAGCGAAGCCTCCGCGACCGCCACCGCGAGCGGGCTGATGTCGACCCCGAACAGCTCTTCTGCGACCACGTGCGCCAACGCGCGGCCGGAACGCTGCGCGAGCTGCCGCCCCGCCTGAACCAGAAACGCGCCGGCTCCACACGCCGGGTCCAACAGGCGAACTGGCGCTGAAGCCGAGTCGAGCCCGAGCGCGTCGAGCGCGCGCGCGACGACCAGCGCCGTGAGCGCTTCTGGAGTGTAGTAGCTGCCGGTGCGCTTACGCAAATTGCGCTCGTCGTCCGAAGGGCGCAGCGCTAGCAGCAACTCGTAGAGTTGCCCAAACGCTTCGAGCGGCTTTTCGTGGAGTCCCCCCAGCGGCGCGAGCTCAGGCGTCAGCTCGTGGAGGAGCCGCTCCCGCGCGGCGTTCTTTCCGTCCGCGACGAAGCCGGGGACACCGCGGAACAGCCGCCCCTCTTCCAGCGCGCCGGGGTCGCGTCCGCGCGCCACGGCCAGCTCGCGTAGCGTCTGGCGTAACTGGGCGACGACCAGCACGTTCCAGGCTCCGGCGGCCGAGAGCCCGACGCCCTTGGCCGCGACGCGTGCGCCCGGTAGCTCTGCTTCCAATGCGCTCACGAAGAGCGCGAAGCTCATGCCTTGCGCCCCTGCACGATGCGCACCGCGAGGTCGAGCGCGGCTCGCATTCCATCTTCGTTCGCTTCGCCGCGCCACGCGATGTCGTATGCGGTGCCGTGATCCACGCTCGTCCGAACGATCGAGAGCCCCGCGGTCACGTTCACGGCGTCACCGAAGGCGAGCAGCTTCATCGGGATGGTCGCCTGGTCGTGGTACATCGCCACTACGCCGTCGTAGCCGCCTGCGCTCGCCTTGCGATAGGCCGTCTCCGCGCCGACCGGCCCCGTGACGAGCGCGCTCTTGCCGAGCACCTTCCTCGCGGCGGCGATGCCAGGCGCGATGGCGCTTGCCTCCTCGCCGCCGAGCAGCTTGCTCTCCCCCGCGTGCGGGTTCAACGACGCGACGGCGAGGCTCGGCTTTTTCCGGCCGAGTTGCTGGAGCAGCCGCGCCAACTCTACCGTCGCCGCGCTAACGCCGGCCGGCTTCACTTCACGCGGCACCCTGCCGATGGGCACGTGCGTCGTCACGAGGCTGGTGGCGAGCCGGTCGCAAACGAAGCACATGACGCTCGTTTTCGCGCCGTCCAGCTCCTGGAGCCACTCGGTGTGGCCCAAGAACCCGCGCGCGCGGTCCAAACCCGAGTGGGCGATGGCAGCCTTGCTGACTGGCCCCGTCACGAGCGCGGCGTTGAGCGACGATTTGACGAGGGTGTAGCCCGCTTCCACGTATTCCAACTGCGCGTTCCCTGCGCGTGCGGTGGGCTTGCCGGGCGCTCGGTCTTTATCCTTCAGCGGCTCTCCGACCTGAGCGAAGTAGACCTTCGCGTCGTCGCGAGCCTGGCCGTCCCACGCGACGAGTCGTCGCTGCGCGATGCCGCGTAGCTCCGCGGCCGCGCGAAGCGTTCGCTCGTCACCCAGGAGTACCTTGGCCGCGCCTCGCACCTTGACCGCGGCCGCGATCGAGACCTCCGGCCCGATGCCGGCGGGACACCCCGTGCTTACGACGAGCCCAGGTAGAAGCCGCCGTACTTTTTGCACGCGGCCGTGACCTGCGGCGAGCGGTTGCCCTTGGCCAGCATCACCATGCTGCCGCCGTGTGATTGAAATAGGTCCACGTAAGCGTCCATGCGCCCCGCCGTGGTCGGCCCGAAGCTGCCGGAGGCGTAGCCAGCGGGCGTCTTGGCCGGCCCCGCGTAGTAGACCATGTGGTCTTTGAAATACTGCGGCAGCCCCTGCCCCGCGTCGACGCGCTCCTTGAGCTTCGCATGCGCGATGTCCCGGGCGACGATGAGCGGACCGGACAGAGACAGGCGCGTCTTGATCGGGTAGCGCGAAAGCTCCGCCCGGATTTCGCTCATGGGCCGGTTCAGGTCCACCTGGACCACCTCTCCGGATAGGTCCTGCTGCGTCGTCTCTGGCAGGTACTTGGCGGGGTCATGCTCCAGGTCCTCCAGGAATACGCCCTCCTTCGTAATTTTTCCGACCGCCTGCCGGTCCGCCGAGCACGAAACCGCGATGGCTACTGGGCAGCTTGCTCCATGACGTGGCAGCCGCACCACGCGCACGTCGTGGCAGAAGTACTTTCCGCCGAACTGGGCGCCAATACCGGTTCGCTGCGCGATTTGCAGCACCTGCTGCTCGAGCTCGCGATCTCGGAAGCCGTGACCTAGCTCGTTGCCCGAAGCCGGCAAGTTGTCCAGGTACCGCGCGGACGCAAGCTTCGCGACTTTGAGCGCGTACTCCGCGGAGGTGCCTCCGATCACGATCGCGAGATGGTAGGGCGGGCATGCCGCGGTGCCGAGAGCGCGGATCTTCTGATCCACGAACTTGAGGAGGCTGTCCGGGTTCAACAGCGCTTTCGTCTCTTGATAGAGGTAGCTCTTGTTGGCGGAGCCGCCGCCCTTGGCCATGAACAGGAACTTGTAGGCGTCCCCATCCGTCGCAAAAATTTCGATTTGCGCGGGCAGGTTGTTGCCGGTGTTCTTCTCTCTGTAGGTATCGATGGGCGCGAGCTGCGAGTAGCGGAGGTTCGCCGTCTTGTACGTGTCGTACACGCCGCGGGCGATGGCGGCTTCGTCCCCCCCGCCGGTGAAGACGAGCTGGCCCTTCTTGCCCATCACGATCGCCGTGCCGGTGTCCTGGCACATCGGCAGGACGCCGCCGGCGGCGATGTTCGCATTCTTCAATAAGTCCAACGCGACGAAGCGATCGTTCGGTGACGCTTCGGGGTCCTTCAGAATGCTCGCCAGCTGCGTCAAGTGCCCGGGCCGCAGCAGGTGCGCGATGTCGCGCATGGCTTCGCGGGTCAGCAGAGTCAGAGCTTGAGGGTCGACGCGTAGGAAGCTTTGGCCCGCGGCTTCGAAGGTCGAGACATAGTCCTTCGTGAGCAGCCGAAACGGTGTTTCGTCGGCAGCCGTCGGCAGCATTTCCTGGTACTGAAAGGCGCTCATGTCGGAAGACGAAGGTTTCGCAGAGCCGGGCGGCAGAGACAAGGGCGGATCGCCCGGCGCCCTGCCGAGCACGGCCGTCGTGAAGCCGGTCCGGCTGCCCTACCTCGACGGGCTGCGTGCCCTCGCCGCGGGCTATGTCGTGCTCTTTCACGCCATACCGGGCTTCTCCGCCGAGAACCTGACGGGGCCCTGGCGGGCGCTCAAACGCGCCTTCGCCTATGGCCACGAAGCCGTCGCGATTTTCATCGTGCTCTCGGGCTACTGCCTCATGTTGCCGATGGTGAGCCGGTCTGCACGACCGCTGCGCGTCGCATTCGGTCCGTTCATGTGGCGTCGTGCCAAGCGGATCTTGCCGCCGTACTTCGCGACGGTGGCCCTATCCGTGGCGCTGCTCGCTACCGTACCGGTCCTGCGCACTACGTCCACGGGCACAATCTGGGATGACTCCCTGCCCGGCCTGGACCTCGGCGCGATCGCTACCCACCTGCTCGTTATCCATAACTGGGTGCCCGAGTACAGCTACCAGCTCAATGGTCCGCTGTGGAGCGTGGCCACCGAGTGGCAAATCTACTTCTTGTTTCCACTCGTTCTCCTCCCCGCTTGGCGACGCCTCGATTTTGGCGCGCTGCTGGTAGCGGGTGCGCTCGGCTATGCGCCGCTGCTGTTCGCGCCGGCCGCCGCGGCCACCGCAATCCCCTGGTACCTGCTGCTCTTCGGCTTCGGCATGGCGGCGGCGAGCATCGGGTTCGGGGCGAGGCCTCTGGAACAGCGACTGCGG
This sequence comes from Polyangiaceae bacterium, assembly GCA_029266615.1. GTDB lineage: Bacteria > Myxococcota_A > Polyangia > Polyangiales > Polyangiaceae > PMG-095. Next base: position 4,556 of record JAQSWN010000086.1, read on the forward strand.
GTGCAGGTGCCCTGGCAGCTGCTGTCGGGAGCCCTCTGGCTCGCTTGCGTCTTGTTCAGCAACCTGGCCGCCTCACTCTGGTTTTCCTGCAAGCCGCTGGTAGACCCTCTGGTGGGCCTTGCGACGGCCACGCTGCTCGTTCAGCTCACCCGTTCGAGCATCGCCGGCCGGCGCAGCCTCCCGCTGCGCCTGCTCGAATCGCGGCCGTTGGTCGGCCTTGGCCACTTCTCTTATAGTCTCTATCTCACGCACCTTCCGGTACTAGCGCTCGGCTACTTCGCCTTGCGCGGCCTGGGCGTCACGGGCGCGGCGTTCACGCTGTCGCTCGCCGTGCTGGGGAGCTTGGTCGCGCTCGTCGTGGCCTACGGCTTCCATGTAATCGCGGAACGCCCCTTCATGCGGCGCTGAAGCCGCGAGCCAACCGCTACGGCGCGTGCGCGGCGAAGAACTCCGACATCGCACGCAATGCCCCCGGCTCTTCCAGCAAGGGCACGTGCCCGACCCCTGCGAATTCTACGTACTTGGCCCGCTCGCCGAGCGCTTGGGCAATGGCTCGCCCTTGCGCCGCGCCGTCCAGCGTGAGATCGGCTGCACCTTGCAGTACCAGCACGGGCGCGGGCACCTCGCCCAAGTAGGGCCGTGTTTGGTAGTCGTCGCCGACGCTCAGCTTCTCGAAGCGCGAAGGCTGATACATGACGATGTCGTCCACGCTCGCGAGGAGCGTGAGCGTGCACGCACGTTGCCCGCTCTGGACTGCGCCGCGCGCAGCTTGGACCGCGACGTAGCCACCGATCGAGAAGCCGACCAGGTGCACCTGAGCAGGCTTGATGCCCTGCATCTCGCACAAGCGCGTCAGGATGAGCGGAGCGTCGGCGCGAATGCCGGCAAGCTCGCTCTTGCCGTCGGAGGCGTCGTAGCCGCGGTAGGCGAATATGGCCAAGCCCAGGTCGGCATCACCACCAACCCGAGCCAAGAAGCCTTGGCCGCGTTCGAGCTGAGACTCGTCGTTGCCGGGATAGAACAAGACCCACGGCTTGTCCTTCGAGCCGGGAGGCCGCACCAAACCACGCAGCGTGAGCCCGTCGGTCACGACGATTTCGGCTTTCGACCAGCCCCGCTTGGCCGCGAGCGCGGCGTAGGTAGCGGCGGGAATCGGCCGCGAAAGGTAAGGAAAACGCAGGCGCTTGCGACCAAAGAACCGTTCGTAGCGGGGTAGCGCCATCGCCGCGACCAAGCCTACGCCGACAGCCGCGCAACCGAGGAGCAGCTTACGTCTCATTGGGCTTGCTCAGTGCCTCCAGCTTGACCGCTGGTGAGCCGCCGACCCGGGTGTTGGGCGCTACGTCCTTGTTAACTACCGCACCCGTTTCGACGATCGCCCCAGCGCCGATGTTGACGCCGGGAAGCACGATGGCGCGCGCGCGCAGCCAAGCACCGTCGCCCACGCTGACGGGCTTGGTGATGATCTTGCCGGCTCGATGCTGGGGGAAGTCCAGCTCGTGCGTGCTGGTCAGAATCATCACCCCGGGCTCCAGGGTCACGGAGTCGCCTATTCGCAGCGCGTCCGACAGCTCCAGCAAGCACTCGGCTTCGATGCGGCAGTTCTGACCGATGCTCAGCCGCGGCACGATGCCGCGCGGACCGGATATCTTCATGGGTCCCCGGACCTCGGTCCCCTCGCCCACGTCGAAGCCTAGGCCACGCAGCAGCTTCGCGCGCAGCCGGTTCCCGCTGTTCAGAGGCAGGATGCTGGTCGCGACATTGTACGCGTGCAGCCGGGGATGAATGCCCACGAACTGAATCGCGAGCGCGCTCATCGCACGCAACCACGCCGCTCGTTCCTTCGGCTCCTCACGTTTGACGTTCATTGACGCAGCTTCTTGAAACGCGCTCCGAACTGGCTTGCCTCGACCAGCTCGACCCACAGCGGAGTCTGAAATTTCGCCAGGCGTTCGCGACAAAACGCGTTCATGCGACGTTTGAAGAGGTCGAGCGGCTCGGGTTCTTTCAGGTTGAACCGAGCGGCGACGATTTGACCCATCATTGGGTGCGCCTTGCCGAACACGGCCACGTCCGCCACGTTGTCCAATTGCAGCAACGCGTTCTCCACCTCGGCGGGATACACCTTCTGCCCGCCGACGTTGATCAGGTCCGACTTGCGGCCCAAAATTCGGAGGTATTCACCGTCCGTCTCGACCGCGTCCTGAGTGTTGAGCCACCCCTCGGCGTCGAACAGATCCGGAGCGTTGAGGTAGCCCAGCATCGCGCTGTCGGCTTTGACCCATAGTATTCCGTCGACGATCTTCACGTTGAACTCTTCGCCCGTGAACTTGATCCAGAGCGACGTCGAGTCGCGCGAGCGCGAGCGCAGCACCCCCAGCTCGGACATGCCGTAGGTCTGAACCAGGGCCACGTCGGGGAACGCCTCGTGCAGCCGGTCCAACGTGCTTTGCGGCATCGGCTCGGTACCGTAGGCGATGACCTTGAGTGAGGACAAGTCGCGCTCTTGCCAGACCCCGGAGATGAGAAACAGATTCAAGAACGTGGGCGAAGTCGGCAGGGTGTGCACCCGATGCTCTTCAATGGCGCGGGCGACCAGCTCCGGGGTGCGCTCGGCAACGGTCACCACGCAGCCACCGCTGCCGAACGTGTTCAGCATCGTATCGATGCCGCCGATGTGATCGAACAGCAGGAAGGTCAGCGTTGTCTTCTGCTGCCGGACCGTACGGAATTTCCCGAGAATTGCCGAAAGATCGTGGAGGATGGCCTTAGGCGCCCCCGTCGAGCCCGACGAGAAGATCACCAAGCCCGGGTGCTGCCGTTGGCGCAACTTCTGCGTCAACGGGTTCGTGACGCGGGCGTCGCGCGGGGTGAGCGCGAACGCGTCGGATTCGTCGACCTCCACGAGCAACGAAACCTCGGCAATGCTCAGGAAGTTGTCCCGGTGAGCCCGCATCAGCGGCGTCAACGGGACCACGATCGCGCCTAGGCCCATGGCCGCCAAGAAGGCGCCGCAGGTCTGCAAAGAAAACGAGCCCTCGATCGCGACGACGTCACCGGCAGCAAGACCACTGTCGGCGAAGCGCCCTCGCCACTCGCGGCTCGCCGCCAGCAACGCAGCGTAAGTAGTCGGCTTGCCGCTCGCTACGAGCGCCTGTCGGTCCCCCCATTCCAACAGACGATCGAAGAACCAATCGGCGTTCATGGGTCGCCTAGCTTCAGGTGATACCGCCCAAGTAGATGACCTGGCCGGTGATGTTGTCACTCGAGGGACTGACGAAGAAGTCGCAAACGTTGGCGCAGTCCTGTGGGGTGCCCAGCCGCTTGATGGCGAGCCCGTTGACGACGGCGTCGATCTTGGGCTGCGGGACGCCCTTGATCATGTCGGTCATGATCGGCGTCGCCCCGAACGAGTTACAGGTGATGCCCCACTGACCCAGCTCGAACGCTAGGATGCGGGTGAACGTGACGACTGCGCTCTTGGAGGCCGCGTACACGGCCTCGCCCGCCAGGGCGATGGGCGCGACGATCGTGGTGAAGTTCACGATTCGGCCGTACTTCCGGCGCATCATCACCTTGGCGGCGTCCCGGCAGACGAGCATGGTGCCAGTGACGTTCACCTCCAGCATGCGGTTGGCCGACTTCGCCGGCGTCAGCAGCACGTGGTTCATGCTGGCGATGGCGGCGTTGTTCAGCACGGCGTCGATGCGACCGTGGCGCTTGGTGATGTCCGCCACCATGTGCCGGACGCCCTTTTCGTCGGCTACGTCCACCTGGTGGTGACGATAGTTCGGGTTGTCGATCTCGACCTCACCGCGGCTACACCCTTCGACCGCGTAGCCCTTGGCTAGGTAGTGGTCGACGAGGTAGCGACCGATGCCCTTGCGCGCGCCGGTGATCAGCATGACGGGTAGCTCGCTGCTCACGAAGCCTCTTGTGCGGTGGCAATCACGTGGTCGGCCAGCACCCCGATGGTGCGGAACGGGCTGTTGCGCGCGGACATCGCCTTGTCGTTTGCCAACGTGACGGAGATGCCGTGGTTGGCTTCGACGCGCTGCTCGACCTCGACGATCAGCTGCACCACGCCAATCGAGTCTAGGACCGGATCGTTGCCGACCAGCACCGTATCCTCGGCGAGCGCGTCGGGCACGGGCGCGCCGTTTTGGGCGAACACCTCGTGCAAGCTCGCGATTATGATCTCGTAGGCATCTTTGCGCGCAATCATGTGAAGTCCTTCATCCGTTATCCTCGCCATTTTTCGAGCGACAAGCGACGTGTTCCCGATACCAGCGTATTCGGTGGCACGTCACTCCGCACCACTGCCGCGGCGCCTATCACCGAGCCAGCTCCGATCGTAACACCGGGCAAGATCGTGCTTCTCGAGCCCAGCCAGCTGCCGGCTCCGATTCGAATGGGTTTCGCGCCGCTGGGTCGAGCACCGCGCCCCGATTCACCGGGTTCGTACGTACGGGTCAGGAACATGACCTCGTGCCCAACCGCGACGTGCGGCTCGAGCGTTACGGGGGCGTCCAGCTCGAAGTAGCAACCGAAGTTGAGGCCGCAAAGCTCGCCAATCTGCAGCTGCGAAGCCGCACCGATGAGCGTGGGCATCCCCCAGAAAATCACCGAAGGCGCGACCTCCGCCCCACCCAGGCGCAACGCTGCCGAAATGATGCGGGCGACGGTGAAAGGCGGGCATTGCCGCAGCGCCCAGCCCAACAGCGACGGAGCCAGCTGCGCGCGTGACCCAGCGCGCGACGTTTCAACGGCAGTGGACACTCTCCTTTCTGACGTACACCCGCTGCGTGCTCGCGTCTAGGTTCGCTTCGTCGCGCGGCGCCTGCTTACATTGGGTTTGAGAGGCGAACGCTCGTTCAGTCCGGCGGGTGCTATGCTGGTCGCCGCCCCCGTATTTTCTCCGGAGTTTCGCCCTTGATTCGACGCAAGCTCTTGCCCACGCTCGGTTGCCTCGTTGCTGCGGCGTGCGCGCGGGAACAGCCACCCGCTGCCTGGCTAGTGGCAACCCCAACTTCTCCTGCCGCGAGGCCTGGCGATCCCGGCGAGTCGGCCAGAGTCGCGGCCGAATTCATCAGCTGCGAGAAGACGCCGGTGAGCGAGTTGATTCGCGTCGACCAGTTCGGCTATCGCCCCAGCGCTAAAAAGGTTGCTGTCCTGGTGGACCCTGTCGAGGGCTGGAACGCATCGGAGGAGCTCGTTCCTGGTAAGGTCTACGAGGTTCGGTCGTGGGACCAGGGCAAGCTACTGATGAGCGGCAAGCCCGTTCCCTGGAGCGGCGGAGCGGTGCAGAAGACCTCCGGCGACCGCGGCGCTTGGTTCGACTTCTCGTCGGTGACGGCGGAAGGCTCGTATTGCGTGGTGGATCGTGAAAGAGGCGTTCGCTCCTACCGCTTCGACATCAAGCCCTCGGTTTACCGCGACGTACTGCGGGCCGCGACCAAGGTGTTCTACTTTCAGCGGGCCAACTTCCCGAAACAGAAGCCGTCCGCGTGCGTGGGTGACAAATGCTGGACCGCGGGCGCCGACTACATCGGCCCCAACCAAGACAAGGCCGCGCGCAGCGTCAAGGATCGCGATAACCAGCGGACCGCGCGCGACCTGTCCGGTGGTTGGTGGGACGCGGGCGACGTGAACAAGTACGTCACCTTCGCCCAGCCCGCAGTGCACCAGTTGCTCACGGCCTATCAGGACCGGCCGGGGGTGTTCACCGACGACTACGGAATTCCCGAGTCCGGAAACGGCATACCGGACCTGCTCGACGAGCTGAAGGTCGAGCTGGACTGGATGATGAAGATGCAGGCGCCGGACCTGAACGGCGGCGTGCTGATCAAGGTGGGCAACCTCGATCATGGTGATCCGATACCGGAGCGCTCGCGGTTTCCGCGCTACTACTACCCGGGGGCTTGTTCATCGGCGACGATTTCAGCAGCCGGTATGTTCGCGCACGCGGCTCTGGTATTCGCCAAGGTGCCAGCTTTGGCGAGCTACGCGGAGGCCCTCGGTGAGCGCGCCAAGCGCGCCTTCGACCACTTCAAGCGAAACCCACGCCAAACCGAGTGCGACGACGGCACCATACGCTCGGGAGACGCCGACAAGCCGGAGGCCAACCAGGCGGAGGCGAGCGTGGTGGCGGCAATTTACCTATTTGCCCTGAGTGGCGAGCAAATCTACGCGGACGAGATCGTGAAGGGCTATCAGAGCCTTCGTCCCATGCGCGAAGATCGCTGGTCGGCCTACGATCCCGAGCAAGGCGAGGGGTTGCTGTTCTACGCCGCTCTCCCTTCCGCCAACGCAGCGGTCAAGGCGAGCATAGTCGAGCGGAAGCTCAGCCAAGCCCGTACGGTCGACATCTACGGGTTGAAGCCCGAGCTCGACCTCTACCGGGCGTACATGCGAGCGGACAGCTTCCACTGGGCCCACAGCATGGTGCGCGCCAACGTCGCGAACACGAACTTGGAGCTTCTCGGCATGGGCGCCGCGAGGCCCGCTGACACCCGGACGTTCGCGGAGCGCGCGGAAGGCCTGCTCAACTCGTTTCACGGCGTGAACGCGCTCGGCATGGTCTACCTGACCAACATGTCCGCGTACGGCGCCGAGAAGTCCGCCAACCAGATCTTCCATGCGTGGTTTCGCGATGGAGATGCGGACTACGACGACGCGCAGAAGTCACGATTGGGACCGGCCCCGGGCTACGTTCCCGGCGGCCCCAATCACCAGTACTGCGCCTCGCAACCGCAGAGCCGCTGCACGACGTCACGCCTGCGCCAGCAGCCGCTGCAAAAGGCCTACTTGGATTTCAACACCGGCTGGGACCCGGTCCAAGAGCATGATCAGTCGTGGGAAATCACGGAGCCGGGCATCTACTACCAGGCTGCCTACGTGATGCTCGTCTCCAAGTTCGTGGAGTGAGCGCAGGGCTTTCGCCGCTCAGCGTCGCTGCTCGATCGTGGGCGCCGTGGGCGCGAAGATCTTCGTCAGCACCGGGATGTCGACGAGCAGACCGATGCAGACCACGACCGCGCAGAGGACCACGGAACCCATCAAGATCGGCTCCTTGTACAGACCTTCCGGACGCTGCACGGCGCTGTCCTTACGGAAGGCGAGCATCAGGTAGATGGCCATCACCAGCGAGACCAGGGGGAAAGCGAGGATGAGCTCCAGGCGGTACCGGAAGGCGAAGGCGCCGAGGAACAGCATCGCGGCAGAGCCGTAGAACATGATCGATACCAGCAGTCGCTCTTCGGTGTAGTAGCCGAAGGACTTGCGGTACGCAGCGGCACGCGCCGGGTCCCCAATGTCACGGAACTCCGCGTAGCGCTTCATCGCCATGAAGTAGCAGCCGACCATCCAGTAGCTGGCCAACAGCGACGCGGGCGCAACCGAGTCCGTACCCACGATGAACCAGCCGGCGAGCATGCGGATCGGGTTGTTGACCGACTCCGACAACACGTCCAAATACGGGAGGTCTTTGCTGCGGACGGGGCGGATGTTGTAAACGCAGCCCATCACCCACAGCGACAGCACCGTGAGCATGAAGGCGGTGTTGATGAGGCTGCCGAGGCCGACACCGACGATCATCAGCGCTATCCACTGCACGAAGGCCAGCGGGATGTTGACTCTGCCCGACGGCACGGGACGCTTGTGCTTGACGGGGTGGTAACGGTCGGACGCTGCGTCCAGCACCTCGTTCACCACGTAGTTGCTCGATGCCACCAAGCAAACCGAAGCTAGGCCGACCACGATGTTGAACCACAGGTTCGGACTGACGTGCCCAGGGTCGACGCCGATGGCGGCGATGATGCCGGGCAGGACGAACACGTTCTTGAACCAGTGATCGACCCGGCAAATCCACAGATGCCCGCCGAAGGTGGCGCGGCCCTTGATGGGTGCGGCTGGATCGAGCGGGGTTTGACCGGGAACTTTTGCTTCAGCCATGAGACAAAACCGAGGCGACCATACATCAGATTCCAATGCACTGGAAGCTAAGTGGGGCGCGCTTGTAACTAGCCAGCTTCAGCGAACAGCGTCTCGCGCGAGCAGCACTTCCACCACGGCAAAGGAAAACGGCTCGACGGTCGTGGTCACGACGTTTTGGTTCGAGACGGATGAGCCTTCTGTCAATCCTTTGGAATCGGCTGCGTAGCTGAACATACGCGACGAGCCGGCGTTGCCGCAGCCGTCCAGCTCGATTTTGGCGTCTACCCGCGTCGTCAGATCGCGGTTCACCAACACCAACACCAAGCGAGTCATGCCGCTGTCACGGGAGGCAAAAAGAGAAAGCTGCGGCATCTCTTTCGTTGCCACCGAAACATCGCCGAAGCGCGCGCCCTTGCCGTCGAAGTTTCGAAACGCGCGAAACGCCCAGTAGTTGGGAGTCCCTTCCTTCAGTTGCCCCCAATGAAACGCGGCATCCAGGCCTTGCTGGCCGAACCGACCCAAAGCCTCGGCTGTAGCCAGCCCGCCGCTGATGTCATCGGGCGCACCGAAGCTCCACTCGCCCAGTGACGTTTTCACGCCCGGGTAGTTTTCGCTGACCCACGCCTTCATCCGCGGAATCAGCCGTAGTTTCTCTTTGATCCACGACTCGTCTGCGTACTCCGGATCCCAAAGCGCGCGCGTCGAGCGCACCCTCAGCTCCTGGTGGCGCGCATCGACGAGGTTACCGTCGTAGATGCCCTCCGCGGCCGGGTAAAAGTGCAGATCGAAGACGTCCAGCAAACGCTTACCGGTGGCTCGTTCGTGCTCGGCTAGCTTCTTGAGGTACCAGGCCACCAGCGGCTTGTCGCCGTGCGCGCGCCGATCCGGGCGGTTGCTCACGCCCGCTTCACGATCGACGGCGGAGTATTCGTAGCCGGTGAAGCCCCACTCCGTCGGGCCGGCAATGACGGCGGCGGGGTCCGCCTCGCGAATGGCAGTCGCGTACTTGATGGTACGTTCCAGCAGCTCATCGTAGCTGAGTGGATTGGGATGGACGTCCCGATGCGTCACGTTCCAGAGCGTGGGTTCGTTGTCCAGGATGTACATGTGAATGCTGCGCGCGCCACGCGCTGCATCCTGGGCCAACACCTTCTGGATCCACGACTTTACGAGCTCGGGTGACAACGGCACGCTCGTCTCACTCGGATCTCCGGGAGCAATGGCGGTGCCGTCCGCGCGATAGCCATCGCCGGCTTCGGGTCGACTGGGGTCGTGCTTGCGTTGCTCGCCGAACTTGGCGCGCGGAAAGCCGGACGAGACCTTGTCCTTCGCGACCCAGCCGAGCATCGGCACCACCACCGCCATCTTGTGGCGCTGCTCCGCCGCGATGTCCAACGCCTGAAACATGGTGCGGTCACCACTGGAATGGTTCTCGAAGAACCAATCATGGCCCACGTTCCACGCGCCGAGATCCCAGTTGCTTCGGGACAAGGGGTTGCCGCCGAGGCGTTGAGCAGACTGACCGCTCTCCCACTGCTCGGTGGAGGAACCGTAAATCAGCTCGCTGATCGGGCGCGACGGGCCCCCGCACTGCACCCTTAGCGTACCTTGCTGCGTGCTCGAAGCTGCTGCCTTCGTCAGCATCACACGGTCCAGCTCGACCCACTCCGGGCCGACCTGGACGTGGCTGCCGATCATCACCCGGTCGAAAGGCAATCGATCGGGGTTGAGCTCCTGCCAATCGATCAGCACTTCTTGCCAACCGTCGACGGGCGCGATGTGACGCTCACCGACCACGACGAGCGGGAACGTGTCGTCCGGCTTGCCGAGCTGGCGCAGAGAAACCTGCAAAAAATTCCCGAACGCGGGCGGCGCTTTGAAGCGGAAAGAAACGCCGCCGTAGCGCCAAGCCAACTCCGAGTGGTGCAGCAGCCAGCCCCCGTAGCCTTGGAAGACGATCTTGGCCGGGCCATTGCCAAGCTGATGGGCCCCCCAACCCCAGTCGTCCCAACCAGGCAAAAGCTTCTGATCGTAGATCATCTCGGCGGCTTCGAGCGGCTGAGCCGTGCGGGGTCCGGTCGGTACCGCCGCCAGCAGCGCCGTCGCGCCGCGCTGGCGAACTGCCTTGATCCATTTGCGCGCCGCCCAGCCGCTCGCGCCTAGCAGCGCAATGCCCAGCGCAATCACGATCCAAAATCTTTGGCGTCTCTTGTTCATACCGCCCGCCCGCTGCCGAGGCGCCCCGCCGTGAACGCGCTCATTGCAGGCGTTCCACGTCGAGGGCGTAGAGGCCCTGGTCCGCCGCCGGCAGGAGCAGACGCCCGTGCTCCCGGATGGCGCGCCCGACCATGAGGTGCTCCTGCTCGCGGATCAAGTAAGAGGTGTTACCCACTTGCAGCGGAGGCGGAGTGTCAGACTCCGGCCGCGGCTCTTCCCAACTGCGGGGGGCGATGACATGGGTGATCCCGAGACGCACCACGTCCGACTTGAACTCGTCCCAGCTCGAGTAGCGGAGCGAGCTTTGCACGATGTCGGCGCAAAACGTGGCCCTATCGATGTAAAAGCCCGAGCAATAGGCGGCTAACATCACGCCCGCATCGGCCGGCGCGTCACGATTGACGGCCTGATACAGCGGCATCAACGGCAGCTGTTGCTGCAGAAAAGCGCTCTGTTGCTGCAAACCGAGCGAGGTCTTCAGAAGTCCCGCCACGTCGCCATTGACGCTACTCAAGATCTGCTTGCCCGCGATCAGCGACAGCAGCGCCGTTACGACCACCAGGGCCTTGCCGGCCCACGCGGCCCGAAGCCAGCGTTCGAGCAGCAGCAACATCGGCAGCACCGCGATGGCGAGCAGCGGTATCCAGTAACGCTTGTAAAGCCCGGCCGCGGCCAGCTGCACCAAAAGCGTAACCAACACGACCAGCACCGTGCAGCGCGCGACGTACGTTCGCTGCCGCCACGCAATCACGACGCCTGGTAGCGCCAGCCCCGCCAGCGCGCAGCCCAAGATCGCCTTCCGGAGCCCGAGGCCCCAGCTCCCGCCGGAGCCTACGCCCCACACCATGTAGCGGTTGTACTGATCGAACTGCTTGGACTGCAGCGCCGTGAAGTCCCGCGACGGAATCAGCGACGCGAACATCGGGAAGAACGGATTACCGGTGACGATGGCCGAGCGCGCGAACCACGGCAACACCGGGAGCGCGACGCACGCCACCATCGGCAGCAGCAGCTTGGCGATCGACGCTACGGGCTTACCTTGCTCGCGCGCTTCACGCACGAGCAACAACAAGGTCAGCGCGAACAGCGCCACCGGCAGGAGCGCCGCCGTCATCTTGAAGGAAACGCCTATGCCGGCTAGTAACCCCGACAGCCGCAGCAGCGCGGCCGCGCGGCCTTGGTACCAAATCAACCAAGCGAGCCCGGAGGCCACCAGCATGCACGCGGTCGCGGCTTCGACGTACGCCCAGCCCATCAACGACGCGACGCCAAACGGACCGAACAGCAGCAGCGTTACCGCCAACGCGGGCAGCACGCCGGACGCCAGACGCTTCGCGGCCGCGTACAACGAGAGCGCGGCGCCCAAGCCCATCAGAAAATGGATGAGCTTGGCAGCCGCATCGCCGGCCCAAGACAGGCCCAGCGTGAACAGCATCTCCACGCCCATCGGCGTGTTCGAATAGGGGTACGTCGGCAGGTACTCGAGCGACCCCGCCGCCAACCAGCGCTTGGGTACGGTGAGATGGTAGCCCATGCCGTCGGGGTCCACGGTGGGCGTCAGCGCCGACAACAGCGCGAGCAGCAGCCCGGGCAACAGGGCGAGCAGCCAGGCGCCCAGCCAGGCCGGGGTTCCCAAAAGCGTCCAGGTCGCGCGCGCGCGTCGGATCACGGCCCACGCGTCGAATGCAGCAGCAACGGCCACGACGCCGCTCAAGAGGCGGACGTTCGTCGTCGTCAACGCGCCGAAGACGCCCAAAGCCAGACACACCACCTGAAGCAGCCCCGCGCCTAGGGCCAACGCCAGCGCGCCGCGCTCGAAAGCCGAAACATCGGCGCCAACTCCCATCCAAATCAAGGCCCGACGCCCGACTCCCAACGACACTAGAAGGAAGCAAATTCCGAAAGCACCGGCGTACAACAGCGCCGGTCCGGTAGTAACGAGCCAGGGCATGCCGCTCGTCTACCATGGCCTCTGTCGGCCGGGCCTGGTAACTTGATCCTAGGTCTCGTGATCCCCCCCGAACAATCTTCAAACGACGCGCAGCCGACCACCGAAGGCTCGAAGCGAAATCGCAACCTGCGCGCTGCAGTTGCGTCCGTGATCCTCATCGGCGCGTTCGTCTGGATCCTCGCGCGAGGTGGGTTTCCGCTCTTACCACCCGCAGGTTGGACCAAGTCGCTGAAAGTCGGCCACTTCGTGGCCTTCTGCCTGGCGATGGTGTTCAACATGTTGACCCGTTTTGCGCGGTGTCATTTTTTGTACGCGCCGCTGGGTAACGTGCCGTTCCGACGCACCTTGACCATCAACGCGATCGGCATGGCCTTCATTACGTACCTGCCGCTTCGCATCGGCGAGATGGTGCGGCCCGCGATGCTACGCGAAAAGGGTGGGCTGTCGGGCTGGGCCATCACTGGCACCGTGGGCGCGGAGCGAATTCTGGACGGTATCGTCTTCAGCGGCATGTTGCTGCTCGGGCTCGCGATCGCAACGCCGCAAAGCCCCTTGCCGGATCACGTTGGAACGCTGCCGGTTCCGGTCTGGGTAATCCCGCAAACCGCACGCATCGCCGCGCTGTTCTTCGCGGGCGCGTTCTTGGTCATGGCCGCCTTCTACTGGCTGCGCGCTACGGCTCGGCGCATCACCGAGAAGGTGGTCGGCCTGGTGTCGAAGAAGCTTGCCACGCGCGTGGCCGACATCGTCGAACGCTTGAGCCAGGGCTTGAGCTTCCTCACCAACGTCCGCTACTCGATCCCGTACCTGGCCGTGACCTGCATCTCGGTTGGCAGCCAGGTCTGGGCGCTACAGCAGCTGGGGCTCGCCGTGAGCATGCCCCCTTTGAGCTTCGCCCAAGCGACGGTCGTGCTCGGGGTGCTGGCGCTCGGCTTCAGCGCTCCCAACGCGCCCGGCTTCTTCGGTGTCGTTCAGCTGGCTTTGTATGCGGGGCTCGCGACGTACATTCCCCCGGCCCACGTGGCGCACGAGGGAGCAGTGTTCGTCTTCCTTTTTTACTCGGTGTACTTGGCGAACGTCACGCTGCTCGGAGCCGCGGCGATGCTCGTGGAGTTCTTCAGCCGTCCGCGGCTGGCCTCAGGCGCCAGCACCGCCTGAGAGCTTGCCCGGCCAGAGCCGCGAGAGCAGGACGTCTAGACCGAAGGCGCTGGCGACGATCAGCGTCGGCAGCACCGGCACGGAGTAGCGTCCCAGCGAGAGCAGCGCTGCGAGGAAGAAATTCAGGTACAGCACTGGCGCGAACACGAGCCACTGCCGCCTTCGTTCACGACGGGCTTGCGGCACGCCGATGGCCGCCAAGATCCAAGCGCCCAGCGCCATCACCCCCGCGACGAGCGAGGTCTTCAAGCTGGTCATCTGGTACCAAAACGTGAACACGCCGATCAGCGCCTTCTTGATCGCCGCGCCGGGCTCGGCCGCGAGCTTGCGCTTGGCCTCTTTGCCGAGAATGGCCTCCGTCTCGAGCGGGTCCTGCTCCCAAACTTTGCCTTCGGCCGCGCACAACGCGCGAAACTGTGCGTTGACCTCGTTCTCGGCGCCCGTGTAGGGCGGCTCCCGTAACGTGATGTACTCGGTCTTGCTGAACACGAAGCCGCGCAAGAAAGCGTCGCTCAGGCCCGTGCTGATCGGCACGAGCTTACCGCTGACGGCATAGTTGCGGGCCGTCCACGGGGCGATGGTGAGGGCCATGCTGACCGCCACCAGCCCGAGCGGCAGCACGAGGAGAACGAGCTTGCTCAGGGGAGCGCGCAGCCGAGCACGCTCTTCCCACAGCCAAAACAACCCGAAGACGCCGGGGTAGAGCAGCATCACCGCCTTGGTGAGAGACGCGAGTCCCGTTGCCACACCGAACGCGACCGCTCGCGAGTAGGTCGACTCTTGGCGGAAGCGCACGCTAGTCCACACCATCAGCGTCACGGTGAACGTCAGCAAGACCTCCAAATGGAAGTCGGGGACATACCGCAAGAATGACGGGTGGACCGCGCAGGCCAGGCCCGCGATGAGCCCCGCGCGCGGACGTTCGTAGACACGGATCGCGATGTCACGCACCAGCAAGCAGATACCTGCGAGCATCAGGCACTGAGCGATTTGTACGAGACGTTCGTGCTCTCCGAACACGAAGTAGATGGCGCCCACCAACAAGGGGTAGAGCGGCGCCCGGCGCCCCAACATTTCGCCGTGAAAACCCTCACCCCGCGCGATCGCCTTGCCCAGCGCGGAGAACTCGTAAGGGTCAGGCTGATTGGAGACCAAGCTCTGGCTTGGAAAGATCACGAAGACCGCGATGAGCGAAACCAGCAGCGAGAACACCGCGACGACCCAAGCGTCGCGGTGGATGGGTTTGCGGCCTTGCGTCATCGGTCATTCGTCCGGCGGTAGGTCAAAGCGCCGGCAGCCTATAGCAGGGTGACGGCGACCACCAGAGCGGGCCTGCCCTACGGCGTTTCGTAGTCGAACGGCACGCTCCACACGCTATCGTCCGTGATTTGGCCCGAGCAGTCGTTGTGGTTGATGAAGATCGCGCGTTGTTCCGGCGAGTAGGTCATGCCGTAGACGCCGCAGTTCGCGCCCTTGTACGGCATCTTGCCGCCCACGCGCGTCCAGGTCTTGCCCTTGTCCGACGTCACGAGCGGGTAGTCTTCTCCCAGCGCGAGGATCCTGCCATCCGGCAGCTCGGTCAGCGCGGCGGAGGTACTTTGAACGGGGCCAGGGCTGGTTTTCGACCAGGTTTCGCCGAGATCCTCGCTGACGACCATGCCGCCCCCGTACAGGGTCCAGTAGATGGTGTCGTCTGAAGCGCGCAGCGGAACTGACGCCGGGCCGTCGTTCGACACCACGGTCCAGCTATCGCCGCCGTCCGTGCTCCGGAAGATGCCGCAGCGCCCCTTGTCGTAGCCACACGAACCGAGCAAGAACGTTTGGGTGTCGAGGATCAACGGCAGCGTGGAGAAGTTGAAGCCCGACGGCAGACTTTCGCCAATGTCTTGCCACGTCTCCCCGCCGTCTTTCGAGAGCGAGACCACGTCCGTCATCTCGTGGGAGCCCGCCAGCAACGTTTTGCGCTCGGGATCCGTGAAGTCGATGCTGACCAAGTCACAGTGACCGAGGGTCCCCAGCCACCGAAAGGTTTCGCCCCCGTCGTCGGTTCGGAAAACGGCGCCGCCATAGATGCCCGCTTCCCAGTACGTCTGCGGATTCTCGGGGTCGTAGACGATGGCTTGGGGGCCATTGTCGATGGGGTCGGAGTCTTTGCCGGTCCCGAGCGCCGTCCACACCTGCCCGCCGTCGTCGGTCGCCCAGAGGCCACTCCCAGCGACGCCGGCGATCACGCGAGGGCTGTTGGGAACCGCGGACACCAACATCACGTCTCCTCCGTCGGCCGCCGCTGCCGCGAGAGTCTGTCCGACGTTCACGAACACTCCGGTCGGCACGTCGCCCCCTACCGCTGACCCGCCGGACCCGCCCGACCCTTGGTCGCCGCCGTCGCTGGAGCTGCCACCGGACCCGCTGGTACCGCCCTGAGCGGGCGGGTTGTTCTCCGCCGCTGGGCAAGCCGTGTAGAACGTGCAGCCGGCACTGCCATAGGCCAAAAGCACTAGTCCTGCTAGGTAAGCGGGCGCCTTTTTCACGCCGGAACAGTACCGTGCAGGTGTGGCTGGCGCCAGGGCCTACGAAAGCGAACTGGCTTCGAGCGGATGAGCCTCGGGATTTAGTCCAACGCTTGGCTGCGGTGACGCGGCCCAAGAGTGGGGCGCGACCACTTGCAGGTAGCTCAGCCGTTTGATTTCACGACGTCCGCGGGTGACGGTGTCCAACACCAAACCGCAAACCAGGCTCAAGAACGCCAGCAGCATCATCGACGCGGACAAGATCGCGGTCGGGAAGCGCGGCACCAAACCGGTCTCGACGTAGGTGATGAAGACCGGTACCGAAATACCGATCGCCACTGCCGCCAGCAGGGCTCCCGCGAGACCGAAGAAAGCCAGCGGTCTCTCGTTTTTGAACAAGCCGAGCATCACCATCAAGATCCGGAAGCCGTCCCGATAGGTGTTGAGCTTGCTGGTGGAGCCCGTCGGACGAGCGAAGTACTCGGTGTCGACCTCGGCGATCGGCAGGTTGAGTGTCAGGGCGTGAACGGTCAGCTCCGTCTCCGTTTCGAAGCCAGCCGACAGCGCCGGAAACGACTTGACGAAGCGACGCGAGAAAACGCGGTAGCCGGAGAGAATATCGGTGAAGCGCTGCCCGAACAGGCGCGCCAAGAAGCCGGTCAACAGCTTGTTTCCGAGGACGTGCCCGGCGCGGTAAGCCTCTTGCTCCGTATGCACTCGACGCCCGACGACCATGTCGGTGTTGTGCTCGGTGACCAGCGCGATCATCTCACGGACCGGCGCAGGATCGTACGTGGCGTCGCCGTCGGCCATGACATAGACGTCGGCGTCGATGTCGGAAAACATGCGCCGAACGACGTTGCCCTTGCCCTGCAGCCGCTCGATGCGCACGACCGCGCCCGCCTCACGAGCGCGCGCGCTGGTTTGGTCCTTCGAATTGTTGTCGTAGACGTAGACGGTGGCTTCCGGCAGCGCCTTACGGAACCCCGCGACCGTCTGCCCGATGGCTACCTCTTCGTTGTAGCAAGGGATGAGGACGGCGACTCGCATGGGAGAACCAGTCACGGCCGAACCGCGCGGTGCAGGGGACACGCCGCTACGGCTGAAAAAACCAATCGACTGCTCACGTAACTCATCCGTTTCGCGCAAGCCCCACAGCTTTGCTCGAGGGGCACGAACCAACGGCGGAACCGTACTGAAAGGCCGATAGGCCGTCAACGCTAGCCGCAGCGATCGCCTCGCTACGCGCGCGCCCTGCACGTTTGTGCCCGGCTGCCCGGGAGCGCGAAGCGCCGCTCGGTCGAGCCGTCACGAGAAGGCGCGCACATTGTTTCGGCCCTGTCGCGGACTCCCGGGGCTCGTAACTTCTGGCTTCTGCTTGGCGAAATCTAGCCGCCGGCTCGGCCTATCGTCCCTGCGATGGGGAGAGATGTCGGTCGTTTGTACTAGGCGAGCAACCCGCACGCGCGGCGGCCTTCCGGCCCTTAAGTTTCCTTCGCAACTCACGCGCCCCCCGTCGGGGGTAGCCTACGGCCGAGCCAGGTGCCCCACGCGACGCCATGCTATAACGGTGCGATGGGTCCTCGCTACGGCTTCGCGTGCATAGCCCTTTGTCTCGGGTCCGTAGCGGCCTGTTCGAAAGACCCTCCCAATCAGGCGGAGAGCATGAACGCCGGGGGAGCGGGAAACTCGGGCGGCAGCGGCAGCCCTTCGAAGCCGCAGCCGACGGCGGGCCTTGGCCCGACGATGGGAATCGACACAGGCCTGATCCCCGTCGGGCAGTTGGACGACCCGCCGCCGACGAAGCTCCCTGCCCTGCCACCGCTCGAGAATGTCGTCGCCCTGCAAGGGGACGACAGCGCATCCATCACCTTCGATCCCATCGACGGCGCCGTCGACTATCGCGTCTACGTGCTGCCGGCGGACGGCGACATCACCGTCAATGGCGCCGAGGTCGTCATCAAGGACGGCACCTACCGCTGCGCCGGCACGCGCGAAGCGCCTCCGCCCACGATCGACGGTGAGCCGACGCTCGGTGGCGCCGCCATCAACACGCGCGTGGATGGCGTCGAAGTCGCTCAATACAAGCGCACATTGCCGGAGGCCACCCTCGGCTACGTCTACGCCACGCCCGGTCCCGGCCGGGTGCCGGTCTACGCGCTGGGCGAATCGGACCCCAACGCCGACAGCACGTGCTTCTTCGCCCGCTGGAAGGCGTCGCGCTTCAAGCGCTACACCACGTCCGAGCGCGAGCGCGATGACCTGTTGAAAGCGTTCGCGCGCGACGACGGTATCGTTTTCTACGTGCCCGAAGCCGCGGACGACACGACGCGGACCGTCTACGCGGACGACCAACTCGTCGACACGCCGTTCCGGTCGCGCTTCTATACCGTGGACGGTCCAGAGGCCGCCGCGCACCCCGATCGTCAACCGGCCTTCCAGGTGCTGAGCGCGCCCGCCGCGGGCGCCAAGCCGCTGATGCGCGTCTACTATGGCAATCAGTGCGGGTTCTCGCACGACGAGCTGGCGGTAGGGGAAGAAGCCTTCAAGCGGGTGCGCTTCCAAGGTGACAAGCAGTCGCTGTTCTCCGCGCTGTGGACCGGCATCACGAAACCCGCCACGTTGGTGGTGGAAGCGTTGGACGCCGGCTGCCCGTTCCAAGGCCACCTCTCGACCGAGTCGACGCCGATGCAATCGATCGTGTTCGGACAGGACACGATCGTGCATCAGCCGTGGCTCACGCTGGCCGACATGCGCGCCGCCTCGGGCACCGGCGAAGTCTTCATCAACGGTCATTACGACGCCGCGAACAAGCCCAAGGCCATCGCTCGCTCCTTCATCGCGGTGGAGCCCAAGCCGCACCCGAAGATGGACTTTCTCGCCACGTTTCCGCCGGGCGAGCCCAGGGAAGAGTTCAAGACGGTTCCGTGCGGGGCCGACAATTGCTTCCAGACGTGGCGCCAGCAGTCCGCCACGTTCGACCAAATGTTCATCAACGCCGAGAGCAGCACCAAGATGGGTGAGGGCCTCTTCACCTATGGCCCCGAGCTCGGTGAGTGGTGGGTTTCGTACGCGGACGTGGCCGCCGACACGAACGGCAAGTACCGGCTCACGGCGAACCAAAAGGCCACCATCAGCGCCGACAAATTTCTGCACGTGACGATGTCGGTCGACGGCTACTCCACCGCCCGTCGCTACCCGCAAATCATCATCAGCGACGCCGAGGCTCCGGTGCAGTACGGCTTGGAGACCGGTCACTCGCTGATCATTCAGCCGCGCGCGGTCATTTACGGCGGGCCGGACAAGCTCGGCGACTATCCGGTCGATTACGAGCTGCAGGTTTGCAACTTGCGCACTTGGGACGTCAACAACCAGTGCCCGGTTTACGACCTGTATCATGTGCTGGAGGCCGGCAAAATCGTCCGCCTAGCGCCGAACGAAGAGGTCGGTGAGCACGCGAGCGCAGACGGCCGGATTTTGTTCGACGTGTTTGCTTCGACGACCCGCGCGTACCTGTTCTTGCAGGGCAAACCTTACGGCTGCGCCAACCTGCCCCCCGACGTCATCAAGGCGGGCCCGACCACGGTCACTTGGGGTGACGCCCTGTATCATTCGGCTGTCGACAACACGTTCGCGTTTCACAAGGCGCACATGTTGGTCGAGCAGCGACGCCACTTCGACAACCTCGGCTTTTCGAGCGACGTGCTCGCGCCGACTTGGGACGAAACGAGGTTTCCGTGCGCCGCGCCGATTGCGCTCTAGCGGTGGCTTGCCTCGCTCTGGCTTGTGGCTCGAACCAGCCGAGCGGCGCGAGCGAACCAGCCGACAGCGCCGACACTCCCCCCACCTTCACCGACGCGGAGCTGAGTGAGCTCCGTAAGCTATCGCCCGGCGACCTCCCCGCGCCGCCGCCAGACGCAACCAATCGATTCGCCGACGATCCCAAGGCCGCCGCGCTCGGGCAACGCTTCTTCTTCGATCCCAGCTTCTCGGGCGCGTTGCTGGACGGAGACAACGACGGCACCGTCAACGCGCTCGGCGCTCAGGGCGAAACCGGCAAGGTTTCCTGCGCGGGTTGCCACGTGCCGGAGGCGGGGTTTTCGGACCACCGAACCCTGGGAAAGCAAATCTCCCTCGGCGCTGGCTGGGGCAAGCGCAAGTCGCCGTCGCTGCTCGACATCGGGCAAGCCCGCTTGTTGATGTGGGACGGTCGCCACGACACGCTCTACAACCAGCCCTTCGGTCCGGTGGAGTCGCCGGTGGAGATGAACAGCTCGCGTCTGTACGTCGCGCAGCGCATCTTCGCCTCGTACCGCGCCGATTACGAGGCGCTGTTCGGCCCGATGCCACCGCTGGACGACGCCGAGCGCTTTCCTCCGCTCGGCGCAGAGCTCACCGGTTGCGAGCTCAGGCGAGGCGACTCGTCTTCTGACTGCGTTCTGCGCGGCGCGCCTGGGGACCAGGCCGAGTACGACGGCATGAGCGCGGCCGATCAGGACGCCGTAACCCAGGTCATCGTGAACTTCGGCAAGGCGCTGGGCGCTTACGAGAGGTTGCTCGAGTGCGGGCCGGGTCGGTTCGACGACTGGATGGCCGGTGACGAGGCGGCGTTGTCGGCCTCGGAGCAGCGTGGCGCGCAGCTGTTCGTGGGGGCCGGGCAGTGTGTGCGGTGTCACTCGGGCCCCTTCTTGTCGGATCAGCAGTTCCACAACGTGGGCTTGCGACCAACGCCCGTAGCCGTCGTCTTCATCGATCAGAACGACAGCGGCGCCTCGTTGGGGCTGGCGGCCGCACTCGCGGACCCGCTCAACTCCCGCGGCAAGTTCAGCGATGGCGATGACGGGCGGTTGCCCACCTCGGTCGCAAGCGGAATGCTGGGCGCGTTCCGAACTCCTACCCTACGCTGCGTGTCGGGCCGCCCGAGCTTCATGCACACCGGCCAGCTCCGAACCCTGGCCGACGTCGTGGCGTTCTTTACGCGCGGCGGCGATCACTTTGGCTTCCTCGGGGTCAAAGAGATCACGGCGCTGCCTCTCACCCTGGCGCAAGAACAGGACTTGGTGGCGTTTCTGGGTACGCTCGAGGGTCCGGGCCCCGCCGCGGAGCTGCTGGTCGATCCCGGCCCCCGCTGAACGCCCGTGTCAGCTCATTGCGGGACCATCGCGTTGGCCCACTGCACCCGCCAGAACTCGGTGCCCTCACCGTTGGGATGCACGTCACCCTCGGGGATTAGATCCGTGCGATCCGTGAACGCCTTCCACAGATCGGGCCCGCGATAGATCTGCGGATACTTCTCGTACAGGGCGTCTATGGCGGCGTTGATTGGTGGGCCGTCGACCTGGATGCCGTCGACCTTGGCCCAGGGCATGTGCGGAATTACCGGGATCTTGCCGGCCGCGAGCACCTTTTCGACCAACGGTTCCATCGCGAAGCCGAGCTGCTCACCGTTCGGACCGACGCTCGGCATGTGATCGTTGGTCCCATAACCCAGGACCACGAAGCGACCGGGGAACGCCTTCATCGTCTCTTCGATGACGGCGAGCGCGGAGCCGGTGTTGGTACCACCGATGCCGGCAGGGATGATGACTGGCCATCGTGCCGGGTCTTTGGCGCGCACCAGATCCGGAATGTTCATGATGCCGTGAGTGTCGGTCGCGAGGTGCGTGATCGAATCACCCATGAAGAGCCAAGAGTCCGAGGCCCCGTTGGGCGCGCTCTGCACGTCGACGTCGATGTAGACGTTGCCCGGATCCGAGCTCTTAGTGATCGAGATGCGGACCCAGTTGCCGCCTTCGAGATCGAAGACGTGATGCAACTTGGTGCGCACGTTGGCGGTTTGGTTCACGACGGTTTTCCAACCGTCGGCGGGCGGCGAGCCCCCTCCGGGGGCGGCGTTGATCTCGATCGAATAATCGACCGGCGAGAGGTCGAAAGGGTTCGGCGGGTCGACGATGTACCCGCCCGCGCGGATCGCGAACCAGGCCAGCAACACCTGCTGCCGTTTCGCCGCGTCGACGCTCGAAAGGTCGTAGGCGAGCCAGCAGGGCAGCTTGTCCGGCGACCATCCAACCGCTGGGTCGGCGTCATTGGCCGCCTTGGCGCTGGAGCCGCTCGCGGTGCCAGATGCGAAGACCGGTACGTCGCGGCTGATCAAAGGCGTGGCTTGGGGAACCCAAGACTCCGGCCCACCGATGCTGGGCGCTCCCGCATCGGTCGACGGACCGCCGGAGGTTGCTTCCTTGCCGGCCGTGGCCCCCGTGCCCGCTTGCGCGCCGGAGCTTCCGCCGGATCCTGCTTCCCCACCGCTGGACGAGGGATGGTTCACGGGGTCCTTCGAGTCCGTGCAGCCCATCGAATGTAGGGCCAGCAACGCGGCCATCACGGTGGTCTTTTTCATGGTCGTATCAGGCTCCGAGCTTCGACGCGCGCTCCCACTATGGCTGCCACGCCGTCTGCAAACCCTCGAACCGTACCACCCGCTCCACGCACGGTCTAGCAGAGCGCGCTGGCGTCGTCGCCCGCGGGCGCACGGGTAGGCCGCAATCAAACTTGCAGCCGCCGGCGCAGCTGAGCGCAGGGCTTTTCGACGAGCTGAAATATCACCCACGACAGAACGAAGCTGAGCGCGAACGCCAGCAGCCCCTGCACTACGGCGCTCAGCCAGCCCAGGCGAATGCTGATCACGTTCTGGGCGAGCTGGTGCACCAGATACAGAGAGTACGAAAGGGAGCCCAGGTAGGCGACCGGACGCCAATTCAGCGGGCGAATCGGCCACCACCCCGGGTAACGCACGGCACAGACGAACAGGGGAATCAAGCTCAGGCCCTGGAGCGTATAGCGGAACGTCACGCGGAAGACGTCGTTCCGATAGCCGAACCCGATTAGCAAGCCGAACAGGCCAAGCGGAAAGGCGAGGCGCTTCCAAACTCGCTCCGACAACACGGACTTGTCCATGGCTGGGTTTTCAGTCAGGGCGAGCACGCAACCGAACAGGATGGAGTCGAAGCGCGTGTCGCTGGCCATGCCGGTTCGCTCGAAGGTCGAGACGTGCGCGACCATGACTAAGTAGCACCGCCAAGCAAGCACCAGAGCGCACAAGGCGAGCAGCGCTACGCTCTGTTTCCAGCGCGCGGTCAGCCACTTACCGAGCAAGAAGAAGATCGCCGGAAACAGGAAGTAGAAATGTTCTTCTACGGCCAGGGACCAGTACACGCCCGTGCCAATCGGCACTCCGTGATGGCCGTGCTCGACGATGTAGTAGTTCGCGTAGTGTAAAAGCAGCGGCCGAACCGAGGCAGGGTCACCTGGCGGCGGCAAGACGCCGAGCGCGATGCCGCCAAACACCAGGCCTAAAATCAGGTAGAACGGCGGCAAAATGCGCAGCACGCGCCGCAGGTAAAAGCGCCCGAACGAGATACCACCGGTCTTTTCCTGCTCGCGCCGGAGCAGCGTGGTGATCAAGTAACCCGATAGGAAGAAGAAGACGGTCACCCCGAACGGACCCGGAACGATCGCGTTGAGCCCCGCGTGGGCAACGAACACGATCAGGAAGCTCACGGTTCGGAATCCGTCCAAGGACGGAATGTGAAAACCACGGTTGTCGCTCACGGCGCGCGCCAGTCCGAAGGACTCTCAGTTGATGCTTCCGACACGACGCAGCGTGTTAGCACGCTTCGTCCGGCGATTCGACGGTCGTTGCGCGCCGGCTTTCGCTCACGAGCTACGGCACGACCATGCGCGCGACTCCGCCCGAAAACATCGAGGCGTAGAGGATTCGGTGCTTGTCGTCGAAGGCCAAGAACGGGATGCCGCCGTCCGTACCCTCGGCAAACCCGCTCGTGTTCGCCACGCGGGTCCACTTCAGGCCGTCTTTGCTTCGGATCACGCCGTTGCGGCTACCCACGTAGTAGTTGCCGTCCGACGCCGGAACGAACGCGCGGATCGTGTACTCCGCCTCGCACGACCCGCCACCCTCGAGAGCAGCCTTGTCCCAAGACTTGCCGCCGTCTGGCGTCACCATCAACGACGTACCGCACCAAAGCCAAAGCCCGTCCTT
>JAQSWN010000322.1 GCA_029266615.1 Polyangiaceae bacterium
ACGTCCGTGGCGCGGCCGCCCATCCCGCCGAGGGGCTGATGCAGCATGAAGCGCGTGTTGGGCAGGGCGAGCCGGTGCGGGTGCGGCGCGGCGGCGAAGATGAGCGCGCCGGCGCTCGCGACCCAGCCGCTCGCCACGATGCGCACCACCGGACCCGCGAAGCGAATCACGTCGTGGATGGTGTCGCCTGCTTCCACGTGGCCTCCCGGGGAGTGGAGCAGGACGCGGATGGGCTCGGGACCGGCGGCCGCGAGCGCCAAAAGCTGGGCGGAGACGGACTCGGCGAGGGCGGTCGTGACCTCGCCGAAAATGAGCACGGTGCGCGACGCGTAAAGCTGGCGAGAGGGCAGGGAAGCCGCGAGCGACGCGGAGGGCTCGGGCGAGGGGACGGACTCGGACATGGCGTCTTTTTGGGGCCAGGGAGGTCGCCTTCGCCATATCCGAAACGCTCATACTGAACTGGCCACGGCGCGGGCCGTGGACGCCCGCGCCGGCCGCGCGCATCATCGCGGCATGCAGCACAACGTAGTCGACCTGCGCGTGGCGCGTGTCCTCAAGGCCGTGCAAGCCGAGCCGTCGCGTCGC
Source organism: Polyangiaceae bacterium (assembly GCA_029266615.1). GTDB lineage: Bacteria > Myxococcota_A > Polyangia > Polyangiales > Polyangiaceae > PMG-095. The sequence goes on from JAQSWN010000322.1 coordinate 586, forward strand.
TTCTCGGTACGAGATCTGGCCAAGCTGGCGGGTGCTTCGCGGGCTTCGTTCGTGCGCCTGTTTCGCGCCGCCACCGGCGAGTCACCGCAGCGCTGGCTCCGTGCCCGCAGGCTCGAGCAAGCGGCAGCGTTGCTAGTGGGCAGTGCCGACACCCTCGCTGGCATCGCTGCGCGTGTCGGCTACGTGAGCGAGTTCGCGCTGAGCCGCGCCTTCAAGCGGCACTACGGCGTCGCGCCCGCGCGCTACCGCCAGCAGTCTTCGCTAACGCTGCGCTGCGCCGCGTAGGCGCTAGCCACATGCACAACACCCGCTGAGTACTCCGAAAGTCGGAGCCTCGCGCTCCGAAAAGCGGAAGCGATAACGGCGAGAGTCCAAGTTCGTGCGCATCTTCGTGGGGCGGAAGATGGCGCGCGCATTGCACACGTCGGTCCCGTGTGAAAATAACCTCACTCGCGTCGCGACCATCAGCGGCGGCCAGGGCAGCATCATGGACCTCGCTTGGGACCGCTTCGCTCCCGCCTCGGAGTGCACTGCCGGCCAACGTGGCGTCTTCTGGTCGGACGATGACCAGCAAGGCGGCCACGCGATCCGTCGCGGGTGGTTGCCTTGCGGCAGCCTGCTCTGAGCGAGAAGCTGGCCGATAGGTGGGGGCGCGTCAGCGAGAGCGGTAAACCCCGGTATCCGTGCACAGCCACACGTCTTGGGAGGAGCGTCCGAGCACCTGCGCGACGCGCGTCATACCGCTCACTTTCTGGAAGGCGTCGCCCGCTAAGTGAGCGGCGCCGCCGTCCCCCGCGACCCACATGGAGTCCGAGCTACCCCACACCGAGCGTGGCCCGGCGACGGGTGCGGCGGAGCTCCGCCACGCGCTGCCGTCGTAGTGGTGCAGCTTGCTGGCGGCGCGTTCGACCACGCACACGTGCTCACCTCGCACGAACGCGTCTTCCGCCTTGTTCCACGGACCCACCGCGGAGACCGGTTGCCAGTCTTTCTTGAGGTGGAAGAAGGATTGGCCGGCGATGGCCCAGCCACTGCCGAGCGAGAGCCCCACGCGCTCCAAGCCGGCCGGAGCAGAAGCTTTGGCCCAGCCTTGGATGGTCTTGATCAAGCAGCTCTGGCCGGTGCGGCAGACGATTTCCGGATCGGCGGTGCCGAGCAGCGCGAGTAGGCCGGGGCCTCCTCGAGCGCCGAGCGGGCCGAGCTCGTCCAGCGCGGGCTTCAAGCCCCCTGGTAGGGAGCGGTAGTAACGCACCTCGTCACCGGTTTTGACATGCGCAGTACCGGCGATGCGCACGCGGTAGTCGCGCCCGAAGAACACGCCCACGTCCAGCCCGGGACCCCGCAGCGCGTCCGGCAGCGGCTCCTCGTGGGTGCCGCGCTTGTCCGTCACCGTGACGGCGTCGTCGCCGAGGGCGGCAACGTACGGCTCGCGGTCGAGCGCCAACGCGCGGCACGGCTTGTCCAGCACCCGCTCGAAAGTAGGTGCGGCGGCGCCGGCCTGGCTCCACAGCACCGCGCTGAGAGCTATTCCGAATGCGCGGATCGCGGGGAGGGCTTTCGGACTGCTTGTGAGGACGAATCGGGCGGTGTCAGTACATTGACGCGGTGTCATGGGGGGCTCTCGGGGGGTGCCAGACGTTTGGCTGTGCGCGGAGGTGCCGAACAGTACGGGCTCACGCCGAGCAGTAAAAGAGGCGTGTTCTGACGACCTCGGGAAGGCGAGATCACTGAACAAGCTGGCACGCTTCTCGCTAACTGCTCGCCCGTGAGCCAGGGCACCCCCAGCGAACCCGACCGCAGCAACGGCGCCGAGCTCGTCATCGCGCTGGGCATCGTCTTCATCGTCTTGATGATGGTGATCCCGCTGCCGGGATTCATGGTCGACGCGATCCTGGCGATCAGCCTCGCCATTTCGATCGGCGTGTTCCTGATCGGCTTGTTCATGGAACACGTGCTCCAGTTTAGCGCGTTTCCGGCCGTGATCTTGGTCGCCACGCTGCTCCGCTTGAGCCTGAACGTCGCCACCACCCGCCTGATCCTCATGAACGGGCACGAAGGGCACGGCGCGGCCGGAAAAGTCGTCGAGACCTTTGGTAAAATCGTGGTCGGCGGCAACGTCGTCGTCGGCTTGGTCATCTTCCTGATTTTGGTGGTGATCAACTTCGTCGTGATCACGAAGGGTGCCGGTCGCGTCGCAGAAGTCGCGGCGCGCTTCGCGTTGGACGGCATGCCCGGTAAGCAGATGGCGATCGACGCCGATCTGAACTCCGGCAACATCAGCGCCGACGTCGCGCGGGTCCGCCGCAAAGATCTCGAGCGTGAAGCGGACTTTTTCGGCGCCATGGACGGCGCGAGCAAGTTCGTGAAGGGCGACGCAATCGCGGGTTTGCTCATCACTTTCATCAACTTGGTCGGCGGCCTGATGATCGGCATGGCCAACGGCATGACGCTGGGTAACGCCGCCGAGACGTTCTCGATCTTGTCCGTCGGCGACGCGCTGGTGTCGCAGATGCCGGCCCTGATGATCTCCACGGCGGCAGGCGTCGTCGTGACGCGTTCTGCCACCGGTGACCAGCTCGGTCGCGCGCTGCGTAGCCAGATGCTCGGCAGTCGGCGCGCCGTCGCGGCCACTGCCGGCGTGTTGACGCTCTTTGCGCTGCTCCCCGGCATGCCGGCGTTTCCCTTCCTGGCGCTTGCGGGCGCGCTCGCGCTCTCCGTGCGGGCCGTCAAGAAGAAGGAGGAGGCCGAGGTAAAGGCGGCGGCGGCTGCGCCCAAAGAACCCGCGAAAAAGCCGGGTTCGAGCGAAGAAATCGACGCCGCGTTGCCGCTGGACATCTTCGCGCTGGAGGTCGGCTACGAGCTGGTTCAAGCCGTCGACCCGAGCATGGGCGGCAACTTGGTCGACCGCATCGCGGCTCTTCGTAAGCAGATGGCGCTCGACCTGGGGATCGTCATCCCGCCGGTGCACGTGCGCGACAACCTGCAGCTGCCGCCCGGCGTGTATCGCTTCCTGATGCTGGGCACGGAGATCGCCCGCGGAACGACGCGTGCCGGCCGCTTTCTCGCGATGGACGCGAGCGGCGGTGCGCCGCCCATCGACGGCGAAGCTACCAAAGACCCCGCGTTCGGCACCCCCGCGCGTTGGATTCCGGCGCGCGACCGCGAGCTGGCCGAGGCGCTCGGCTACACCGTCGTCGATCACACGACGATCATCGCCACCCACCTGTCGGAGGTCGTGCGCCAGAACGCCCACAATATCCTCGGTCGCACGGAGCTGGCGCACCTGTTCGAGGTCTTTAGCCGCACCACCCCGAAGCTGGTCGAGGACTTGGTCCCGAACTTGCTCTCCAACGGTGAGGTGCTTCGGGTCATGCGCAATCTACTCAAGGAAGGAGTCTCCATCCGCGATCTGCGCTCGATTTTGGAGGCGCTGACCGAGATTGCGCCTGCGACTCGCGACCCGGAGCAGCTCACGGAGATGACGCGCCAACGCTTGTCGCGTCAAATTACTGCCAGCTTCACCGGCCACGACGGCACCCTCTCCGCGCTGGTGCTCGACGCGCCGGTGGAGGACATGTTCCGCCGCTCGCTGCGCGAAATCGCGCAAGGCACGGGCGGCGCGCTCGACCCCGAGATGGCGCGGCAACTGGGCCTGGCCCTCGAAGCCGCGGTGAAGCGAATGGCCCAAGCCGGGCGCCCCGCCTGCGTCGTGGTGGCGCCGGACGTGCGCCGCTACCTGCGCGCCTTCGCCGAGCGACGCTGCCCGTCGCTCTCCGTACTGTCTTTCCGCGAGCTGGAGCCTGATGTCGCGATACGGCCGTTCGAAACGGTCGGTCTCGGCAAGGCTGCAGCATGACCGACTCTTGCCCCTGACCGACTCTGCCCACCCCACACCACGCTCGCCCCAGCGTAGGAGCCCGCCCGCATGACGTATCAGAATTTTAGAGGTGCCGACCTTCAGGAAGCCTTGTCCGCCGTTAAGGCCACGCTTGGGCCCAACGCGCTGATCGAGGGCACCCGGAAGGTCACGAACGGCCGAGCCGGCGGGCTCGCGCAACATTTCGTGGAAGTCACCGCGGCTCCGCCGCAGGGGCTCAAGTGGCCGTTCGCCTCCAAGGATGCGCGTGCCATCGAGATGCCGCTGCGCGAGCGGGGGGCGGTGCCGGGGCCGCAGTCGGCGCAGGCCGCCGAGCAGCGCTCCGTGCGCGGCGCGGCGACGAAATACGGAACGGTGCTGGGCATGAGCCCGAACGAGGTAGAGCGTGAGCTCACTTCGCTGCGAGCCATGCTCGAAGAGCTGAACCAGCAACGCCCGCCGAAAGAGCGCGCGCTCACTTTGCTGCATGGGCGCGGCATCGAGGGCAACTTGGCGAAGGAGTTGGCGAACGGGGCGGCCAAGCACGCCAAGAAGGGCAAGGCGCAGCTCACGGACTTCTTGCGTGGGCGCTTGGCGGAGCGGGTAGGCGTCAGCGGCAGCTTGATGCAAAACCCCCGACGAACGATGATCGCGTGCATGGGGCCGACCGGGGCCGGCAAGACGACGACCCTCGCCAAGCTCGCTGCGCGCGCGCGTCTCGACTTGGGACGAAGCGTCGGTGTCATCAGTTTGGATACATTCCGCGTGGGCGCGGTCGAACAGTGGCAGCGCTACGCGGCGCTGATGGGTATTCCGTTCCAGGCCGCCTCCGACCGCGCGAGCTTTCGCCGCGCTTTGGCCGAAATTTCGGCAGATATCGTGCTGGTAGATACCGCCGGTCGCTCCACCCCGACGTCCAGCTGGGTGCTCCCGGAGTGCCTCTCGGGGCTGCCGGAGGACATCGTGAAGCACGCGCTGCTCGTGCTTCCGGCCTGGCTCCGCGCGAGCGACGTGACCCGCATCCTGAGCCTGTACGAGGCGCCCCAGCCGACCGAGGTCGTGATCACGAAGCTGGACGAAACGATCGAAGCGGGCGGCGTCATGCACGCGGCCCTTCCCGAAAGTATCCCGATCGCTTACCTTTGTAATGGGCCTCGCGTCCCCGAGGACATTCGCGAAGCATCGGTGGAAGCAGTAGTCGACGCGGTCCTCCCCGCAGAAGCATGAGCTTGGTTTGGAGCAATTGGTGAGTCAGGCCCCTAGCCGCGGCGCCGCGAAAGTGGCGGGCGATCGAGAGCTGTACGACCGGTACATGCCGCTCGTGCGTCGCATCGCGATGCGCACGATCCGCACGCTGCCGTCGTCGCTCACGTTCGACGACATTTTGTCGGCGGGCTGGGTGGGCATGGCGGAAGCGCTCCAACGCCGCACGGGCGAGATGGAGGAAGAGCATTTCGAGGCCTACGCCTCGTACCGCGTGCGCGGCGCGATCCTGGACTACTTGCGCGTTTTGGATCCGCTATCGCGCAAGCTGCGCGGGGCATCGCGGCGCATCACGGACGCGGCATCGGAGCTCACCCAGCGGCTCGGCCGCACCCCGAACGAGGACGAGATGGCCGCAGAGCTCGGCCTCGGCTTGCCTGCTTATCAGGAGCTGCTCACCGAAATTTCGGACGCGGGCTTCGCGCGGTTGGAGATATCCGCCATCGCCGAGCCGGCGGATTTGGATCCCTCCCCGGAGCTGCAGACTTCACGCGCGGAGATCGTCGACTCCATCGCGAACGCGATTGACGAGCTGCCGGAGCGGCTGCGCCTGGTGCTCGGGCTTCACTATCAAGAAGAGTGCAGCCTCAGAGAGATAGGCGAGGTGCTCGGAGTCACCGAGTCACGTGTTTGCCAGTTACACGCAGAAGCGGTGCACTTGATCCGCGCCCGCCTCGAGCGCCGTTCTACGCCTAGGCCTCGAATTTAAAGGGTTTTTTAAACCCTTAAGCTTCTGGACGGGGGGCCGTTCTGAATCGATACGGAGCAGTGTCGAAGCGCGAA
>JAQSWN010000087.1 GCA_029266615.1 Polyangiaceae bacterium
CGCACTCTAGGGGCGCTTCACCCCCGTAGCCGCCATCACCTCCTGCGCCTGCGCCTGCGCCTGCGCCTGCTGCGGATTCCGAGCCCGCGGCACCGCTTGCGCCGGGCGGCGCGCCCCCGGCGCCTCCCGCCTCTCCGCCGACACCTCCAGCCGCCACGTCTCCCCCGGCGCCGCCAGCTTCGGCTTCTCCCCCTGCGCCGCCGACAGGGGCAGCGCCCGACTGTGAAATGCCACCTTCGCCGGCTGCCGCTCGCCCGCCCCCGCCGCTGCCGCTAAGGGCCGTGCCCGCCGAGCCAACGTTCCCGCCTCTGCCGCTCGCTCCGTCTGGTGCTCCGGCCGTGGTGCCACCGCTGCCGGAAGAGCCACCCCAGCTCGTCTGCGAGTCTCCACCACACGCCGACGCGAGCCCTAGAGCGACCGCCCCCACCGCTACCCACGGCGCCACCTTCATGTCTCCCTCTTACAGGAGTCGGGGCGGCGCGGCTAGGGTGCGGCTCGGCTCGCCACTGTCAGCGAAATGCTTCGTTGCCGGTGACGCCGATTTTCGTCAATCCCAGGCGCTGAGCCGACGCCATGACCATGGCTACCACGTCGTAGAGAGTGCCGCCGTCGGGCCTGAGATGAACCTCGGGCTGCGGACTCGAGCGTGCGGCTTCGGAGATACGAGCTTCGAGCGCCTCTTGCCCTTGCACGCTCTCACCATCCCACCGGATGCTGCCGTCCGCCCCGATGGCGATCTGCACGACCTTGGGCGGTTCGCTCGGAGCGCTCGCGGTGTTGCTCGACGGCATGTTGAGCTTCACGGCGTGAGTTTGAATCGGAATCGTGATGATGAGCATGATCAAGAGCACCAACATGACGTCGATGAGAGGCGTCGTGTTCATCTCACACATCACCTCGCCCTCGTCGTCATCCGGGGCACGGACGTCCATCGCCATTCGAGTCTCCTTTCAACTACCGTTGGGCTCGAGGATGAACCCGAGCTTGGTGATGCCCGCGCGCTGGCAGGTGTGCACGATGCGGCCCACGTGCTCGTACCGCGCGTTGACGTCCCCGCGGACGTGAACCTCGGGCTGCGGGTCCTGCGTCGCCACCTGCTTCAGCGACTCGAACAAAACGTCCGAGTTGGGCACGAGCTTGAGGTTCCAGTAGATTTGGCCCTCTTTGGTGGCGACGAGGACGACGTTCTCGGGCTTGGTCTGCGTGGGTATGTTGCTCTGCTTCGGCAACTCCACCGGCGTCGACTCGACGACGACCGGCACCGTGATCAGGAAGATGATGAGGAGCACCAACATCACGTCCACGAGAGGGGTGGTGTTGATCGCGGAGATGGTGCCGTCATCGCTTTCTCCACCGACGCTCATCGCCATGGCTCGAGTCTCCTTTCCGTGCGGGAGGGCCACGTTCGGCGCGGCGCGTGTTGCTCGTTCTTCATCGTCGAGCCCTGCGCTTCAGCGATCCGACAAGAGCACCATTTGGAGCTCGGCGCTGAAGTGACGCACCTGCTCCATGGCGACCTTGTTCCGTCGCATCAGCCAGTTGTAGCCGAGCACGGCCGGAACCGCGACCGCGAGCCCGATCGCAGTCATGATGAGCGCTTCGCCGACGGGCCCCGCGACTTTGTCGATGGATGCTTGACCGGACATGCCGATCGCGGTCAGCGCGTGGTAAATGCCCCACACCGTGCCGAACAGTCCTACGAACGGAGCGGTGGAGCCGACCGTGGCGAGGAACGGCAGCCCCGCCTGCAAGCGGCCGTTGATCAGGTTGATGGAGCGCTGAATCGTCATCTCCATCCAGTTGCTGAAGGAGATCTTCTGCAGCTGCCCGGTGACGTGCTTGGAGGCCGCGTCGACCGCCGTCTGGGCAATGTAGCGGAACGCGCTCTCTTGCTTCAGCTCGTTGATGCCGCCCGATAGAGACGCCATCTGCCAGCTCAAGGCTTTCGCTTCTTGGCCCTGCTTGAGCAGCTTGGCCTGCTCGATGAACTTGAGCACCCCGATGTACCAGGTACCGAGGGACATCACGACGAGGATGACCAAGGTGACCTTGGCGACCGCGTCGCCCTGACTCCACAGCGCGGAAAGCCCGTAGGGATTCGCGGCGGGAGCGGTTTCGGCTGCCCACGCGTGATTGGTTACGAAAAGCCCGGTACCGAGTGCTAGCGCGACGACGTTGATTCTTGTTCCGAATGTCATTTCACTCTTCCTTCTCAAAATCTCAGGCTGCCAAGGTCACTTCAAGCGCCAGGTGAACGGCTGCCGGACCCAGCTCTGGACCGACACGCCATCGACCGTTCCCGGCGTGAACTTGCATTTCATGAACGCTTCACGGGCCGCGTTGTCCAAGCGCTCGAAGCCGGAGGACGTCACCAACTGGGCCGACTGAACGGCGCCGTCGGTACCAACCAAGAAGCGGAGCACCACGGTTCCTTCTTCTCCCTTGTCCTCGGAGCGCTTGGGATACTGCGGTAGGCGACACCCCTTCATGAGGCGAGCCATGGTCTTGGCTGGCCCCACCGCCTTGACGGGAGGGGCGTCGGGGACGACCGGGGCCGCCCGTTCGACGATGGCCGGTGTCGCGTCTTCGACTTTGTCGGTGACGCCGGAAATGGTTTCGGTCGAAGCCTGCTTCGTCTCCACTTCGGCCTTCGGCACGAAAGCTTTGGTCGGCGACCTTTGCTGCGGCTGCCGCGGCCGGCTGTCAGCCTCGATTTCCTCCACCGGCTCCGGCGGCGGCGGCGGCGGTGGCTTGTTCTCGGGGACGATGGCCACGTTGACCGTCTTCTGAACCTTCTGGACGATGTCGCTCGCGAGGCCGCTGGTAAAGCCGTAGATCAGCAGCGCGTGAAGTAGCACCGCGATGACGACGCCCATGAGGCGCTTCTTGGAGCCAGTCTCTTGCTCGTACCCCAGCGCGGCGGGCTCAGGAGGCCGAGCGGGTTGGGTGAGTGTGCTCATGATCAATGCTTGCAGTCACGGGTTCTGCGCGTCCTGGTGTAGCGAAAGGGGCGTAGTGCGGCGCGAGTCGCTCGCGCACTGCAAAGCACGAGCGGTCTTGAGCTCAACGCTTTGCCTGCTCTTCTTTCGTCTTGGGCCCGAGGGTGAAGCGCACCCCCAAGAAGAAGGTCCTGCCCACGCGCCCGTAGACCTGCGGACGCCGAGCATCCACGTCGACGAGCGTGTTGACGTAGGCGTTGGTCACGTTGAGCGCCTCCGCGGTCACCTGAATGTTCTTGGTGACTTTGAAGCTGGACGACATGTCTAGGCGCGGCGCCGGCTGGTCGTACGAGAACAAGTTTCCGGTCTGGTTCGCGTCGGGCGCATTGATGAACGCGCTGCGCCAGTTGAGCGAGCCGCGCAGGCTGAACCGCGAGTCGTCGTAGTAAAGCGTGGCGTTCGCGGAGTGCGTCGACAGACCCAGCAAGCGATCTTCGATTTGGGTTCCGACGAAGTCCCACGGAAACTTGGAGCGGATGAACGTGTAGTTTCCGGTGACGCCCATGTCGCGCAGCACGACCGGCAGGCCCTTGTTGAACGCGTTGAAGGGCGCCGCGAAGCCAAGCTCGGTGCCGAGCACCGTCGCGCCGCGTCCGTTCACCAGCCGTGAAATTTCCCAGCAGCCGGCGGGGTCGTTGCAAGTACCCTCGGGGTTCATCGCGGCCGGAGAGGTGGGCTGCAGCACGTCCGTCGAGTAGCCAGTGGAGGCGAAGGTGCCCGTGCCGGACCGAGTCTCCGGGAAGGAGTCGATCTTCTTGATGAAGCCGGCCGCGCTCAGCACGGACTCGTCGGCGAAGTACCATTCTGCGCCGATGTCGCCCGCCCAAGCACGCGTGGGCTTCAAGTAGGGGTTATTGGCGCCTACCTGGAAGTTGAAGCTGTCGACGGTGGCCCCCGGGCTCAGGTCGCCCAGCTCCGGTCGCGCCATCACGCGGGCACCAGCGAGGCGCGCCACGAACCGCTCCGTGACCCAGAGCGCTGCGTTCGCCGAAGGCAGCACGTCCGAGTACGGCTTGCGATCGATCTCCACCCACTCCGTGGAGACATAGCCGGCCGAATTCTGCCGAGTTTGAACGTAGCGAGCGCCAGCGTTGTACGCCAAGCGCATATTCCCTAGCGGCACCTCACCATCGGCCTGGAGGTAGGCGGCCAAGCTGCGCTCTTGGATGCGGCGGATGTTGGTGCGCTCCTCGTTGGCGGGCAGGTTGTAGAACCCGAGCTCGTTGATCCACGGGTCGAGCGAGGGCGAAGTCCAGCTGGTATTGGAGCCGGCGCCGACTTGGCCGGGGTAGTTGAAGATGGTCGAATTGTCGCCGCGGGCTTGAGGGCCGAGCACGTCGTTCATGCCGTCGCCGTCGGTATCGCAGTTGAAGTTCAGACCCGCGCGGCAGGCGCTGCCGTTGCGGTTTCGGGTGTCGAACGACAACCGCTCCGCCTTGTAGGTGCCGCCGAGGGAGACCCGCACCTCGTCTAGAGCCTGGTAGCGGAAGGCGAGGTCCGCGAGCTCGGAGCCGACGTTCACCTTGCGGACCGCGTCTCGGAGCTCGGTCAGGGTGAAGTTGGCGGGGTCCCGCACGTCCGGGCCACCGTAAACGAGCGACGGAAAGCGGGGGTTCCCGTAGTCGTAAGAGAAGCCGTTGTAGTCCCGGTCGTCGTACATCAACGTCGTCTCGTGGGGGACGCTGGAGCCGGAGCGGGAGATGCCGCCGAGCGCCTGAATGACGAACTTGTCCGTCACGTCCCAGTCCGCCGCGAGCGTTACTTGCTTGAAGTCGTTGTTGGAGACCTGCCGCATCGCCTCCGAGCGAACCCAGGCGTTGTTCACGGAGGCGCCCGCGAGCGTGTTGTTCGTGGTTCCGTAACGATCCGGGTGGGGCTGAATGCGAAAGCCCGTGAGGTCCATGAGGCCTTCGTTGCCGCGGAACAAGACCTCGAGGGTGTTGAAGTTCTGGGTCGTGTCGTACTTGGCGTACAACGCGTCCAGCTTCATCTCGAACTTTTTGCTGGGACGGAACTGAACGCCCGCGGTGGCACCGATGCGATCGCCCTCGAGGCGCGAGTAGGAGTAGCGGGGGATGCGGGGATGAAAGGCGCCCGCGACTTGGGCGCAGCCCGGGTCGTCGGGGCTCTCGGCGCACATCACGCCGTTGACGGAGCGAAACGGCGCCTTCGCCCAGCGCACCGTGTCCGAGCTTGCCATGTCCAGGCGCGTCTTGGAGTACGCGATGGACGCGGTCGCGCCCCAGATGCCTTTCGGGTCGTGGTAGCTGACCAAGCCCGTGAGGCGGGGGAACAGAGCGTTGCTCATGTCGTTGTACCCGCCCTGGGCGCCCACCAGCACCGTGAAGCCCTTTTCGTAGTCGAAAGCGCGCGCGGTGTTCAGGTCGATGACGGCGCCGAGAGCGCCTTCACCAAGCTCCGCGGTTGCCGTTTTGTGCACGACGACGGAGTTGAAGAGCTCCGAAGCGAAGAGGTTGAAGTCGAAGCTGCGGGTAGCGTTGACGCCGGTGTTGCTACGCATGACCGCTCGCGCGTCCATGCCGTTAACGCGCGTGCGCGTGTAGCGGCTGCCGAGACCGCGCACCGTGATGCGCGCGCCTTCACCCTCCGAGCGCTCGATCGCGACACCCGGCATGCGCTGCAGCGACTCTGCGAGGTTCAAGTCCGGGAACTCCGCCATGTCTTCCGCGACGATGGCGTCCACCTGCCCGGTAGCTCGCTTCTTCTTGTTGAGCGCGGCTTTGAGGCTCTTGCGATAGCCAGTGACGACGATGCTGTCTCGCTCGATGTCAGGCGTTGCTTCGGGCTGCGACTCCAAGGCGGGCGCCTCTTCTTCCGCGGCGCCGGGATCAGGAGCCGTGCCCTCCTCCTCGGGCGCAGCGGGCGCGGCTTCCGGCGTGGCTTCGGGCGCGGCTTCCGGCGCGGCTTCCGGCGCCGGGGCTGCAGGTGCAGCTTGATCGCTCTTTCCGTCCGCAGGGGGGGCGGCGTTCTCGTCTTGCGCGGCAGCTTCTAGCGGGAACAGCACCCAACCGCTCATGGCGATCAAGGCGGCAAAACGAGCCACGAATCCCCTATCGAAGCCGCTCGTGACTGACCGCGCCGCGCGATGGGTACGCGTCGTCGCACGTGGCAGGCGGGAGCATTCGGGCGGACAATTGGGAGCAATCTTCATGAGGGTGCGTTTCTGAGTGCTTCAGGCGTTTGGATTCGGGACGCGATAATCCGTGCGTTGCTTCGAGCTCGAGCCGACGGGATACGGGGCTCGGGGAAAAGACGAGGGCGTGCGCCAGCGAACGCGGCGCGCTCACCTACTCATCGGGTAGCCGCCGCGGTCACGGCTCCGTTCGCCGCGCGCGTTAAGGGGATTCAGCGGCGGCGATGCACGACGCCAATGGGTGCCTACTGAGGGTTCGATGAGGTGACATACGAAGCGCGAGAGTGCGCCGCGGCGTGGGCCTTAGGCGCGAGAGCGAGAGTCGGGCGGTCGTCGCGACGCACCGACACTCACTCACCTGTCTCTGTCCCCTCATGCGCCCTCACGCGAAATCGATCACAAAAACTTTCAGTTCGAGAACTGTGGGAACGGTGCCCGTTCCATAGGGAATCGCTGCCACATGTCAGAACACAGTCAGTTTCGGGCCGGGGCACGGCACGTGGAGGCCGTGTCTCGACTCCACGTCGCGTGTGACCAACTCCAAACAACGCGCGAGGCAGCGCGCCCAGCGCGCACTCACCCACGACTGGCGGCGCGGCAACTCCACCGCTCCATTTCGCCTCACGGAGCTCATCCAGGTCGTCACTCGGGCGGCTGCCGGAGCAGAGGAGTGGAGCCCAGCTCCAGACGCTATGGCTCGAGCTCGCAACGTGCGGGCGCAGCCGTACGACTCAGCCCCATGGGGCCGCTTCCTCCATCTTCGGCTCCAACCGCGGTCGCGCGGTGACTTCGGCCTGTCGACCAGGGCGCTGGCGGGATGGGCTCATTCCCGGGGGACCAGCACGCCGACGCTCTCCTCGGCGACGTGCTGGGCATCCGTTGAACACTCAGGTGTGCTGACCGCGCGCACGGCCGCCGAGACCCGGGTCGCTCAGCGAGTGACGACCGGTCTCCATGTGACCGGCCAAGCGGCGCGAGTAGGCGTCCAGCCCGACCACGAGCACCGTGAAGTCGTACCAGTTGGGGGCTCCCAGCGGTGCTGGTACGCATTGGACAGCACGCGGAAGGTGCAGTGCACGTGGCCGCGATTGCGGAGCGTGAGCCGGAGCCCGCCTCGGCGGGTGTCGTAGTCCACGCGAACTTCCGGCTCAGCCGTACGCTTTTGCCGCCGCCCTAGGTCTCCGATGAAGTGCCGATGAAAGCCGTTCGGGCCCAGGACCCACAGGTCGTAGGCGCCCCCGTCCGCTCGTACGTCCCACTCGCCGCCGAGCTCGTCCCCCGCGCCCACCGTGTAGCGACGAGGAATGCGATCCAGGTGCTTCTTGTCGTAGACGTGGAAGACGGCGCCGGCACGGCCGGTGTTGGCGAAGGTCAGCGCGACCGTGTTGGACTTGGCGCGCTCCTTGGCGTGCGCATGGAGCTCGTACGGCAGCGCGCGCGAGGGCCGAACACCCCAAGCCTGAATGGGCAGCTCCGGAAGCTCCGGTGTGGGCGGCGTCGACCGGCCTGGCAAGGCGCGGGCGTGCTCGGCAAGCTCGATGGTGTCGGGCAGCTCTTCGTAGAACTGGCTATCGTCCGGATCGGCAAAGTTGAAGGCGGAAGTGAGGTCTCCCGCCACCGCGCGACGCCACGGCGAGATGTTCGGCTCCTTGACTCCGAAGCGCTTCTCCAAAAATCGAATGACGGAGGTGTGGTCGAACACCTCCGAGCTCACCCAGCCGCCCCGGCTCCACGGAGAGACCACGTACATCGGCACCCGTGGCCCGAGGCCGTACGGCTTGTGCAGCGGCGCGGCGCGATCTGCGGGTACGTCCCACGGAACGAGCTCGTGGTATTCGCCAACGGTGCTCACGGTGGAGGCGCCGGCAAGCTCGCGCTTGCGTGGGTCCGCGTCCCAAACCGCATAGCTTGGGGCGGCGGGCGGCGGCATGTGGTCAAAAAATCCGTCATTCTCGTCGAAATTGACGAAAAGCACGGTCTTGGCCCACACCTCCGGATCCGCGGTGAGCGCGTCCAACACACGCGAGATGTAGTCCGCGCCTTGGGCGGGGCTGGACGGGCCGGGGTGCTCCGAGCCTTCCGCGGTCGCCACGACCCAGCTGACGGCCGGGAGCTTGCCGTCCAGCACGTCTTGCTGCAAAAGGTCCAGGTCGCGCGTGGAGAGGCCGCGCTGCGCGAGCTCCGGGTTCGACCCCGGCTCCTTGAAGTAGGACGCGCGAAAGGTGCGGAAGCCCGCCACGGAGTTGTCCGTGAAGTTATCGTCCATGTTCTGGTAGATTTGCCAGCTCACGCGCGCCGCCTGCAGGCGCTCGCAGTACGTGAGCCAGGTGTAGCCACCCCCCGACTCGTAATTCACGTTGTCGTACTGGTTGTAGATGGCGGGGCCTCCGTTCTTCTGGAGTGGATCGTTCGTGCCGGTCCAAAGAAACAAGCGATTCGGGTTCGTATTGCCCATGAACGAGCAGTGGTACGCGTCGCAAATCGTGAACGCTTCCGCGAGCGCGAACTGAAAGGGCATGTCTTGATCGGTGAAGTAGCCCATCGAGTGGTCGTTCTTGTGCTTTGGCCACTCCGCCATGGTGCCGTCGCCCCAGGCGCCCTGCGAGTCGGGCCATGAGTGCGGCGTGCCTTCGACACGCATGAGCTGGAAGGACTGCTCCGTATCCAAGCGGAACGGCGCGACCAGGGCCGGCGTGCCGGTCTTCGACGGCTGGAACCACACGGTGCGGTTCGTCAACGCTGGCGTGTCGGCCGCCGGAATCGGCAACCGGTCGCCGAAACCACGCACGCCGCTCAACGTACCGAAGTAGTGGTCAAAAGAGCGATTTTCCTGCGTCAGGATGACCACGTGCTCCACGTCTTCAATCGTGCCCTTGCGGCGGCGGGGCGCGATTGCGAGCGCCTTGCGAATGGCCGGCGGAAAGAAGGTGGCGCCCATGCCGGCCCCGGTGGCGGCGGCGAACGTACGCAAGAAATCGCGTCGAGTCGTTGAGCTCATGATGCTTGCCTTTTGGTGAGGACGAAGCGCTCGTGGGAACGAACGCGATCGCACGCTCACACGTGGCAATGGCAAGGTCGTGACATTCGCTCGGCGATTGCGAACTGACTCGAGCACGATTTCATCGCGTCCGTCAGCTGAGCTCGCTTCGTGCTCGCGGCTAGCGCCTTCGGTGGCGGGACCGTCGCAACGGCAAGGCGTTCACCGCTTCACGCGGTCAGCGCCGCCCGCCAAAGTCCGTAACCGATGGCGGTTGTAGGTCAGTGACTGCGGACGACGAAGAAGGGGCGATCGAGGCCGAGCGGCGTGGTACGGCGCGCGGCGCCAACGAGTCCCCTCGCGGAGGCGCGGGCGGAGTGCTGGCGATAGCCGGAGCCGCAGTGCGGGCGGCGATGGGGTCGGGCTCGACCGCCGAGGCCCCGAGCTCGCTCGGGGCGCCAGAAGGTCGTGAAGCAAGCGCGATTGCCGCGGAAGCCGCGGCCAGCACGGCGGCGAGCAGAGTGAGCCCGGCCGCGCGCGACCGCGCCCCCTCGGCGCTGCCCACCTGTGCGTCTGCAACCCGCTGCGCCGCATCGCGAAGGGCTTCGGCCACGTTGAGCGCGCTCTCGGGACGGCGCTCGGGCGAGCAGTCCAAGCACTGCCGCACGAGCCAGTCGACCTCCGGCGGCAGCTCCGCCCCTCGCGCGCGGAGCGGCAACGCGCGGGACCGCGCGCTTTCGTCGGTTTGTCCGAACGACGCCGACCGCGAGAACGGCAACGCGCCCGTGAAAAGCTCATGCAGCAAGACCCCGAACGCGTACAAATCCGACGCGCGCGAAGCGACCGCGCCCCGTAGCAGCTCGGGGGCTGCGTAGTCGGGCGTTCCTTGCAGCAAGCCGGGTGAGCGGGTGTCGATCAGGTCGACCCGCGCGAGCCCGAAGTCCACCCAAAGCGCCTCTGCGGCCGCGGCTACGGACGTGAGCATCACGTTTTCCGGCTTGATGTCGCGGTGCACGACGTTCTGCGCGTGAATCGCCGCGAGCCCGCGCGCGAGTTGCTCGGCCCATGTCAGCGCTTCCCCGAGCGGGGGTGGCCCGCTGCCCACCAGCCGATGCCGCAGGGACGCGCCTTCGATCAGCTGCAAGGTGAAGAACCACTGGCAGGTATCGGCCGAGAGCTCGTGCCGCCCGAGCTCGAACACGCGCCCCACGTGGGGGTGGGAGACGCTGCGCGCCAACCGCAGCTCCAGCTTGAGGCGCTGGACGGCGCGGGGGTCGTCGGCCAGGGAGGTGGCGATCGTCTTGAGCGCGACCCGCTCGTTCAGCTCTCGATCGAGCGCCTCGTACACCTCGCCCATACCGCCGCGCCCCAGTCGCCGCTCGATGAGGTAGCGCGATGCCACGAGCTGCCCCGCGGTGAACACGGCGCTCGGACGAGCGGCCGCGAGCGAGACGGGGTGAGGCTCCGTTTCGCCCCTCACCAGCCCCGCTTCGGCGATGACCAGCGCGCACGCGCCGCATCGCTCCGTGTGATGGAGGACGCGGGCGAGCGCGGTCGCTTCCAACGCGCCGCAGACCAACGCGAGCACCTCTTCGTCCGACGGACAAACCTCCATGCTGGTGAGGGCCGGACGGCTCAAGCGCCTCCTTCGACGTCGAGGGCGGAGCTGTGGAAGAACTGGGACAGGCGCAGATCCAGGCGACTTCGTAGCGCGCCCAGGGCGCCGTCGACCTCGCGCGGCTCGAAGCCCAGCTCGCGCACGAGGGTGGCGCGAACCTCCTGCTCCAGCCTCTCGCGCGCGGCGACCAGCCAACGCGCGGCCGTGGCGCGGTGCGTCGACAGCGCACGGCCGATTTGATCGATGCTCCAACCCGCTACCAGCTGCATCTTCAATGCGAAGCGCTGCTCAGGTGGCAGACGCTCCAACGCGCCGACCAGAGCCCGCCGGAGCGCCGCGTCGAGCTGGCGTGTCGCGAACTGACTCTCGGGGCTCAGTGCGTGCTCGACGAGTTGCTCGTTCAGCTCCGTCGACCGGAGGGCGCTGTGCTGTGCGCGGCGCGTCAGGTCCAGCGCCGTGCGCACGGCGACGATGGTGAGCCAAGCCGCAAGCTGACCGCGGTTTTCGTACTGCGCAAGCCGAGGAGTGGGCGGCAACAGCAGCTTTTCACGCAAGGCTTGCAGCGCCTCGTCCGCCACGTCCCGCGAGCGGCAGAGAGTTCGGAGGCGGGGCGTCAGCTTGATGAGGTACTCGCGATCCAGCGTCGCCGCAGCGCCGGGCCGCCCCGCGAGGCAAGCGAGCACGAGGTACTCTTCGGCGCGCCCAACCGGGCCCCCCATGCGATCCGCGAGGTCGCGCGCGGACTCGGCTTGCCAACGCGCACGGCACGCCTCGGCAAAGCCGACCGCGCTCCACGCGACGTGCGGGAATGTCGCCCTGCCTTCTTGGTAGCAGGCGTCGCTCAGCTCTAGTTGAGCGTGCTCTTCGGTCGCGACCCCGCTCATGCGCTCGCGCCACGCATTTAGTTCGGTCGCTGCGAGGCGCAAGCTCTCGTCGCGCGGCCGCGCGGCCGTTTCTGGGCTTGGGTCAAAAGCACTCAACATCGGGGGAACGAAAGACGCGCTGCGCGCGTCCCGGACATTAGAGGCGCTCCGCGCGGAGATCATCGGTGGATACGAACGAAAAAAATCCGAGCCGCCGGTGCGACTTGGCCGTCGCGCCCTTCGTTCACGGTCGGAGGTTTCATGATGGTCGTTTCGCAGAAGAGAAAGAGTCTTGGTTTCGCGGGTCTACTGGCGGTCACCACGAGCGTGTTCGCCGGTTCGGCCAGCGCGGGCGTCGTCGTCGCCAAGCCCGCGCCTCACGGCACCGGGACGTTCTTTGCACCCGAATTCTCGACCGCGCTAGCTCGGGCTGGCCAGTTCACCCTGGTCGGCGCGCTCCAGGAGCACGTCACGGTTCCGGGAGAGGCGGCGCCGACGTTCCCGAGCATCAAGCAGGGCGCGGTGTACCTGATGCGCGGCACGAACCCGACCCCGGAGCGGCTGTATCAGTTCCCCGGCGTCGCCCAGTTCGACCTTCAAGCCGGCAGCCAAGTCGCGATTTCGAATCGCTTCCTCGCGTTCGGCACCGGCGGCTCGAACCCAGCCGGCGTCGATTCTCCGTTCGCCAACTCGGTGTTCGTCGCGCGCCAAGTGAACGGCTCCTGGGCACAGTGCCCGGTCGTGAGCGGTCAGCGCAACTGCAACGGCGCCGTGCGCGAGAATGGCCAGAGCATCAGCCGCGCGCTGACGCGAATCCCGCTCACGTACCCGGCCCATTTCAAGTCCATCAACCTCGCCCTTTCGGACGACTACCTAGCTATCGGCTACCGCCAAGAAAGCGTGGTCGAGCTGTACCGCTACGACGCGCCGACCGATCGTTGGGTGCGCGAGCTCACCCTCGACGAGACCAACGACCGCTTCACGGGCGCGTCCCTCGCCATCGACGGCGATCGGCTGGCAGTCGGCTCACCGTGGAGCGACGGCGCAACCGCCGGCGCGGAGCTCGGAAGCGTTCGCGTTTTCAAGCGTAACGGCAGCAACGGCACCTGGTCGGCCTCGAGCTACACGACCGGGCATTTCTCCTCCGGCGCCTTCGGCAAAAGCTTAGCTTTTTCCGGCACAAACCTGGCCGTCACCTCGGGCATTTCCGGAGCCACGGCCCACTTGTCCTTCTTCCGCGTGGCGGCGGACGGCGCTCTCTCCGCGCGTCAATCGCTCCAAACGCCGAACCCTATCGTGCACGTCGCGTTGTCGGGCGACACGCTAGCCGGCACGGTTTACGGCGGAGGAGACGAAGGCTTGTCGTTGTACAAGCGCGACGCGACGAGCGGCCTCTGGTCCTACGAGACCGGGCTCATCCGCGACTTCTACAAGGCGGCAAACAGCAACGTCGTCGGTTACGGCGGCATCGACCCCATCGGCTTCGTCGGTGACGAGCTTTCGCTCGGCTGGCGCGCCTACTCGGGCCTACTGGGCGGCGTCATTCATGAAAGAGCGAGCCTGCTCGACGCATGCCGTGACCCGCGCAACGTCGTACAAAATTGCTCGTTCGACAGCGTGACCAGCGCCGCGCTGGACGGTTACCAGAGCAGCACGGGGTGGCAACTGCTGAGCTGGAATGGCGGCTCTGCCTGGGCGGATTACAACGGGCGGCAGATGCGCATCAACGTGCAGCAGCCGGGCTCGGACATGTGGCACGTTCAGGCGCGCACCACGGTGAAGCTGGCGCAATCCGGTAATTACCGGCTCAGCTTCCGAGCCAAGGCGGACGCGATGCGCAACTTGGTCGTGAACCTCGGCCGCAACGGCAGCGCCGACAACAACTGGGCCAGCTACGGCCGCGTCACCGCCGCCGCCGGGCCGCAATGGGTCATCTACTCGTTCGACCTGCCGAACGTGCCGCAAGATTCGGCCGCATACCTGGACTTCAACGTCGGCAACGCGGGCGCGGTAGCGGTCACGCTGGATAGCGTGAAGCTGATTCGACTGCCCTGACCGAGCCCGCGGGGATGGCGAGCGACACGATTCCCGTGCGCTCGCCGTCTCTCACGGACCGCGAGGTCACATGCGTGGACTACCCGGTGAGGCTGGCGAGCTGCCGTTCCAACTCCTTGGGATCGCGGCGCCACGTCTCGAAGGCGCCCGCCGACATGGCGTCGGGAAAGATGTCTTCCACCCCTCGCTCCACGCCTTGGAGGATGGCCCGCGCCACGTCCACCGGGCTCGCCTTGGGCATGTTTTTCATGTCTCGGGTCATGTCGGTGTCGATGGCACCCGCAAACACGCCGTGAACCTGCACCCGACGGGTCGAAAGCTCGCTCCTTAGCGCCTGCGTGACCGAGTGCGCCGCGGCCTTGGAGGCCGAATAGCCGCCGAGGGCCGGCATGCTGGAGAGCGACACCACCGACAGAATGTTGACGATCGCGGCCGAGGCGTCGCGTCCGTTCTTCTCCAGAGCGGGCAGGAAGGCCTTGGTCGTGGACAAGACGCCGAAGACGTTGGTCGCAAAATCCTGCTGCAGCGCCTGAACGCTGCTCGACAGCACCTGCTGAGACGCGACCACGCCCGCGTTGTTGAACAACAAGGTGACGTCCGTCGCGACCTCCGCGGCGGCCGCGAGCGTTACCTCACGCGTCACGTCGATCGTCAAGGGTACGACGCGCCCCTCGCTCTCGCGAACGAGCGCCGCCAGCTGCTGAGGCTCGCGCGCCCCCGCATACACCTTGCGCGCGCCCGCCTTCAGGCTCGCGAGGACGATCTCTCGGCCCAGACCACGGTTCGCGCCCGTAACTAAAACCACTGCATCTGCGATATTCATGTGCGTTACCTCAGCCGCAATCTGCGCTGGGGCGGGCTCCCGGAACAGCCACCGCGCCGTCAATTGATTATTGCGTCTCGGTAAAGAATCGACCCACGATGCGGCATGGACCTGCTGGCACAGATGGAAACGTTCGTGCGGGTCGTCGAAGGCAAGAGCCTGTCGGCGGCCGCGCGCGCGCAGCGCCTATCGTTACCGGCGGTCAGCCGACAACTGCGCGCCCTAGAGCAGGAGCTCGGCGCGACGCTGCTCGTCCGTTCCACTCGCACGCTGCACGTGACGGACGCGGGTCGCGAGTGGTACGAGCGCAGCCGGCGCGTCCTCGGAGACGTGGAGGACGCGCGTCAAGCGGTGCGGAGCGGCACCCGCGGGGTCTCGGGTCGCCTCGTGGTGAGCACGTCGCTCTCGTTCGGATCGGCCGTCATCGTGCCTCGGCTGGCCAAGCTCGCCGCCAAGCACCCTCAGCTCGTCATCGACTTACGCTTGGAAGACCACCTCGTGGACCTCGTCGCGGAAGGCGTGGACATCGCGGTGCGCGCGGGTGCTCCCCCGCCGGACAGCACGGCCTTCGTGGCGCAGCCTCTGTTCACGATGGAGCGCGTGCTGGTGGCGGCGCCGCGTTGGCTCCGCAAACACGGCACTCCGCGTGAGCCGGACCAGCTTCGTCGTCAGCCTTGCCTGCTTCAGGTCACGCTGGCAGGAAACGCGATCCCGTGGCTCCTGCGGCTGCGCGCTCAACCGGACAACTTCGTCACCATAGAAGTGGAGGGCCAGCTTCGCACCAACACCCCCACCGCCCTCTGCTACCTCGCGCTGGAAGGTGCAGGCATCGCCTACTTGCCGGATTGGTTGGTCGCGCCCCACCTCGCCCAAGGCACGCTCCGCCCCGTCCTCCCCGCCTGGTCATCACCCCCTCACACCGCGTGGGCGCTGCACCGAGCGGAGCATCGCGGCAGCGCGCGCCATCGCGCCTTCTTGGCCGCGCTCCCCAGAACCAGCGCGGAAATTTAGCGCGCCTGTGCCACGCGACGCGCGCCCAGCAACGACCGACGCTTCGCCGTCCTGATGCGGGCTGACTGGCGCTTGCGCAAGATCACTGCGGATTGACGGTGGCAAAGCCGTTCGCGGGCACCATGAACTGCAGCTGCTTGCCGCCGATCGCGAGGGTCGTGCTCTTGGCGGAGCTCCCAGAATTGTGCAAGACCGCGACCAGGCTGCCGTCCGGGTTCTTGAAGGCGAGCGCGTCCCCACCCGTGGTTCCGACGACCTTGGCGCCGGGGTCGACGTACTGGGAGACGTGCCGGAACACGTAGTACGCCGGCGTGACGGTGAGCGTCTTTTCGGTCGTGTCTACCGTCATGAGCGCGTTTTGCGGCCAAGCGCGCACGGAGTCCAAATTCTTGCCCGCGGTGTCTAGCACCATGTTCCACGCGCTGTACTGAGTCGTGCCGGCTCGTATCCAGTCGCGGATGTAACCCCAGCTCTCCACGGCGTACGCGTAATCGTTAGGGGCCTTGTCGGGGTTGAAGGCGGGAAAGCCCGACGGGTTCCAGGGATAGTTCCCGCACTTGTGCTCGGTCTGCACGATGGGCCGGTCGTATGCCTTCAAGCCGGCCACGCTGTTTATCATGTTCCACTGAAGGCCAAAGCCCTTCACGTACGTCATGGCCGTCGTGTCGGCGGTCACGGTGCTGAGGATCGTGCCGTCTTTACCCGCGTCCGCGTTGGACATCGTACCTAGGTAAATCTGAGCGCTGACATTTTGGCTGGCGAACGTCGGCCCCAAGTAGGTCCCGATGAACTTGGCGTAGAGGGACGCGGTCCACAAACAACTCGGGTAGTTGGTGGTGTAACCCGGCTCGTTTTGGTGGTGGATGACCTCGATGCCGATGCCCTCCGCCGCGTACGCCTGCACCCATTTGGTGATGTAAAGGGCCAGCGCTTGGAGCAGCTCGGGCTCGTCCTTCATGTTGCCGCCGTTCATCGCGCCGTTGTCCTTCATCCATGTCGGTGGCGTCCACGGCGTGCCCCACAGGTGCAGGCGCGGGTTGATGGCGAGCGCTGCCTTCACGTATGGAATCAGGTTCTCTTTGTCCCGCGCGATCGAGAAATTCTGCATCGTCAAGTCGCCGGCGGTTTCATTGTCCGTGTAAGCGCTCAACGCATAGTCGCTAGCGCCGATCGGGATCCTTCCGTAAAGCAGCCGCGCGCCGTCTTGGGCGTCGAATAGGAGTCGAATCGCCCGGTCGCGCTCGCTCGGACTGAGCAAAGAGAGCACGCTCCAGCCCTTCTCGTTGAAGGTGCCGCCGAAACCATCGAACGTTTGCGCGACCGCCGCGTCGTTGACGGTCACGTCCGCAGTACCGCTAGCTTCCGTCCACGTCCCTACTTGCCAAAACCCATCCGGGCCCGAGGTCACCAGCTTGGCCTCGAGGATGGGAGCCGAGCCCGCCGTTCCCGCCGTGCCGCTCGTGCCGGAGCCGCCACCGCTGGAGGCGCCGCTGCTGCCGCCCATCGCTACGGCTGTCCCACCGACTCCGTCAGCGCCGGCAGTGCCGGCCGCCGCGGCCAGGCCGCCCGCGCCGCTCGCCCCTCCCGCGCCGCCGAGCGCGCCGCCGAGCGCGCCGCCGGTGTTCGTGCCGCCACTCTGACCAGGGTCTAGAGGGGCTTGAGAGGATCCGCAGGCGGTGAGCAGCAGCGCTAGGCATACTCCCGGACCAAGGCGTGCAGCCGCAGCACCGTCAGAAGACCGATTCGAAGGCAAATCGAGCGGCGCTCGCAGCGAGCAGCGAGAAAGAAATGGATTCAAGGGAGCTCCCGAAAAGCGGCTCCCCTACATTCCCGCGGGAGCCCGAGCTGATCACGAGCCGGGCTGCGACGCGCCCCCTCTCAGGGCGTGTCCCTGAATGCTGCGGTCTCGGCGTAAACGTGCCCGCGACCAAGTGAACCTTGGTCGTCAGGCGACCGCGAGAGCGACCGATGTGACGCTCATCCAACTCCAAGCGCACCATCGTGGACACCCCATGGATGGCAGCCGCGACTCAAAGGAAATCCCGCTCTTCTGAGGGCCCTACGAAGGTCGGCTCGCCCCGCGCGCCCAGCTGGGCGCGGCGCGCGCGGGCCATGCGCGAGCCCGGAGGGGGCCCGCGCCACGAACCTCGGCCTCCCAAACAAACGGGTCCGACGGTAACTCACGGACCGTCGGGCACGAGCACGTGCCCGTCTCGGGATTGATCACATCTACTGCTCGAAGGCGGCCGGCGCACACGGACCGCGGAATCGCCGGAGCGAGAAGTCGCCGCGGCCCGGCTCGGTCCGGAATCGAGTGAGCGATGGGAGCGATCGCTACTCGCCCCGCGCGCCGCTCTCGCTCGTCGCGCGTGCCTCGGGGCGACCTCAGGGAGCCTTCAGCAAGAACGAAAGCTGCTTTTTGGAGTAGCGACCGAGGCCGTCCATGGCCAACGCTTCGTACATCTGCTCCGTAGTCGTTCCCGGCTCTTCCCACTTCTTCAAGTCGGGCGGGAGCCACGCAGAGAACTTGAAGACGAGCGGCTGATCGTCGCCGGGGATCAAGAACGCCGAACGCACGGTGAGGCCCAGACCAACGAAAGCGCCCCGCGGCTTCTTGCTCATGAAAGCGCCCGACATGGCATCCTTGTGGGTAATGAGCAGGGTGGGTTTCGTCACCTTCGGGTTGTCGGTGCCGTCGTCCGCGAACGCTGGCACGAGCTTGAAGTGCAGGACGTCCGCGGGAAACTCGCGGTTCAGTCGCGCGGCGATTTCCTCGCCGACCCGAGCTTCGCGGCGCTCCCAATCCTCGGGGCGAAAATAGCGAGACGGCATCGCGTCCGGCCCCATGAAGTAGGCGCTCTTGGTGAGCTGCTGCTCGGCGTCCTTGGAAGACTCCGCCTCACGCCTTCTGAAAGCGATGTGGACCTCCGGCCCGTGCTTCTGCGCATAAAACAAGAGGCGGCCCACGAAGCCGACGAGGCCGGGGGTGGTGGGCTGCGCTGCGGCGGAGAAGCTCCGAACCACCCCCCGGTACAGCTCAGCCCGCTTTTGCTCCAACTCCTTCTGCACGAGGGAAGCGTGGGGCTGCGTGCGCTCGAACTCGTTCAGCGCGGTGAGCGAATTCTTCGCGGCGACGGCGGAGAGCTCGGTGAGCAACGCCTTCTTTAGCGCCGCTTGCACTTCCGTATCGATGGCGGCATGCCCGCCCCGGGCGAGGAAGGCTTCCAACGCCGCCACGTTGCCCTGCGTGATGGCCGCTTGCAGCTCTGCACGCGGCAGGAGTGTCTCGGTCACGTCCGCACGCTGACCGCCTCTGGCCAGGTACGCGCGGTATGCGGACGTGGTACCGGCCGCTCGTGCCTCCGCGTAGAGCCGCTCTTCGCTGAGCACGTTGCGCGCCTTCCAGGCGGCGGGACCGAGCGCGGCTCCCGCGAGGATCGCCAGAAGCCAACCGAAGCGCAGCCAACGCGGAGAGGTCTTGCGGCGAGGCTCGGTGGGAGTGAACGGGCTCTTGAAGCCGGTGTCCGCGAGCGGATCCAACGCCGCGAGCGCGCGGAGACTCGGCGGCCCCATCTCGCCGGACACGCGCTGGCGGCTTTGCTCCACGAGCGCCACCAGCTGCTCGGCGAGCGCGGGGTCGGCAGTCTCGAAGTCGAAGCGTGCGCCGTCGAACACCAACGTCACCCGCTTGTCCCGCCGGGATACGTCCGTCAGCTCCGGAAAACGGTGGATGCGCACGACCGCCGTCTGGGCGTCCACGACGCCGATGGGAAAGACGTACGCTCCCGCGCGGAAGGGCAAGCTGTCACGGTCGTGGTCGAGCGCGACGGCGCGGAGCCCCGCGAAGACGGCGAGCGCGATGAGCAGTCCCTCGCCAACCGCCCACGGGGCACCGAGCAGCGCGAGCGGACTCTCCAGCGACCCGAAGCCGAGGGTCAACAGCCCCACCGCGGCAAGCGCCGCGAGGAGGCAGACCGACCACCACACCAAGACCTGCGCGCGCGGCCGCGCAGGCCTGAAAGCGATGGGCGTGGGCGGCACGGACCCGCTGGCAGCCTCGACGAATCTGTCTTGGAGACTTCGCTCCAGGTTGAAAAAATCGACGACCTGCATCCAGAGCCTGGTGCAGAATAGCCTGGGTCTTCGCGAAACCTCCACCGCGCTGGAACATCAGGCATGCAGAACTCTCAAGGCGATGCTCGTCACACCGAACAAATCGAAGCTCACGGTTTGAAGGCGCTCCGTTTGAGGGCTAGCGGCAGTGAGGCTCTCGTGTATCTACAGGGAGCGCACGTGGCGTCTTTCAGCACGGCGGAGCACGGGGAGCTGCTTTGGCTCAGCGAGCAAGCCGTTTATGCGCCCGGCAAGGCCATCCGCGGCGGGATCCCGGTCTGCTTTCCGTGGTTCGGCCCGCACGGAACGGAGCCCCGCTTCCCGGCGCACGGCTTCGCGCGGACCCGGGAATTTCACTTCGAGGGCTCGGAGCTTCGGGGCAACGTGGTCGTCGCGGAGCTGACGCTAGCGGGGAGCTCGGAGACCGCCCCGTGGTTTCCTCACTCTTTTATCGCTCGCCTGCGCGTGAGCGTCGGCCCGGAGCTGTGCGTGGCGTTCGAGGTCAAGAACACGGGCGCCAGTGACTTCGACTACGAGGTAGCGCTTCACACGTACTTGGGCGTGAGCGAAGTACGGCAAGTCTCCGTAGAGGGCCTCGCCGGAGCGATCTACGTCGACAAGGTCAGCGGCGAGAGCGGCCTGGTGCAGGAACCGGCGCCCCTACTCTTCACGGGCGAGACTGACCGCGTCTACGAGAGCAGCTCGCGCGTCACGGTCACGGACCCAGCGCGGCGTCGGCGGACCATCGTGGACAAGACCAGCTCACGCACGACGGTCGTGTGGAACCCTTGGGTCGCCAAAGCCCAACGGATGGCCGACTTCGGCGACGAAGAGTGGCCCGGAATGTTGTGCGTGGAAGCCGCCAACGTGAGCCCTCACGGCATCCACCTGATTCCACAGTCACGCCACACCACAACCACAATCGTCTCCGCCGAGACGTTGTGAAAAGTGGCTGGCGGCGCGCCCCACCACCAGTGCAGGGCGCGCCGCCGCAGTCGCGCAAGCGCTCGCCACGCGCTCACGGCCCCCGTGTCCAGACGATTCCCCATCTCCGCCCCTTCGTCGTTCGGCATGTTCGGCTCCCCTGGGCTCGCTCCCGTTACGGGCAGACCTTGGTCCCTAGCATCAAGGACACGTCCGTAGCGCTGTCCTCCCCGACGGGCGCGTGCGCCTCCCCCCACGCCTCTCCGAACGAGCACTCCCCGTCAAGGTTCCGATCGTCGATGACTCGAACCAGCACCTGATCCCCTTCGAGCATTACGCGGGCTCGAAACTCCCCGAGTCCGTCGAGCGCGACTCGTTCCACCGCCGTGCGCCGTGCCCCTTTCCCCGCCCCCACGACGTCGATGAAGTCGATGACGAGCGCGCTGCCCACGGCGAGCTCTTTCGGCGCCGTGACCTGCCCGTTGATTTCCACGTCCCGCGCGGCGCTGCACCCCGCGAGCACGCCCAGCGCGCACATCGCCAAAAGCCGCATCGACCTACCGCCTGTCATACCGGGCGGTTGAGCAAGGCGCGTACCAGCCGCGGATTTCCGCCTTTTCACGCTCCCGCGCCAAACTTGGCGGCTTCCGTGTGGTGGAGCGACGCCAGCGGGGAGTGCCGGGCATTCACACTGTGGACCGGGGTCGCGGTTTGCAGGCGGCGGGCCGGATGATAGGAGAGGGCCCTGATGAGCTCCCGTGACCTGCCCGGCGTCAGCGCCATGAGTCTTTACGTTCCACCGTTCCGCGTCGATCTGAAGGAGTGGTGTAGCTGGACCGAAAACAACTGGGAGAAGATCTCGGCGGTAGTCGGGCGGAGCTTTCGAGTGTGCGGCCGTCACGAGAACGTCTACACGATGGCCGCCAACGCCGTGCTGCGGCTCATCCGGCAGAACGACATCGATCCCACGCGCGTGGGATTCCTGGGGCTAGGCACGGAGTCGAGCACGGACAACGCAGCCGGCGCAGTCATCGTTCGCGGTATGGTCGACCGGGCCCTGGAGTCGCTCGGTCTGCCGCGGTTGTCGCGCTACTTGGAAGTTCCGGAGTTCAAACACGCCTGTTTGGGCGGCGTGTACGCGCTCAAGAGCGCCCTGCGCTACGTCTCGAGCGACGGCGCCGATCGCCTGGCCATCGTGGTCAGCGCGGACGTCGCGGAATACGAGCGCGGCAGCACCGGCGAGCAAACGCAAGGTGCGGGCGCGGTGGCGATGCTCGTGGAGCGCCACCCGAAGCTCTTCGGAGTGGATTTGGCGCGTGCCGGCAGCGCCTCCGACTACCGCGGACCAGATTTTCGCAAGCCGTTCGCCCGCCACTTCACCGAAGGCTATGCGCCGAAGACCCAGCGGTTGAGCGACTTCCCGGTTTTCAGCGGCAAGTACTCCACCTTCTCCTACCTGGACGAGACCGTCCACGCCGTGGAGCGAATGCTCAGCCGCCTCGACGTATCGGCCGGCTCTTACTACCAGAGCGTGCGCGCGCTGTTCTTTCACCGGCCGTATCACCTGATGCCGGTCCAGGCGATGTCGTTCCTCTACGTGCGCGGCTTGGCTCGGGGGGATCACCACCACGACGAGCTCCGCGCCTTGTGCCAGGAAGCGGGCGTCTCATTCGAAGACGTGCTGAAGGAGACGGAGTCGACCCCGGACTTGTACGGCGAGCTGCTGAAGCTCAAGGACGACGCCGTGGTCGACCCCTACTTGGCGACGACAGCCGTTGCTGGCCTGCTCCGCAAGCAAAAGACCTTCCGACAGCTGCTGGACGAGAAGATGGGCCTCGGCTCGGAGACCGTGAAGGACCTGGGCAATTTGTACAGCGCCGCTCTGCCCGCCTGGATCGCAGCCGGTTTGGAAGCCGCGGCGCGTCAAAAGTTGGACCTTGCCGAGGCGCCACTCGTCGCTGTTGGGTACGGCAGCGGCGACGCCGCCGAAGCGCTGCCGCTCTATGCCGTTCACGGGTACGAGGCGGCCGCGAGCAGAATCGGCTTTTCCCGCAGCCTGGAAGCCGCCGTGACGTTGAGCCGGGAGCAGTACGAAGCCTTGCACGACGGAACCGAGGTTCCGGCGCTCGGCTACACGCTCAAGGACGAATTTGCGATTGCCCGCGTCGGTAAGACGTACGGCGCGTCCTTCCAAGACCTGGGCGTCGAGTACTACGACTTCGTCCAGTAGCGCTGGAGCTGGGTGAAACGGTCGCGGGCGGCGCTGAACAGTGCCGCCCAACGCTCTCGCATGCTGAGTGGACGCTCGCCGCGCGAGCCGAGCGACGCGGCCGCCAACACCGGAACGAGCAAAAACCCGCCGGGCGCCACCAGCACCACCGTCCACAAGAGCACTCGACCTACAACAGCTGCCATTTCAATCTAGGGGGTTAGAGTCAGTGGCGGCGGCGCCGGCAACGACCGACAAGCACCGACACACTGGCTAACTACGTTGCAGTGAGCGTGCCAGTTTCGCGCGCTCGGACATTTGCTGAGTACGGCCACCAAGACGAGAAGGGAAGGCTGACTTCTGTGTCATGGTTAACTAGTTCGGTCGTGGCCGTACACCAGGTTGGCACTCGAACGACGCAGATGAGCGACGCAGCCCGGCGAACGATCGACTTTGCGCGGAACGCTCCGAGCGCGGTTCGGCTCACGGTCGTAGAAGGGCCGACGGTCGGGCAAGAGTTCAAGCTGGACGGCGCGGCGACCATCGGCCGGTCTCCGGACGCAACCGTGATGGTGGACGACCCCGGGGTATCGCGTCTGCACGCGCGGATCCGCCGGAGCGAGGTCGGCACCTTCGAGGTCGAAGATCTCGGCAGCAAAAACGGCACGTTTTTGAACGGCACCCGGGTCGAGCAAGCGCCGGCCGCCTTCGGCGACAAGATTCGCGTCGGCCCGCGCGTCGTGCTGACGCTCAGCAGCTTCGACGTGGTGGAGGAGCAGGTCGTCCAGCGACAGCGGTTGGAGACGATTGGCCGTCTCGGGGCTGGCATCGCCCACGACCTGAACAACGTCTTGGCGGCGCTGCACGCTGGTACCGCCTTCCTGCAACAGCTCGCCCCCAGCACGGACTTGGGAGACGCGCGCGTGCGCGAATGCCTTCGCGACTTGTCCCTCGCAACAAGCCAGGGCGCAGAGCTCACGCGCGGCATCCTCCGCATCGTCCGCGGCAAGCGCTCCGTGCGCGAACCCGTAGACTTGGGTCAGCTGGCGGTCGAGGTGTCGCGGATCCTACGCCACACCATCGATCACAGCATTCAGGTCGAAACGGTGGTGGATCCAGAGGTCGTCGTTCACGGCAACCACTCGGAGCTCCAGCAAGTGTTGCTGAACCTCTGCCTCAACGCCCGAGATGCCATGCCGCAAGGTGGCAAGCTGGGCGTGGTCGTGAAGCTCGCACACCCTCCGGCGGAGCTGGGGCTGCCCACGGAGCGCCCGTGCGCCCTCCTCGAGGTGAGCGATACCGGCCAGGGGATCGACGCCGAGGCGCGACCGCTCATCTTCGAGCCATTCTTCACGACCAAGCGCGAAGGAGCCGGCTTCGGCATCGGTCTGTCGACGGTGCGGGACTTGGTGAAGCTGCACGGCGGGCGCATCGCGCTGGAGAGCGGGCGCAGTAAGGGCAGCGTCTTCAGCCTCTATTTCCCGGCGGTGGACGTGCAGAGCTTCGCCACCACCGGTGAACGCGCTCCCGCCGAGCTGCCGTTCCAAAGCGAGCGCCCAGTGAGCCTCCTGCTCGTGGACGACGAGCAGCTCTTGCGCCGCAGCTTCGGGCGGTTGCTGCGCCAGCACGGCTTTCAGGTAACAGAGGCGGCCGGCGGCGCGGAAGCGTTGTCGCTCTACGCGGGCGGCAAGCATGACCTCGTCATCTTGGACTTGGACATGCCAGGAATGAGCGGCGAAGAAACGCAGGTTCAGCTGCTGCAACGCGTTCCGGAGGCTCGCCTCATGTTCGCCTCCGGGCACGCGGACCCCCAGCGGGAGCACGTTGTGCGCGAGCGCGGCGCGCGCGCATTCTTACAAAAGCCGTACGAGATTGAGCTGCTCGTCGACACCATTCATCAAGTGATGCGCCAGCCGACTTTCTGCGACGAACGCACGCTCATCGGCGGGAGCTGAGCTACGGCGCGAATTCGCGTTCCGGCTCTTCGCAGAGGTACGCGTACCCGATCGTGCAGGCGCGATCACCCCACGTGGCATCGTCGGCGAGCAGCACCGCGCAATCCTCTCCCTGGACGCTTCCGTCTCCGCTGTTGTTCGGCGTTCGTTCGGCCCAAGCAACGTGCGCGTCGTCAACGGGGTTGCCGGTTTCGTCGCCGAGCCAGAACCGCATGCCGCCCTCTCCGTCCCAGGCCCAGCTGCCCTCCGTCTCCTGATCGCTCGCGCCCACCCAGGCCTCGAGCCCCGCCTCGATGGCGTCCACCTTGCTGGCCACAGCCGTATTTTCCGCGGCGGTCTCGAGCCAGGCGAGCCGCATGCCTTGGGCGCGGCACGCCTCCTGCGCGCGCGTGTAGTCCCGCGTCGTGCCGGTGCACAACATGTAGCCGTGATCGGGGCGACCGCTGAGCACGAAGCCCCAGCAGCCGAGCGTCGCGGCCGGCATGCTGTTGCAGGCTTGCTCGTCTACGACGTCGTCACAGTCGTCGTCGTGGCCGTTGCAGCGCTCGGTGCTCGGCGAGCAAGTGCCCGGGGCTCCGCCTTCAGTCGGAGGCGCTCCCGCGCTGGCGGGTACCTCTCCGCCGCCGTTCGGAAATCCGGAGACGCCAGCGCTGCCGCTGGACGTGGCCCCCGCGACCTGAGCGTCTTCGATAAAATAGTCGTCCGTCAGTGGGCAGCCGGCGACGAGCAGCGACAACAGCCCCGCGCCCAGCCATCGAACGCCCAGGGACCTCACGCTAGAATCTCCCCGTCACGAACGCACCGCCCGGGTACGCCGCCGCGCCCACCTGCCGTCCCGAGGAGCTCTCGTGCCAGAGCAGGAAGGCTCCCGTACCGGCGGCGACGACGCCGACGCCCAAACCGACGTACGCAAACGTGCGGTTGCGTCGGAAACCGTCCAAGTCGTTGCGCAAGCTGGAGGGGCAGCCCGGCGTGCAGCCGTCTTCCAACGCCGATTGGTGATTCAGCGCCGCGATACCGGTCACGGTGCCCACGACGAGAGCGACGCCGCCGCCCGCAAGAAGCCCAATCGACAGCGCCGAGGGCCGCAGGTCCCGGCTAGCGGGCGAGACCGGCGCGTCGCTCGGCGGGCGCGGCGCGGCTGCGAGCTCGACGCGAACGACTTGAAGTCCACCTTCGTTCAGTGACAGCCCCAAGGCGTACGGCGCCTTGCCCGGCGCGCGCGCCCTCACCCGATGCGTGCCGGGGTCCACCGGCGTGGGCACGCCGATGAGCGCGGGCGGTACCGGACGATCGTCGACGAAGACTTGCGTGCCGGGCGGAGCGTCTGCTGGCAAATGCAGCTCCAGCCGAGCCACGCGCGCGCGCGTTGTTTCGACCTCGCTCGCGGCGTCACGCACCGCGCGCTGAAAAGCTTCCGGCGCCGCCGAGTCGAGCGGCATCCGTAGCGTCTCTTCGTACTTGTCTACCGCCTCCACGAGTCGACCGTTCCGCGCAAGGCAGCGCGCGACCATTACCGTGATCGAAGGCACTTTGTAGAGCTGCTCGGCGCGTTGAAAGCGATCCAGCGCGGCGGCGTAGTCCTGCTTGTCGTACGCCTCGGCGCCGGCTACCGCCAGCTCCCGCGCGGCAACGCGCGTGCCGGCGTCTGCCGCTTGCGCCAGCGCCACCCCGGGCACCGTCCAAAAGCCAAGCGCGCAAGCGAGCACGAGCCCTCGCTCAAAACCCAAAATCGTGACCCTTCTTACGCGCAGCGGCCGTCCCCGGGCGCGGCTTCGCTTTTGCGGCGGCCGGCGCGGATTTTACGGACTGCTCGGGCAGCGCAACGACCGCGCTCGGGGCCGCCGCGGCAGCTTTCGTGGCCTCCACCGCAGGTAGAGGCGCTACCGGCGACGCCGCCACTGAAGACGGCGCGGGCAGAGCCCCGGCTGCGGAAGGCCTGAGCGCGAGCCAAGTACCGGCTGCGCCCAGGAGCAGAGCGGCGAGCGGGAGGGCGAAGTACAGAGCGCGCGTGCGCCCCGCGTCCGCGCTCGGTGGAAGAGTGAGGAGCGTCTCCGCGTTGCTCGATCCCGGCGAGCGGAGCGAGCTCGCGCGCGCAGCAGCGCCGGGCTCCTGGTTGGCCGGGCGCGCAGAGCGAAGCTCACCACCATGGATGGTGAGCGTGGTGTCCAGCCAGACCGCACGGATCGAGTTGCCGGAAAGGTCTTCCTTGATGCCGTGCTCGTACAGCCACAACGCGAGCGCCTCGCCCAGGTCCGTCACCGTCTGGAAACGCTCCGCGCGCTGTTTACGCAACCCGCGCTCGATGATTTGCCAGAGCGCCTTGTCCCCCGCTCCGCAATCGATGGAAGGCGTCGGATCCTCGTTGATGATCGCGTGCATGAGCGCGTTGTAGTTCGGCTTCTGGAACGGCACCTTGCCCGTGATCACCTCGTACAACACCACGCACAAGGACCAGATGTCCGTGCGCTCGTCGATGTCGTCGAGGCCCAGGGCCTGCTCCGGTGACATGTAGTCGGGGCTGCCGAGCACCGCCCCGACTTGAGTCAGGCGGCCATCCACCTGCTTGTCCACCTTGGCGATGCCGAAATCCAGCAGCTTCGGTTGTCGGCGCCCGAGCGCGTCCGCAGCCAGAAAGACGTTGTCCGGCTTGATGTCGCGATGAACGATGCCTTTGTCGTGCGCGAGCCTGAGCCCGTCGGCGATCGGGAGTAGCGTCTGCACGGCCCGGATCGCGGGAACACGCACTTCTCGGCGGGCGAGCGCGGCCAGCGTCTCGCCCTGCACGAGCTCCATCACCAAGTACGGATCGCCGTGACGCGTCCAGCCGAAATCGAATACGCGCACCAACGCCGGGTGACCGAGCCGAGCCGCCGCGTGCGCTTCCCGCGCCATACGCGAAGAAAGCGCGGAGCTGGCGGCGCTGGCGCGGATCAGCTTGAGCGCGACGTCCACACCGAGGACGAGCGAATGCGCGACCCACACCACGCCCATGCCGCCACGGCCGATCTCGCGAACCAGCCGATAGCGATCTCCGACGACCTCACCCGCGAGGTAATGACTGGCCTCATCCATCGGCGCGACGGTCGCGCCGCCGTCCGCGCCGGGCGAATCCTCCCCCACGGTTTCGACGAGCCTAGGGAACCGGCGCGGGGACGGAGTAGTCATCGACGCAACTCACAATCGTGTCATGGGGCGCGCGGGCGGACAACCGAGACCAGGCGCCAACGCGACACGCCTCGGGACGAGAGCGTGCCGAGCGACGTACGGCCGAGCTCCGCGTGGCGATAAGTGAACGACCCGCGCTCCGCTTCGTCACGAAGACTCTCGTCGTCACGCACCCGGGCCTACATCGTGCGCGCTCCCGAGGCTGCGTGCGACTAGAAGTTACCGGAGACGTTCGTGGAAAGCGTGGTGCGCTGCTCGGCGGGCAGGCGCTGCACGGCGTCCGTATAGCGGGTGAGAAGCTGGCCACGCTGCTCGGCGAGGGACAGATCCGCAAGGACCAAGTCTACGCGGGCGCGCTGCACCCGGAGCTGAGCTTGACGATACGAATCTTCCGCCTGCTGAACGGTGATGGCGATGGTGCCGCCCGCGAGGAACCGTGCGCGCTCCGCTTCGGCCTGAGCCTTGGCGACCTTCTCCGTTTGGGTGGCGAGCTCGAGCCGCTCCCGCGCGGCGCGGCGCTGCGCGATCGCGGAGGCGACGTTGCTACGAATCGTGAGCTCGTTCACGGCGATTTGCTTCTCGGCGACATGGGCCGCAAGCTGCGCGGCTTGGATTTGGGAGGAGCGGCGCGTGTCCGTAACCGGCATCTGGAAGGTGAGCCCCACGTGGGCGCTCACCGCCTCCATTTGGCCGAACTGCTCGAACGCGGGGGGTACCCGACGGTTGCCCAGGCCTTGCGCCTGCACGTAAGCGTCCAGGTCGAGGCGGGGCCGTAGAGGGTCGCCCGAAATTTTCAGCTGATCTCGGCTGAGCGCGAGCTCTGCCTGAAGCTGGCGTCGCTCGTAGGAGTTGGCGAGCGCTTCCCGCACCGCGGTCGCCTCGACCGGCTCGTCTGCGCTCGGTGGTTGTGGCTCGTCTGCGGCCGCGAGCGCCTCGCCGACCCCGGCGGCTCGACCCAGGGTTTGGGCGAGCACCAGCTCGCGTTGTCGGACGTCCGTGCGGGCGGCCAAAACCGCTTCGTCCAACTGCGCGACCTGGGTGGCGTAGGGCAGCGCGGAGGCTGGCGCGAGCGCGCCGCTCTGCACCTGCTGCTGCGCTTGCTCTTGTTGCACCCGCGCGAGCGCGCGCGAGGCTTCGTTGATGCGCACGGCCTGGTTCGAGTACCAAAGCTCCCAGTAGTCCGAAACGACTTGGGCGAGGACCTGGCTCGCCGCCGCTTGTGCCGCGAGCTGATCGGCCGACAAGTTGAGGCGCGCCTGGCGTTGGCTGGCGAGGCCGATGTCCGTACCGGCACCGCGGAGGAGCGGCTGAGTCGCGGCCAGCCGCCCCACGAGCGAGTAACCCGGACCCGTCGCGCCGAGGAGCGTCTGCTGCTCCAGCGAGGCCCGTGACGAACGCTGCCCCGACATGGTCGCGGAGAGCACCGTGCCGTATGCGAACGGCTTGGTCAGCCCTACCCCGACGTCGAAAATGTCACTGCCGGTGATGCGCGTTCCGTTCTGGTACAAGGTGGGGACGCGCGAGTGGGTGTAACCCGCGTTGGCGCCTAAGACCGGCACGTAGAGCGCTTCCTCGGCGCGCAGGAGAAAGCGGCTCTGTTCCGCGCGGAGCAACGCCACGTGGAGGGACGGATTGTTCGCGACCGCGACCGCGACCGCCTCTTGTTCGCTGAGCGGGCGCGCTTCTTGCGCTGCGACGGGGAAAGCGACCGAGAGCCAGAGGCACGACAAGCACGACAGCAAGCCTTTATTCATGACGGAGGGCCTCGATAGGATCGAGATTGGCGGCCTTGCGAGCGGGCAAGTAACCGAAGACGACGCCGACCAGCGCCGAAAAAAGGAAGGACAGCGCCACGATGTCCGGCGCCAGCACGAAGGGCAGATTCATCGAGCTTGCCGCAAAGTACGAGCCGACCAAGCCCAGGCAAATCCCGATCACGCCGCCCAGCGTGGAAAGAACGATCGCCTCGAGCAGGAACTGCATCATGACCTCGCTGCCGAAAGCGCCGATCGCGAGGCGAATTCCGATCTCCCGCGTCCTCTCCGTGACGGAGACGAGCATGATGTTCATGATCCCGATGCCGCCGACCACGAGGCTGACCGCGGCGATCGCGCCGAGCAGCGCGGTGAGCGCGGTGGACGTCGCGGTTACCGTCTCCGCGATCTCCGCCATGTCGCGGATCGTGAAATCGTCGTCCAGCCCTTCGCCGCGGTGACGGCGCTGCCGCAAGAGCCCGCGGACACGCTCCGCGACCACGCCCGTGGGCTCCCCCTCGCGCGCGGCTACGAAGATACTCTGAATGTTGTCGTTGCCGGTGATACGCCGCTGCACGGCGCGCATCGGGAGCACGACCAAGTCGTCTTGGTCCTGGCCCATGCCCGCTTGCCCCTTGCTGACCAGGAGCCCGACGACCTGACAAGGAATTGAACCGACGCGCAGCGTCGTACCGATCGGATCCTTCGACTGGTAGAGGTTGTTTCGTATCGTGCTACCGATGACGCAGGCCGCAGCGCCGCTCTGGAGCTCCGCGCGGCTGAAGAGTCGCCCCTTGTCGATGGTGTAACCGCGGACCTCGAAGAAGGAGTTGTCGGAGCCGGTAACCGACGTGCGCTGGTTGGAGTTGCCGTAGACGACCTGCGCGGAGCTCGCCGCCGCCGCCGCGACCGCGTCCACGCCTAGGATTTCCCGGCGGATCGCGTTGGCGTCGTCGATGCGAAGGGGGGGCGCGCTGACGCCCGCGCCGCCACCACCCCTCGAGAAAGTTCCCGCGCTCACGGTCAGCAAGTTCTTGCCCAGCTTGCCGATGTCTTCCGTCACCTTCGCGGTCGCGCCACGCCCCACGGAGACCAGCGCGATGACCGCGCCGACACCGATCACCACGCCGAGCATGGTGAGGAAGGAGCGCAGAGTGTTGCGGCGAATCTCACGCAGCGCCATGAACACGGTCGCCCAAATCATGGTCGCGGCTCCACGAGCTCATCGCTCAAAATTTGGCCGTCCTTGAAGACGAGGTTCCGCTTGGCGAACGCGGCCACGTCCGGCTCGTGGGTCACCATCACGATCGTGATGCCTCGCTCGCGATTGAGCTGCTGCAGAAGCTTCATCACTTCCTCCGTACGCGCCGAGTCGAGATTGCCGGTAGGCTCGTCGGCCATCAAAATCTCTGGTTCCGTCACGAGCGCGCGCGCAATCGCGACGCGCTGTTGCTGGCCGCCGGAGAGCTGGCTGGGGGCGTGGTCCAGGCGGTCTTCCAAACCGACCAGGGTCAGCGCACGAATGGCTCGCTCTTCACGCTCGGCGCGAGGGACGCGCCGATAGACGAGCGGCAGCTCGACGTTCTCCAAGGCGCTCGTGCGCGCAAGCAGGTTGAAACCCTGAAAAACGAAGCCAATGTAGTGCCGGCGCAGCATGGTGAGGCCATCGCCCGGTAGCGCCGTCACTTCCACGTCCGCGAGGTGGTACTGACCCTCCGTGGGCCGATCCAAACAGCCGAGGATGTTCATGCACGTGGACTTCCCGGACCCACTGGAGCCCATGATGGCGACGAACTCGCCGCGCTCGATGCGGAGGTCGATGCCGTCCAGCGCGCGCACCTCGGACTCGCCCTCGCCGTACCGCTTGTAGACTTGGTTGAGCTCGATTAGCGACATGCGGTGCTGCGCGTCACGGCGCCTTGTTCTGTTCTAGGTCCGTGATGACCACGGTACCGGCCTGGATCGGTCCCGGCTTGACCTCGGTGTTTTGACCGTCGCCGCCGCCGGTCTCCACCACCACCCGCTTCGGCGCGCCGTTCTCCAGCACGTACACGGTGCCGCGCGCGGCGTTGGCGTTGGCGTCTGGGCTCTTGGTGTTGACGCCGCCTGGCCGCCGCCCGCCGCCCATGCGCGGCGGGCTCATCGGCATGAACGGCGACGCGCTGGAGCGGTCTTTCGGCGGCGCCGGCGGCTGCCAGCGGAGCGCGGAGTCCGGCACCGTGAGCACGTCTGGCCGATCGGACGTAATGATGCTGGCGGTCGCGGTCATGCCGGGCCGCAGCAGGAGCTCCTTGTTGTCCACCGCGAGCACGGCTTGGTAGGTAACGACCGCCTGCCCTGCGGTTGGCAAATTTCTTACGGAAACCACCTTGGAGGCGAACTTTCGCGACGGCCATGCACCCACCGTGAAAGACGCTTCTTGCCCTTGGCGCAGCTTGCCGATGTCGGCTTCGTCGATGTCCACGTAGAGGGTGAGCTGAGTGAGGTCCCGCGCGACCGTGAACAGCACCGGCGATTGCAAGGAAGCGGCTACGGTCTGACCCGGCTCCACGAGGCGCGCCAAGACGACGCCATCGATGGGCGCTTTGATCGTCGTCCACGACAGGGATGTCTCGGCGTCCTTCAACGAGGCGCGCGACAGGATGGCCTGCGACTGCGACGACCCGACGCTCGCCTCGGCGCGCTCGGCGTCGGCCTGGGCCGCTTCCAAGTCTTTGCTGGAGATCAGGCCTTTTGCAGCCATGTCTTGCGCGCGCGCCAAAGCCGCCTTGGACTGCGCGAGCGTCGCCTTGGCGAGCCGCACGGAGGAGTCCGTGGCGCTCACTTGCGCGCGGGATTGCTCCACGCGCGACAGCAGCTGCGTCGGGTCGAGCTCCGCGAGGGTCTGACCGGCCTTCACTTCGTCATTGAAATCGACGAGAACCCGCGCGACTCGCCCGGATATCTGCGCACCGACGTCGACCGAGTCCAAGCCCTTGAACTTGCCCGTCGCCATCACGGTCTCACGCAGGGGGCCGACCTTGGCCTGAGCCGTGACGTAGCGCGGGGCAGCGCTCTTCTTGCCCAGCGTCCGCTGCCACACGAAGGCTCCCACCCCTCCCAGCACCAACAAGATGATGAGAATCCTTTGGATGAGCGCGCGTCGACGGCGCTTCTTCGTCATGGCCAGAATCTGGCTTCCGGTCGGCTTAGTTTCGGGCACGTTAGAATCCTAGTCCTCGGGCTGCCGACGAACAGCGCCGGGGATTCCCTACACATTCCGTAACACTTTTCGCAGTAT
>JAQSWN010000323.1 GCA_029266615.1 Polyangiaceae bacterium
CCATCGCGTGGCTGGAGAACAAGGTGTTCGGCGCCGAAGACAACTTGAAGCGCGTAGCCTACAAGCTGTTCTCGAGCAAAAGCGGCACGGAGCTGAAGGCGGATGGGAACGCGGCCGTCGCGCGGGTGCTGGATGCGGCCGCGTTCGACGGCGCGGTCGACAGCTGGCCGCCGCCGAACGTGCCGTCGATTTGGAAAGACGCGAAGCCGGCGGAGGGCGTGTGGAAGGCGGTCTCGCATCCCTTCCTGAAGCCGATGTTGGGCTTGAAAGAGGGAGCCGAGAAGCCGCCCGCCTATTTCTACCGTACGACCATTCGCCCGGATCCGAAGCGTCCGTACTCGCAGGTGCTGCTGATCGCGCTCGACATGCGCCAGCTCGAGCTAGGCATGCAGGCCGGCTTCGAAGATCCGAAGCCGACAATCGGCCCCCCTGGTGACGGGCGACTACCGGA
Source organism: Polyangiaceae bacterium (assembly GCA_029266615.1). Lineage (GTDB taxonomy): Bacteria > Myxococcota_A > Polyangia > Polyangiales > Polyangiaceae > PMG-095. The sequence goes on from JAQSWN010000323.1 coordinate 452, forward strand.
CGATCCGAAGAAGTACCGGCGAATCGTCGCGACCTTCAACGGCGCGTTCAAGACGACCCACGGTGCGTACGGCATGATGGTGGATCGCCGCGTCCTCCTCCCGCCCGTCAAAGGCGGCGCGAGCGTCGTCGTGACGGATACGGGCGAGGTCGGGCTCGGCAGCTGGCCGGCGACGTTCGAGATTCCGAAGAACATCGTCTCGTTCCGTCAAAATCTGGACCCGCTCGTGGAAGACGGCGTCGCCAACCCGACGGGCCGCAATCTTTGGGGCTGGCAGCTCGAGGGCGAGAGCGTCATGACCCATCGTTCGGCGATCTGCGTCACGTCGGCGGGTCACCTCTACTACGCGTGGGGAGACGAGATTGATGGCGCTACGCTCGGCAAGGCGCTGCGCCAAGCGGGCTGCTCTTACGGCATCCACTTGGACATGAACCCGGCCCACACCGGCTTCGTGTTCGCGGATGTGCTCAACGCCCCCAAGAAGAAGGCGGAGCTGCGTATTGCGGATCCAGGCATGAAAATGTCGGTGGACAAGTACGTGCGCGGCGCTCCCAAAGACTTCTTCTACGTCATGGTGCGCGACGCCGCGCCCCCGGCACGTGACGGCATTTCGTGGACGCCAGACAACGGCGCGCAACCGCCGCCAGCGTGGATGACCGGAATCTTTTCGGCCACGCTCGCCATCGGCAGCGTCGAGGTCAAGCTCACGCGCTTCGAGAAAGGGCACGTAGCCCTGCGCGCCCGCGCCGGCTCGAAGGAGCCGGGCGCGTGGGGTAAGCCCGGGGTGAAGTTTTCGTTGGACGAAAAAGAAGCCCACGAGGTGCTCGCGGCGATCGGGCTCGGTCACACGACGGACTCCACGCGCTACGGCCTGAGCTTCGCAGGGGCGGTGCCGATCGCGCTCCGCACCACCTACGGGAGCCTCGTCGCGAACGCCCGCGGAGAAGCGCGGCTCGTCGCAACTGGTGCGCCCGAGCTCGCGGCCGACGAAGACGCGGTCCAGCTGCCGCTGCTGGTGCGTGAAGGGAGCGTCGAGCCGCGCGCGAGAGAACGGGGGGAGCTGCGGCTACGGGGCGCGCTGTGCGTCGCGCCGGACGGCGCCCTCGTCGTCGCCCTGGCGCGACACGACTCGAGCGACGCCGTCGCGACTGCGTTGACGCGGGCAGGCTGCGACGTCGTCGTGGAGCTGGATCGCGGGTCGCACCATCCCGCATTCGTGCACCGCGCGGGCGGCGCCTCGCCACCTTTGGCGAGCTACGAAACCAGCGTGCTCTACGCGCTCGGCCGGCCCATGCTGCCGCGGGCTTTCCGCTGGAAGGCGGACGGCTCCGCGCCTTCGACCAAGGTCACGAGCTACGACGTCGGCCGCCCGCTGGCGGACGATCCGGAGAGCCGCAAGAAGCGCAAAAAAGAGCGCGAGCAGCGCGAGCGTGAGAAGGCGGCGGAAGCGACGGCCAGCGGCGACACGAACGAAGCCAAGCGACCCTGAGCGCTGGGCGCCCGAGCGGCGATTAGTTGATCCCGTCCTCCCGCCTGCCGTCACCTGGAGGGCATGAGGCGCCCGCTCGCTCGGCAATTCGTATCGCAATGGCTCGTTCGGGCCAGCGTCGGGGACTTGTGCTCGTTCTCGGACGCCAACGTCGCCAAAATCCTGGCGACTCCTGCCAATTCAGGCTGGTTCAAAGCCAAGCCCGCCGACACGTGCGTGGGCAAAAAATAGCGCGCAGACAGGTCATCAATCCGCGGTGCGCAGGCATCGGGCCGCCGCGCGTTCGCCCATGTTCAGGGTCATCGAAATGCCAAAGCCCGTATCGAGCACGAACGCGGCCGGATCGGACAAGAACGGCGCGGCAGGTGAAGACGACCAGTACTTCTGCTCCGCCCCTGCCCCGAAGCTCGCGGCGATGGCGGGCGAAGCCGTGGCGGTCTCGTCCACGAGCGTTGCCAGCTCCTTGATACTGGGCAACCGCCAATCGTTTTCGCCGGCCAGACTCAGCGACTCGCAGTACTCCAGCGCCTCCACCCACGTGCGCGGGGTGGCCGTAAGCTCGCTCGCTTGCCACGTGAGGCGGGTCATCGTGTCGGTGACGACGCCGGTGCCCACTTCGAGCTCGCCCGTCAGCGTCGCACCACGGACGCAGCGCGCGTCGAAGGTCGTTTCTTCCACCACGACGTTCCAGCTGCCCTCCGCGTCGTCCACGACGAAAAAGAGCCCGGGCGTGATCGCGCTCGGCGACGCCGTCCAGTACGTGCCGGTGGCGTCGAGCGCGATCGCTGCCGGCAGCGCGTAGCCAGCGCCTTTGCCTGCATCGAGCAGCGACACGTACTCGAGCCGCGTCGGCAATCGCCAGTCCGTCTGCTCTGCGAGCGAAAGCTCTTCGCAATAGCTCACCGCCTCCGCGTGCGTCAGGTCGGCCACCGGCGGCACGACTTGCCACACGAGCCCCGTGACCAAGTCCGTGAGCGTGCTCGTCGTCGCCATGTAAGACGGCACGTTGATACGGTACGTGCCGTCTTGCCCGAAGTACGCGCCGTCCGCCTGCGGGCACACGCCGAGACGCTTTCCGTTCGAGCAGATGCCCGTCAACGAATCCGGCCACGAGCCTCCGCTGCTCTCGATGAAATCCGGCTCGGGCTCGGGCCCCGCCGCCCCCCCTACGCCCGTCGGCTCGCCGGCAACACCGAGGCCGCCGCCCGCGCCCGTCGCGTCTCCGCCCTCGGCCGTCGCGCCTCCGCCCTCGGCGCTTGCCCCGCCCTGGCTGGTGCCTCCGCCGTCTTCACCGGCTCGATTCGCCGAACCGCCTCGACCCGCACTACCACTGCTGCCTCCGCTGTCTTCACCGCCACGGGCCCCTCCGCCATCGTCGTCGCCCAAAGGAGGAGCGTCGTCGTCCCCCGAGCACGCGGACGCGACGAACACCAAAGCAAACAGAGCGGAACAAGTGGAAACGGCAAAACGCGGCATGAGCGAGTCCCTTCTGACCTTTCAGCTTACGGCCCTCGCCGATTCGGGGATAGGCCTGACCTGCGCGCCCAGCTGGGCGCGGGCCATTTCACCCTCGTCGCCCCCGCAAAATAGCCTGCAGATCAAGAGCGCCACTCGGAAAGCCATTCCGCCCCTGCATTCAGAATTCCGGCATCGACGCGCATCCGGCATCCCGCCGCGGAGCCGCCGAGGCCGGCGACGCTCAATCGGTCGAGATGTGCAGGAAGTGATCGATGATCTGGTAGTGATCCTCGAACAGCTGCTCGGTCATGCGGGGCAGCTCCGCGATCGGGTGCCACTGGGCGGCTTGGGCGTCGTCCGAGCCGTGTACCGCTGGCGGCGTGGCGGCGGCGCTCGGGAGCGCAAAGTGATGCACGTGCGTGATGGTTCGACCGCGTTGGCTACGCTGCGGATGATCGAACACCGCCACCCCGCGGAGCGCGGCGCGCAGGTCCGCGTCCGTGCTCTCGATGAGGGTCTCCTCGCGGAGCTCGCGCAGCGCGCCGTTCAGCAAGCGCTCCGACCCGTCTAGAAAACCGCCCGGCAGCGCCCACTGACCTTTGCCCGGCGCGCGCCCGCGTTGGACGAGCAGGAGGTGCGGTCCGTGCGTCACCAGTGCGTCCAACGTGACGAACGGCCCCGTACCGTACTTCTTGCGAGTTTCGTCCAAGGCCCGCAACTCTTCGCGCAGAGCTGCGAAATTCGGGCCGCTTCGGAAGGACCGGAGGAAGCTCGCGGTGGCGGGTGGTACCGCGGCCGCGAGCTCCGGCGCGAGCTCGGCTCGCTCGAAGTAGAGCTGGCGCAGCGTGGTGCCATCGATCGGCGCTTGGCGTGGCAGCGCGACCTCGCGCCACTCCGGAAAGATGCTCAGGTACGAGCTCGAGTCGTCCTTGTGGAAGCCGACCAATGCCACCGGGCCCTGGCTCAGCTGCGCGACCGCAGCCTTGACGGCGCCGGCCCAGCGCGCCTCGTCGTAATAGTCCCGAACCGTGGCGAAGCTCACGCGCGCGAGTTGCGGTGGCGCGAGGCTGTCCTTGATCGCCTGGATGCGCTCTTCGGCAGAAAATGGGTTTTTTGCCTGGCGGGGGCCGCTCGCCGAGCCCACGACGAGGAGCGCGCGCGGCGCGATGCCGAGAGCGTGCTCCAACAAGGCGAGGTGACCGAGATGAAACGGCTGGAAGCGGCCGATGACCACTGCCAGGTCTGCGCGTTCTTCATTGCGGGTCATGAAGTTACCGCTTTTGCGTAGCTGGCTTCGGGACGCGACGCCAGCGCCGTCACCTCGCCACCGCCGAGAAAACCTGCCTCAGGTAGCTGACGTAGGTCTCGTCCGTGCACAACGTTTTGCCGGGTGAGTCGGACAGCTTTGCCACCGGCTGGCCGTTGCACGTGACGAGCTTCATGACCAAGCTCAGCGCCGGAACGGTCGTGTCGTTGCTGAGATTGGTGCCGATGCCGAAGGCGGTCTGCGCGCGGCCGCGAAAGTGACGATGAAGCTCGATCGCACGCGGCAAGTCCAAGCCGTCAGAGAAGACGAGGCGCCGGGTGCGGGGATCGATGCGTAGCTTTTCGTAATGCGCTATGGCTTTTTCGCCCCACTCGATGGGGTCGCCCGAGTCGTGACGCAGACCATCGAACAGCTTCGCGAAGTAGAGGTCGAAGTCCCTCAGAAACGCGTCCATGCCGATGACGTCCGTGAGCGCCGTACCGAGATCTCCCCGGTACTCCTGCACCCAGCCTTCTAGCGCAGCTTTCTGAAAGTCTCGCAGGCGCGAGCCGAAGGCTTGATACGCCTGCAGGTACTCGTGCGCCATGGTACCGATTGGCGTGAGGCCCAGTCGCTGGGCGAGCAGCACGTTGGACGTGCCCCGAAAATAGTCGGGAACCTCGGCCAAGAGCCGCTCCACGACGCGGTCCTGCAAGGCCGCGGAGTGACGGCGCCGGAGACCGAAATCGAAGAACAGGAACGGCTCGGGTCCGGACAGCTCGCCCTCGCTTCGGCGCAGAAGCGCAACTTTGGCGTCCAATCGCTCGTCGGCCACGCGCAGGTCCGCCGCGTCCCCCGTGGCGCGCGAATAGAGCTCGCTCACGACGTACAGCACGAAGATCTCGAAGCCCATCACGTGCACGAGCGGCCCGCGCGCGGTGATGACCAGGCGCTCACCCTCCGCGTGCGCGTCGATGAAGCGTCGCTGGAAGCGAAACAGCGTGAGAAAGTCGACGAAATCTCCTTTGATGAAGCGGAGGCTTCGCAGGTAGTCGAGCTCGTGCGGCGCAAAGGTCAGGCTGCACAAGTGGTCGAGCTCTTGCTGGAGCGCAGGCAACAGTCGGGTCAGCGGCAAGCGCGGCGTGCTGCGGCACACGAAGCGGTACTCGGCCTCCGCGGCGGGGTGGCTGTGCAACAGCGCCTGCCACATGGTGAGCTTGTAGAGGTCGTTCTCGAGCAAGCTTCGAACGATCGGCGCGTCCGTCATCGGCCCCGCAGCTCCTGCACGACTTGCTCCGCGCTTGCGAGCCGCACTCCGCGGGCCTGCATGTCACGAAGGAAGGCGTCATGAGCGGCCTCGAAGCCCGCAACGGGGCTCATGCAGTCCGTAATCAGCACGAGGCGCTTCGTCTCTTCCGGCGTGAAAGCGTCGACGACGTGCTCGGTCGTGGCTCGGACGCAGTGGCTGCTCGCTTCGCCGGCGATATAGAGGCGCTCCGCACGCCGCAGGTCCGCCAGCAAGGCGGCGTTGGTTCCGGTTCTAGAGTCGCTTTCGTCCGGCACCTCGGCTTGGATCGCGCTGTAGTGCTCGGTCCACGGGTTTTCGCCTTTGGTGACTTTGGTCACGGCGCGTAGCGTACGCTCTTCCCAAACGTTGTAGGCGGCGCGGAGCGCCGGGTGCACGTTGTGGCCCCAGCTACCGATTTCACAGTGCACCGGCCAAACCATGTGCTGGTACCGCCCGCGCTCCGCGAGCCTTCGAAGGTAGCGGAGCGCGCGTGGCGTCTCTT
>JAQSWN010000088.1 GCA_029266615.1 Polyangiaceae bacterium
AACGGCTGATCGACGAGCGCCCCACTTCCCAACCGAAGCGACGGGCCAGAAATTCAACGAGTGCCCGCACCGACCAACGGGCGAGCGCCCAGCCGAACTTCTCAGGCGCCTGGACCACGACCGTCGCGAGCTTCTGCCAGACGTGGTGCTCGATCTCCTGGGGACGGCCGGAGCGCGGTCGGTCGCGCAGCCCGTCGAACCCGGCCTCCAGGTAGCGCTTCACCCAACGCCGGACCACCTGCCGATCGACCGACAGGCTGGCGGCGATCTCGTGTACCTCGAGCCCGTCCGCCGACAGCAGCACGATGCGTGCGCGCAGCACCATGTAATGCGCGCGACTACGTCGACGGACCAGCGTTTCCAGTCGCTTCCGCGGCTTCCTATTGAGTGTGACCCGATGCTCCGTTACCCTGCCTGCCATCCGTCCTTCTCCAGCGGTTTCGTCGAGCGCCAACTCGATTCCGCCGGTGAACGGACGGGTGCGTCCGCCTATTTCCATCGGCTAGGCAAAGCGATCGTTACTTTTGGGACGCAGCACTAGTCGGTACGGCTCGTGGCCTTCACTCGTTCGTCATGGAGATCCCCTGCATGCCGCCCGCAGGCTCGTGGAGCGGCCGCGAACGGCGCGACTGAACTGTTTCGAGATCCTCGCCGGAGCGCGCTCCCCCGTGTGATGCCCGTGGGACGGAATATCAGGGGGAAGTAAATGCTGATATTCGGCTTACCCGTCTCCGAGCCTTGACGAGTGGGCGCGGCCGTCAATTTCGCGGCGGGGTCGACGCCGGCTTTGCACGGCGTGCCTCCCTTCCCGAAGTTGGTGCCGTCGTCCTCCAGCTCCTGGAGTAGCTTCCAGTCGCCGCCACCGACGCCGTCCGTCTCGTCCAGCCAGAGCTCGAGCTTCACGTTGCCGTTGGGTAGGTCGTACACGAGCGATTTGTAGCCGAGCCAGACGTTCTTCGGCATTCCGTTGGCCCATTGAGTCCTCCCCTTCACCGCGACAGACTGCGGATGGCTCGTCTCTTTCTCGAAGTCGACATCACCGTCGTAACGCATGCGCGCGTCGATACCCCGAGTGTCGCACGGGTTACTGTTCTCCTCGCCGATGGTGCCGTGGTTGGTGCGCGCGAGTGCAACCAAACCTCCCCATGGCGTCGCGCTGTCCGCAACTCTTTGGAAGTACATCGTGATCTCGACATTGCGCCACTGGTCCAAAAGCGCAGGGTCGTGCACGTACATGCGCGGCGTGCTGCCGGAAATTTTCAGGATCCCAGCGCCATCTGTCGAGTAACTCGCGTCACCGTGGTCCGCGTCGAACCACGGGTCCTGCGGATCGGTATAGGAAAACTGACGGGACACTCCGTTGTGCCACTTGGAGGTCCAGACTTTACCCCCGCTCACGGTCGGACACAGCATCTTGACGCCTAAGGCATCCACGCCGACGCCACTCGGCCCTGCGCAATGCTCCGCGCCTGACCCCGTAGAACCACCAGCGCTGCCGGTTCCGCCAATGCCGCCCGCCACCGTTCCTGAGGTGCCAAGGACCGCGCCGCCAGCTCCTGCCGCAGACGAAACACCACCAGCCGCCGCAGCGCCACCCACGGTACTCGCGCCGGCACCTCCAAAACCGGCGGCATTTTCTTGAACGCCCGCGGCACCGGACGAGACAGCTCCGCCACCCCCACGTGAGGCCGGTCCTTGACCGGCGCTCGCCTCAAGCTGGGCGACATTGCCAGACTCCCCGCAGCCGGAGGCCAGGAATGAAGCCGCCACTGCGAGGCGCAAAGGTGAACAGGCGAGTCGACAGCTCACGAGGGGAGCTTAGCGCAGCATTCGCGCCGCGCCGCCGCTCGGCTCTGGCCAGTTAGCACGGCGCAGTAGGTGCGTGTGAGCTAGCTGGAAGCGGAGCGGAAAATTCGCGCAAGGTGGCCGAACGTGACGTCCGAAAACGGCCGCGGCCGCCTCGAGAGACGGCCTCGAACCTCACCCGCTTCTGGTCAGAACAGCGGGAGGATGCCCATGACCTGCGACACGTTCTTCAGCTGAATCGTCCGCCCTGGCTCACGCACCATACGGACCATCGCTCGGAAGTCCTCCGCTAGCACGAAGTAGCTCTTGAGTTGGAGCTCCTCCGGGCTGTGCGCGAAGTCGTGGAACACGAAGATGACCCATTCCGCGTTTCTTTCAGCGATTTCGATGGCCTTGCGAATCTCGTCCAACGTGGTCGTTCGCGTCACGTAGCGGACGCGCAGCCGGTGCATGTTGGAGATGGTGCGTGCGGAAGTGAATTCGGTGCGCGCCAGGCTCTCCGCATTGGTAACTTCGCCGAAAGAGCCGGGGAAGAATTCGCCCTTGGGGTAAGCCATGTTCTCATAGCCGGAGCCGGCGCCATAGCGGTCGAACAGCCACTGCTTGGCGGCCCGCATGTCGGAACGTCCCTCGGGCTCGGGCCTTCGGGGATAGCTGGTGCTGTGCACGTCCTGGTCGAAGGCGTGAACCCCGATGTCCCAACCACGCGCGTGGAGGTCGTCCAGCTGCTCTACGCTCATGAAGTAGTCGTTCTCCTCGGGAAGATAGCTCCCGAGGGCGCTGATGATTGGATAGATCGTCGTCGGAATCGGCGCGTTGTTGCCACCCGGGACCTGACACGCGGCATCGCTACCATCGAGACAGGGCGCCGCCTCCGTGTACGTGCTCAAGAAGCCGTCATCGAACGTGAAGCTCACGACGCCGGTCGGGAAGTCTAAGGAGCGCGGCACTTTCGTCAGCGCGTCCATGCTCAGAGTCACCGGCTTCGTGCCGTCGTCTACCGCGCGCAGCCGCACGCGCGTAATCTTGCAAGGGTCCGGCTTGCCTAGTGGCTCGGTCGTGTTCTCGAGCGACATCGAGAAGCTCACCCACTCGTTCTCCGTGACGTACACTTCGCCCTGGCCGCTACGAAAGCGTAAGCGGTAGATGTTCGCGAAGCTGCTGTCGCCCAAGTAAAGAGCGATATCGCGGGCATTGGTCTCGTTCTTGACCTTGACCGCCAACTTCGGCAGGTACTTTAAGTTTGGAACGCCGTCGAACGCGGGCGTGGCGGGGTCGTCCGGTACCAGATACGGGTTGGTTTCGTCGCAGAAGGAGATGGGCGGATTGATATTGGTGCGCTCGATTTCGACGCGGCGGCCGTCACCGGGCGTCGTCATCGAGATGATCTCATGGTCCGCCTGCGGGCTGGTCGGATCCGTTGAATAGAGGACCGAGTTGGCAACCAAGCTCCCGTTGACCCGACCCACCCAACGACGCTGCGCGGTCAACGCGTCGTCCAGGACGATGCCCGCGGACTCCCCTTGGCGCTGTGGCGGCTCCACCGGCACCGCACACGTTTCTGGTGCTTGAACGACGCCGTCGCAATTGAAGTCGGTGAAACCGCAGGCCTCCGGGGCGCCGGGTCGATACGCACGGAGGAAGTCGTTGCAGTCCCCCGGTACCGCCGAATAGCCCCAACCCGGGCACAGCTGCATGGGGGTACCCGCGCCGAAGAAGTCGACGTCGTCGTCCAGCAGGAGGGTCTGGAGCGGCGCGTCCTTGGGGCACACCGTCGTGCCAGTCGGCTTGGTCGTCCAGTCGTCCACGTACGCGGCCAAGTGCTGCACCCGAATGCCGTTGGTGCCGGCCGGCAAATCCGCCGGGTAGTCCTCTCGGGTGAGCTCCGGCATGCCGAGCGCGAGGCGCCGCTGCTGCATTGCCGCGGCGTCGTTCAGGTCCACGCGGAGCTGCTTGAAGATCGGAAAACCGCCCGACGAATGCGTTGTGATACTGGCGTAGAGCTGCGAGCCCAGTGCCGTGAGCTCGAACGCGTACCAGGCGTCCTCCACCATGGGCGCCGAGACTCGCGCCAGCTCGACCAACGGGCCACCGCACAGTCGCTCGGAAATGATCAGCTGGCCTTCGGTCTCCAGCACGTTGCCGTCCGCGTCGCACGTGACGCGGTCATTCGTGCAGTCCGTGGCGGCGGGAGCGCGCCGGAGCGTCGCCACGTAGTGGTCGTCCTCGGACACGTACCGCGTGTAGACGGAGAAGCTCTCCCCGGGAGTCGGCGTCTGCTGCAAGCCGGAAGGATTGAAGCGAACTCGAACCGTCGAATCCACGAGCGCGGCGCTTTGGCCGTCGTCATTGGTCGGGTGCTGAAAGGCTTTGAAGTCCGTTGGGGACCCGTTCGTGTCGCCGACGATGTAACCGCGACGGAAAGCGCCTGCGTTCTCGGGGACGGTGGGCGGCGTGGACGGATCCGAGTCGGCATCGACTAACCCCGCCGGGCTACAGTTGGAGCTTCGGACGTAACGCAACCGCAAGCAACCCTGCGTCACGTGCAAAGAGGGGTCCAGCGAGTAGCGTTTGCCGTTGCACACCCCTGCGAAGCGTTCAGCCTTGGGCACACCGGCAGCACGGCAGATGGCTTCGAGCTCTTCGTTTTGGGGCGTGCTCGGATCGTCCGAGGCCCAAATGGATCCGCGCCCGTCCGTTTCACCGAAGGTGATGAACGGAAAGATTGCCGCGGCCTGCTTTGGGTCTGCGTACGTCTCGGAAAGCTCCGGCGTGAAGAGCGGAGGAGCGGGGGCCGTCGGCGTGGGCAACGCACCTCGACACCAGGACGAGGGCGTGACGCCGACTTGCTGAGTGACGCTACCCGCTGATTCGGGCTCGCCTTGGGACGAGCAAGCTGCGGCCAGCGCAACGACGCCGACCGTGCCGGCCGAACAAGAAACTAGCCGCCGATGCCACGGCAAATGGGACAAGTTAGACATCACCTGATACTCCTCGCCTAATACCGCAGTACCGCTAACTCTCGGGTCTTAGCTCGCGCGAGCCGTACAGGGCAAACAACATTTCGGTGTGCTGCAAGGGCCCCCAAGTGGCGTTTGCACGACGACCTCGGCGAGCAAGCGAAGGAGCGCATCGCGCGTGCCCGTGAGCAAGGCGGCGTGTGGTCTTGCGCCCGCGCAACACCGGTTAGCGGCTTATCGCGTCGTACGAGCGGCCGTAGCCGACGCGGATGGCTCATCATGATGCGCGGCTACTCGCGCCGCTCTTGGTCGCGTCGGCGGTGCTGGCTGGTTGCGGGCAAGCGTCGTCGGATGCGACGAAAGCGGGCACGGCAGAGGAAGCAACCGCGGGTTCCGGCGGAGTCTCTGCTGACGGCGGCCCCAGCTCGCCGGACGGTGGTGCGATCACCGCCGCCGCTCCTCATGACGGCGGCGCGATGTACGGCGGCGGCAACGGTGGGGCGCACCAGGGCACCGAGTCAATGGGAGCGGCCGGCGCCCAATCGGGCGAGACAGAGGCGTCAATGACCGGCTACGAGCTTTCCGACTTCCCGCGCTGCGGAGACGCGAACCTCGTCAGCCTCCGCGCCGCGTGCGGGAGCACCCCGAGCGAGCCGACCTTCGTCGAGAGCGGAGGGGGTTCGAGGTCGAGTCCGTGCACGTCATCGAGTTAGTCGTGGCACCCGACGGCAACCGCGCGGAAGCGGACTTCACGCCGACCCAGACGGGAACGTACGCCATCTACCTTGGTACGCCGAACGTGGGCTTTGCCGTCGCCGATGGCGGTCGCGTCGTGTCCACGACCTGTGCGCGCTATTTGTCCCGCGGTTTGGCAATGAAGCTCACGGGGGTGGAATGCCCAGACTTGCTCGGTGTCTATCAACTAGCGCTGACCGGAGGGACTACGTACACGCTCTACTTCGGGCCGATTTCTCCTCAGCGTTGGGTGCGCGTGTACCTACAATCCGAGCCCTGAAGCGCGCCCGCGACGGCGTGAAGAACAGCCGCCGCGAGCCCGCCGGGACGAATCAGAGACCGTAAACGTGCTTGCGTTCTCCGGAGACGCCGCGAAGAGCGTCACGGGTGTCGAGCACGAGCGAGGCTTCCGCCATCAACCGCTCTTTCTCGAGGTCCGAATGGTCCGTCACGATGATGACGAGGTCGTACTGCGAGAACTTGGTCTTCGGGTCGACGGCTTGCAGGTGCAGGCCTTCCTCCTCCAACGAGCGGACGTACGGGTCCATGTAAGCTACCTCCGCGCCGCGCTTCTCCAGCAACTCGATGACGGTGAGGGCGGGCGACTCGCGCACGTCGCTCACGTCGCGCTTGTAGGCGGCGCCGTAGACGAGCACCTTACTGCCGCGCACTGCCTTCTTCTGATCGTTGAGCGCATCCGTCGCCCGCTCGACCACGTACGCGGGCATGCCGCTGTTGATGTTGTCCGCGAGCTCGATGAAGCGCGCCTGGTACTGCAAGCCGCGGAGCTTCCACGATAGGTACAGCGGGTCGATCGGAATGCAATGACCGCCCAGGCCGGGACCGGGGTAGAAGGGCATGAAACCGAACGGCTTGGTCGCGGCTGCGCGAATCACTTCGAAGGGGTCGATTCCGAGGCGACGGCTCATGATCGCAACCTCGTTGACCAACCCGATGTTTACGGCGCGGAACGTGTTCTCGAGCAACTTCACCATCTCGGCGGCCTCCGTGGTCGACACGGGAACGAGCTTGTCGATGATGTGCGAATAGAGCGCTTGCGCGACCTCAAGGCAGGCCGGCGTTACGCCGCCGATGACCTTCGGCGTATTCTTCGTCTTGTAAACCTGGTTGCCGGGGTCGACGCGCTCGGGCGAGAAGGACAGAAAGACCTTCTTTCCGAGCTCGAACCGCGAACCGGCCAGCTTTGGAGCAAGAAGCTCGGTCGTCGTGCCCGGGTACGTCGTCGATTCGAGCACGATGACCATGTCGTCGTGCTGGTTCGCGGCGATGTCCCCGGCGGCCGCGATGATGTGCCGCATGTCCGGCTCTTTCGTCTTGTTGAGCGGCGTAGGCACACAAACGATGACGGCGTCGGCTTCGCGAAGGACCTTCGGGTCGCGGGTCGCGGACAAGCGCCCCGCCGCGACGTGCGGTGCGAGATCGCCCGTCGGCACGTCCGGAATGTACGACTCGCCCGAATTGAGCAGACTTACCTTGCGGTCGTCGTAGTCGAGCCCCGTGACGCGAAACCCGGCGCGGGCAAACTCCGCCACCAAGGGCAAACCGACGTACCCGATCCCGATAACGACGACGTGCGCTTGCTTGCTGGCGATCTTTTCTAACAGAGGTGACATGTTTCGAAGGTCCTTGGGGGGAGGCAAGGGAGCTTCGCGCCCCGATTGCGAGGGCGCATTGAGAACTCTCTATGCGACTGTACGATGACAACCAAGTCACTCCTCGGAAGCGAAACCCGGTCCAATCCATGACGTGGAGCATTCACACCGGGTGACAAACGTGTTCGCGTCATCCACAGGCGTCAGATAGAGTTACGAAAAGCACTATCGCGGACGCACGCTCTCTTCTTGTGCCTCACCAGTTGCGAAAATGTTTCTGGGCAGCGCGGAACTGCGTGGTACTAGGCCGTGTCTCTTGCAACGGGCGGTACTTCGATGGCTTTTGTCGTAATTGCCTTGCTGGTTTTGATCGTCATCACTAACCGCTACCTCGCGGGCACGGTGGCAAGGAAACTCATGGGCGACCGCCTGGAGCGCAAGGTCGCCTACCAACCCACGGTGGACGTCATCATTCCGATGTTCAACGAGGGCCGCGGGATAGAGAGCACGGTGCTCAGCTTGCTCGCGCAAAACTACCCCGCGGATAAGCTGCGGGTCATGGTCGTCGACGACTGCTCTACGGACGACAGCTTGTTCTGGGCTCGCAAGGCCGCCGCGCAGCATCCCGACCGGGCGATGGTCATCAAAAACAAGGTCAACGTCGGCAAGCGCGTCGGCATCGCCCACGCCGTGCGCCGGTCGGAGGCGGAGGTTATCGTCTCCGTGGACTCAGACGTGGTCGTCCACCCGGATGCCGTGCGAGAGCTGGTAGCGCGGTTCGTGTCGGACGACATCGCGGCGGTGGGCGGCCGAGTCAACGTGTCGAACCCCAACGACAATTGGCTCACGCAGATGCAGACGATCAAGTACCACTTCGGCTACGGGTACCTGAAGAGCCTGGAACGCGCTTTCCAAACGGTCATGTGCCTGTCAGGTTGCCTGACGGCTTACCGGCGCACCGTACTGCTCAAGCTGGAGCCAGTGCTGGAGGGCCGGAATTTGCTGGGGGTACCGATCAAGTACGGTGAGGACCGCTTCCTCACCCGCCAAATCGTCAAGGCCGGCTACCGCACGGTTCTGACTATGGACGCGAATTGCTGGACCGTTGCGCCGAACACGCTGGCCAAATATTTTTCTCAACAGCTTCGTTGGAGGCGCTCCAATTTCATCGACTACATGATGGGCATCACCCACATCTGGCGGGTCAACCCGTTCGTGGCTGTTCATTACATCTCACTCTTTGCGCTGCAGTTCAGCTACCCGCTCGTCGTAGTGCTACACATTTTCAACCATACGTTCTGGGAAGTAGCCGCCATCCACACCGCCATCCTGTTGGCGCTGGGAGCGCTGTATCGCTGGGAAGTGCGGAATCTGCCCGCCGAACAAAAGGTCAACCCTTGGTCATTCGCGGCGATGGGCGTCGTCATGCCCGTCAGCTACATCGTCTTGAACGTGCTGGCCTTTTGGACGCTGGATTCGGGTAGCTGGGAGACACGCGGACACGTGGTGCCAGGGAGGGTCGCGGATGCGGACCCCAGCCTGAGCGCCGTGGTCTGAGCTCTCATAACTCTCTGGTGGACATCCGGTTGCACGAAAGAACTCCTTCATGAATCAGTTTGCCCACGCGTCCGTTCGGCCGCCCATCCTCAGCCAAGCCACCTCGAAGCTCAGCAAGCTCATCATGACTTGCTACCGCTGGGTTGGATTCTCTGTGCTCATCGCCGTCCTATTGGGCCTCGTGAGCTACATCGGGCTCAACGTCCTCTACCTCTTCAATCGCGGGTGGCTCGCCCCGGCCATTGTATCCCCCACGGATGCGCGAGTGCTGGACCTCTCGTCCCGCGCCGCGCAAGAGCGTTGGTTGCGAGAGAAGCTTGAGGGTGAGCGCGCGGAGCTGGAGGCGAGGGCCAAGCGCGCGCACCGCGTGATCGGTGTCGAGAAGAACTATCAAGCCGCGCTTCGCGACTCCGTGGCCGCCGACGCGCAAAACCGCCAGGCTGGCCTGAGCCAGCTGTATGCCCTCAACCAGCAGTACCGGCGGGCCAAGCAGGAGATCGAAGCGCCGTCGGAGGCGTTCGCCGCCGTCTCCAAGGAGCGCAGCGAGCAGCAGCTCTCTGCCCAGCTCATCGACCAAGACACGATGACCGCGCGGAGCCGAGAGCTTGCCCAGATCGCACAGTCCAAGCTCTCGTTACGAGAGCGCCAGGTGGAGCTTGGAGCGCGCGTCTCCACCATGAGCCAGGAGCTCGCGGCGCTGCAGAGCTTGTCTGCCAATTTCGGGCTGGGGCCGGGCCAGAAGCCGCTGACGTACAGCGCCCTCGGCGTCGTTCACGAATACAGCCAATCCGTCCTGACAATGAACAGCGCGGAAGACGACGTGACGTCGAGCGAGCGTGGCATCGCCGCCCTCGACAGGGCGGCGGAGCACTACGACAACCTGCTGAAGACGCTGGAAAACGCGCCGCTGGTGCGGGCCGCCTCAGAAAAGCTGACGTTGGCCTTCGTGCCCTACGAAAATCTTCACAACGTCTCGCCCGGCGCCACGCTCTATGGCTGCAAATACCAGGTTATCTGGTGCGCCAGGGCGGGTAAGGTCCGCGCCGTTCTGGAGGGCGAGGTCGTGGCCAAGCACGCTCTTTACGGAACGGATTTGCGCGGCCAGTTCGTCGAAATCGACGTGGAAGACGGCCAGGCCATGAAGCTGCCGGTGCTTCACGCCAATCGGCCCCCCTTGTTCTTCTGAAAGCCCCTCAATGTCTTGGTGTCGGAGATGGAGCGCCCGCTCCCTGGTCTTCCTTGTACTCAGCGTAAGCTCAGGCGCCCTCGCGCAGGGCACGGTAACGGGGAGCACATCTGCGCCCGCAATCGGTCCCCGTGTCGTGCCCGGGAGCTCCCCGAATACGGACGTCGAAGTGCGCAGCTACTGCCGCTACGTGCAAGCCGTCGGCGCATCCAACAGCGCCCTGTTGTTTTCGCCGACGCTGTTCGCCACGTTCAGCAACATCCCCACGAGCGCAACTGGCGCGGACGACAGCCTTTTCGGATCCTCTCGCGCGCGGCTGCAGGCGGGCGTCGGGGTGAGCCCCGTTCGCATCTATCGCGGCTTCGTCACCAACGACTTGGCGAAAGCGGAGTGTCGTCGCCATGCGTCGGAGGTGCGGACCCCCGTAGTTGCGCCGGGGCGGCTCGTGAACGAGCGCGGCGCACTCGTCGCAAAGCTCCGGGTGTTGGACGAGGCCATCGCAACCGGCCAGGCCGCTCGCGAGAAGCTGCGGGCACAATTGGAAACCTCTTTGGCGACGGTCGAAGAGTACGGCACGCTCGTGCTCCAGTTGGATGGGCTGAACGAGGAGCGCGGTCAGACTTCGGCGCGTCTCGCTTTGCTACCCGCAGAGGCTGCGCCGAGCGCGCCGCAGGATCTCGCCGAGCGCGCCGCAGCGGAGGATGCCGCGCAGGAAGCGCACGCACGCCTGAGACGCAGCCAGGCCGTGGAGCTGGACATTCGGGCCGGCTACTATCGGATATTCGGAGTTGAGCAGAAGCTGCCCTTGTTCGCGATGGCCACGCTCGAGTTCTCGCCGGGCTGGCTGTGGCAGTCGTCGGCGGAGGCGAGCGCTCGCCAAGCGCATCGGGCGTGGATCAAGGCCCGCCTAGCTCCGCGCGCGCCGGAGCCCGAGCTCCACGGCCAGCTCACGGATGCCTTGCAGGCAACGCAGCGCCGGTCGCAAGAAGTAGCGTCGACAATTGCGGATCTGGACGTGCGGCGCGCGAAGGCTCAAGGCGTACCCGGCGAGCACGCGCAGCATTTCGCGACCGTCATGTGGCTGCAGTTGGCGAAGCTGCGCGCTGAACGCGCTTACTTGGACGAGTACGCCGCGGCGTTGAGGCGAGCGCTCGCGCAATTGGCGGCCAAGCCGTGAGGTGGCTGCTCGCGGGCCTCACGCTGTGCGTGGTCGGTTGTCACCGGCCGGCGCCAGGGCCTGCCGCGAACGAAACACCCGGGGCGACCCCGTCGGCGGCCGCGTCGACGCGAGTGAGCGGGCTCCCCTCGAGCGCCACCGTGGAGCCACGCGCAGGCGTGAGGAAAGCAATGGACCCGCGACGCGCCGCCGCCTTCTTGAACCGTGTGTGCGTCACGGAGGGGGAATTTGCGGAGCACTTGCTGGTCAAGGCCAACAAGATGCGCTGCGTGGACGGAGACAGTGGGGGAGACGGCGCGAAGCTCCGCTTCCGCTACGAGGGCGTGACGGCGGAGCGCACCGCGCTCAAGTCGGGCATTACTCGCGAGCAAATCGGCATCAAGCTCCGCGCCCGGGACACGTGCAACTTGCTCTACGTCATGTGGCGCTTCACGCCCACGCCTTCGGTCGTGGTCAGCTTCAAAGACAACCCCGGTGAATCCACGCACGCGGGCTGCGAAAACCGCGGCTACACGAACATTCGTCCCACCACCGAGGCAGCCCCTCCCCCCGTAACTCCAAACGGCGAATACGAGCTGTCGGCCCGCATTGACGGGGATCGGCTGAGGGCTTGGATTGACGAGAAGCTGATTTGGGAGGGCACCCTACCGCGAGCTGCCGCTGCGCTCGTAGGCCCGGCGGGGGTCCGAAGCGACAACGTGCAATGGGCGCTGCTGGATTTCGACGCGGGCGCGGAGGACAGCGCCGTCAAGCACGCGAAGGCAGCGCCGGCCATCTGCCGTAACCGTCGTTGACGGGCGTCGCGGACCGCTGGTAGCTTACTTCTTGGGCGGCGGTGTCGTGAGCGCCGGCTTCTTTGCCAAGCAGCGCGCGAGCTCTGAAGAAAGGTGCTCGGCGCCCTCGGGAAGGGCGGGAACGCGGAGGCGTGCCAAGCGCGCTTTGGTTCCGCCCAGCGTGTTGAGAAGAGACCAGGTCGGGTAGCCTTCGACTGCGGGCAAAGGCACGCCGCCGCCCTTGCCTGCAAACCAATTGCGCGAGTCCGAGCTGCGGTTGCGGTTGTCTCCGAGCACCCAAACTTCACCGGGCTTTACGGTGTACGGGCCTTGTGGCTCCGGGCTCGGCACGCCGTCCATCAGCGTGAGGTAGGTTTCGTCGCCCAGCCACTCAACCGCTAAACCGCCCCCGGTACTTCCCTCCAACATGGGAAGGTCGAACGTTACTAGGCCCACGGGGCAGCGCGGAACGCGCCACCCGTTGATGACGGGCGTGCCCTGCTCCACGCTGAGCACGTCTCCCGGCAAGCCGATGACTCGTTTGAAGAGCGCTGGCTCCAACTCCCTCACATCGGGGTCCGGAGTGGCGAACAGGATGACTCGACCGCGTTCTGGGACGGATGCGGCCCGAGCTCCAGCCGAACGCCGACTCCACTTGCTCACGAGCAGGAGGTCTCCCGGGTGGAGCGTCGGCAGCATGGAGACGCTTCGCACCTTGGCGGGCTCCGCGACGAACGCGCGCAACGCGAGCGCAGCGGCCGTGGCGCCAATCACCCAAGCGGCGGCGTGGACGAGCTCACGCACCGTGCTACGCGCCCTTTCACCTTGCTGCGTGCTCCAAACCTGCTTCGGCGGCAGGTAGGGCTTCCAGTAGCGAAGCAGTCCCGTGGTCGTCAAGAACGCGGCGAGCCAGACCAGCACCGCTTGGTCTTGGAGCCAGGCTTCGAGCGTGCCCGCGTTCTCCGCTGGGGGCGAGCTGGTCACGGCGTAGCTCGCAACACTGGCGGCCAGCGCCGGCACGACGATGAACCAAAATCCGAACGCGCTCGCAAGCTTTAGATTGAAACGACGACGTTGGGACGTTTCGGTCCGCAAGGCGCCCGAGGTCGCCAAACCGCGCATCAGTTCACGTTCCCGTCCGCGTCCAGATTGTCCGCTGCGTAAGCAGGGAGCTTGCTGAGGTCGACCCGCGGCGGCGGAGGGTCGACGACCAAGTCGTCCGGATGCACCGTTTGCTGCTCTTCCTCCACCACCTTTTCCCAGAGCGCTTGCCCCTCTGCATCGCCAGTGTACGCCTCTGGAACGCCGGGTGGTGGCGCTCTGAATTCCGAATCCGCTACTGCATGTTCGGGCGAGTTGTTGCCGCTCGAGCGAGCGCTTTGCCGGTGCACCAGGGGCTCGCCCGGGCGCGCAGCGAGCGGGGCAGAGCGAGGCTCCGTGGCTTGTTGCGAAGAAGACGCCACAGGGAGCCGGCCACCTTTCGCACCCAGCCTCGACAGCGCGAAGCCGACGGTCGCGATTAAGACTAGACCGGCGACCACGACGGACACCGCGGAGCTCCGATAACTCCGGGGCGCGCTGGGGAGCGAGCGCGAGTTCGGCACGGCTGGCGGCGCGGACGACGGCAATTCACTCCGCTGCGCCGAGTCGCTGGTAGAGAATCCCGGCGGCGCTTCGGGCTTCGGAAAACCAGGAGCCATCGCGCCGGCTTAGCGATGGTTTGCGACGATAGCGTGACACGACGGAGATAGTTTCTGTCGGTGGGCATCAATAACTCAAAGTGTTGACGACGAAGGAACTGCAGACTGACTTGCATGAGCACCGACGTCACGCCTGACTCTGAGCGTTTTTGTCCGTGACCGAAGTGCGGAACGAAGAAGCAAGACGAGCAGAGAGATTTCGCGTGACCGACAGTTCTCAGCTGATAGCTTCCCGGCGCCGAGCGGTCGGACTACGAAAGAGCCGTCGGCCTTGTGCAACCAAGGGAGAACATCTTGTTCAATATGAAGCTTCATGCAAACAGCATAGGTCGGCTCGGTACGGTGTGGATGCTCATCGGCAGCGTCGCCGTCGCAGCTTGCGGTGACGACAGCGCGGGCACGGACGACGGGAACGACGGCGGCAGTGGCGGCACGAGCGCGCAGGCAGGCAGCTCTAGTAAGGCTGGCTCTTCGTCGCGCGCGGGCACGAGCTCGTCGGATGACGGCGGTGAGGGCGGCGTCGACGCCGGTAGCGGGGGTGAGGACGGCGGCTCCGGGGGCAGCAAGGCTGGCAGCAGCGCTGGTGGCAAGGGTGGGATGGGCGGCAGGGGCGGCACCGGGGGTGCGGCTGGGAGCAGCGCCGGCGGCAGCTCGGGCTCCGGCGGCGGCGGTGCGGGTAACGTGGCCGGCTCGGGTGGTGGCGGCGCGGGCGGCGCCGCGGGCAGTGCTGGTGGCGGGATGGGCGGGATGGGCGGGATGGCGGGAACAACGAACGGCGGTATGGGCGGCGTAGGCGGCATGTCCGGCGCGGGCGGCACCGGTGGCGGCCCCAACTGCGCCAGCGCCGCGTGGTGCAAGGTGGCGACGGCACCTCTCAAGGCGGCTAAATCGGCCGTCAACCGATCTGACAATTCGGTGTGGGTCGCAGCAAAGTTCGAGGAGCCGATCACGCTGGGGTCGTCGACGCTCACGCCGGCGGACGGCGGCTCTTGGGCGCTTTTGCATTACGATGCCAACGGCACCTTGCTGGGCGCCTTCAAAACCGCGGACAGCATGTCTTCGGTGCCCGCGATCACCTCGCTCGCGGTGGACTCCGCGGGGGGGCTGTACGTGTTCAGCGGGGCGTTCAGCGGCAGCCTGAGCCTCCCCACCGCGACCACCCCCGCCACACTGGCCTCAAAAACGGCTGGTCCGTCAACGGACGCCGCGGTGCTCAAGTTCGACTCGAATGGCCGTTACCTCTGGGGCTTTAGCTTCAAGACGAGCCAGGATGGCGAGCTGATCGACGGGCAGATTGACGCGAGTGGCAGCCGCGTCGCCTTGGCTTTCAAGGTCGGCGAAAACGTTGACCTGACTCAGGTCGGCGTCGGTACGACGGGGACCGGTACGCTGATTGGTGGCGGCACGCAAGACGCCGCGAACGTTGGAGTGTTGGTGTTAGACTCCGTAACCGGCGCCTTCCAGTGGGCGAAGTCGTACGGCGACGCTCCAGGTCAGTATGAGCAATCGGCGCGATGCGTGGGGCTCGATAGCAATGGGGACGTGCTGGTCGCCGGCCAATTCGTCAACACTCTGAATTTCGATCTCGGAAATGCGGGAGCTGTGCTCTCCACTTCAGCCGCAGAGGACGAGAACGGGGCTTTCGTTGCAAAGCTCGGCGGAGCTAGCGGCGCTCACGTTTGGAGCAAAGCGTTCAAGGGCGGGGGATACACGTCTGTCACTGTTTCGAGTTGCGGACTCAACTCCGCGGGTAGCGATTTTTTCATGGCCGGTGCTTTCTCAGCAGCCAGTGTATCGTTTGGCGGCTCGGCAATCACCAATCCCAACGTCGGGGACGGCCTCTCCTACACGTACATCACCCATCTAGGCAATGCCGGCCAACACGTTTACAGCGCAGGTGTGCCCTACACAGTGGTATCGATCGCGAGCGACGGCACGGGCGCGTTCTCAATCGGCAGCCCCGCCGCCAAGCCCGTGGATTTCGGAGCAGGCGCGCTGTCCGGCACCGTCGTTGGCAACTATTCGAGCACGGGTGCTCACCAAGACAGCCAGTCGCTCAGCGCGGCCGCCAACGGAATGGTGACAGTAGCCGTCGGCAACTCCAATGTGCCGTTCGCGTTCCGCAGCACCGCAACGACTGCGGAAACCGAAGTCTGGCGCTACCAGCCGTAACGAGCAAGCTGGTCAAAAGGGAAACCCCTCGCTCCGTTCGGACGGAGGAGGGGTTTTCTTTTTGGAGGCTCCGGAGCGATTCGTCACTCGTCTAAGCCGTTAGCGGCGCTCATGGAGACTTGGCAGGCACGCCGAGCGAGAAGATTTGCTCCCCGTTGCCGACGAACACGCGACCGCGCGTCACGATGGGATCCCCGACCGTGCCGCCCAGCTCCACTCGCTTCAGCGCCGCGCCGCTCGCGCCATCGATGGCGAGGAGCGCGCCCTCGCTCGTTCCGAGATACAACACGTCACCCCCGATGGCGAGCTGACTACTGACGGTCCCTTCACCCAAGCCTTCATGAAACAGTGACCTACCCGAGTCGAACTCGAAGGCGTCGATCACCAACTCCCCCGCGTCATTCGTACCTGCCGCGTAGACAACGTCGAAGTTCACGGCCAGTGACGCCACGGCGGATGAAGCTTCCGCCCGCCACAGCTGCTCACCCGTGCGCTGGTCCAAAGCCACGACCGCACGACCGTCCGCCGTCGGGACGAAGACGCGCGCGCCGATCACCATGGCTCCCTGCCGCGGGAGCTCCCTCGGCGACGAAAGCCCCTCTTCCAACACGCTCACCCACGGCTTTCGGGTCATCGCCGCATCGGCGTTGAACGCCGTGGCAAACGCAACGTAACGGAATGCCTCATCTGCCGGCTCGAGCGCCACCGAGTACAGCATTCCACTCGTGAGCGCCGCGGGGGCAAGCGTACGAAGATCCCCGCCCGGCAGCTCGAGCGGGAGCGCCGTCCTCTCTACAACGTCATAAGCGATGTATTGTCCACCGCCGCCCGCGCTCGCATCGCCCGCGTTTGCCGCCGCGGTCGCGAAGAAGACCTTCGAATCCTTAGCGGCAGGAAGGCTGAACAGCGCGTCGGCCGACCCGACCTGGATCTGGTAAGAGAGCTCGCCAGTGCTAACCGAGCGTTTGTCGATTGACGGACCGACCGCGAAGACGGCTCCCTTGCAGACGGCAGCGTTGGGGAGCGGTTGTTCCGCACGCCACAAGAGGTCGCCACTCTGCAGGTCATAAGCTTCGCCGTCCACTTGCCAAGCGATCTCCAAGTCGCTCACGCTCTCGGGATTAAGCTCCTGCTCGAACGGATTGTACGATGTGCCGCGCGGGTAACCGCGCGTCATCGCCCAGTTGGTAGACGTTTCGTTCAGGTACCGCGTCCGTTCGTCATCTGACGCACCATTGTCGCGGCTGCTGCTGCCACACGCGGTGATGGATCCAAAGCAAGCAAGCAAAAGTATCTGGCGGCGTCCGAAGGCCATGGGATGCATGATTTTCGTCTAAACCGAGGTAGCGCCGGGCACAAGAGCAGCAAGAAGCATTTCGATGCTCCTATCCTCGCATGAGCATGCGAGCGCTCCTCGCTTCCACCGACTACAGCATGACTTGTCATAGTCCGCGCACGCAGGCGCCATAAGAAGGCTCCGGACTTGTTCCGAGCTGGTCATCACCCGTGGGGTAGAACGGCCAGCCTCGCATGAAAGCCCTGATGCTGATTCTGCTCACGTTAGCGGCTACGGCTCTCTCGCGTCCTGCCCCGGGAGCCCCGATGTTTGCTTCAACGGAGCCACCCAGCGCGGGTGATCGCGAAAGCATCGTCGCGATCGGCAACGACCCAGGTCGCCTCACCACGCTGCGACAGGCAGACGCGGCCTTCGAGCGGGGGCGCTGGGCAGAAGCGGCCGCGCTCTATCACGCGCTTCCGACGGATGACGAAGAGGCCGCGCGCTACCCCATGCGGCGGCGGTGTCAGGCCCTCACCGAGCAAGGCTCGAGAAGCGAGGCGCTCAGCGCTTGTCAGGCCCTCGTTCAGCGCGTCGTGCCCGAGGCCGCCGACCTACAATCGCTCGTGGCCGCGCTCATGCTTGGTTCTGGTCGCCCGTCGGACAGTGACTTGCGACAAGCTACACAGTTGATGCAAAAGGTCGAAGGTGCGGAGCCAGGCAGCGTTTGGTCCGAAGCTGCTCGCTGCAACATCGCCCAGCGCGTGGGGGACCACGCCGCGCTCGGGGCCTGCAGCGCGCGCCTCGCGCAGCTAGCGCCGAACAGCCGTCTGGCCAAACCCTATGCTCAACTCGCTCAGGGCGAGCAGCGTGGACGCTGGCTCAAGCTCGGCGTCCTCAGCCTTTTCGGTCTCGCCCTGTTGAGCACGCTGCTGCATCGCATTTTGAACGGTCGCCGCGCCGCCGTCGTCGCTTCGGCGGCTCTGGCGCTGGCGTGCTGGGCACCCACTGCGCAGGCTCAAGACACGCCGCCCGCCAATCCGGCCGACAACGCAGCCTCGTCATCGGAGTCGCAAGCCCCGCAAGACGTCGCAGGTGAAATCAATCGCGATCTGGAGCTTTTGCAAGAGCTTTCGGAGGAGATAGCGGCGGCCGAAGAGCTCATCAAGAAGAACGAGTGGAAGGAAGCCGTCAACAAGTTGGTGGACGTGGTCACCAAAGCTCCCTACTTCGTCAAAGGCTGGCGCCGTCTCTGTGAAGGCTACGGGTACCTCGGTGTTCCGGTGGAGGGCGCTCATGCTTGCCGACAAGTGCTCGCCTCACCCGAAAACAACGCGTGGGACCGGGCCATGTTAGTGCACCACCTGCTGAGCGGTCCGGACGGCACGGCGGCCGAAGTGCGCGCGGAAGCGAAGCAACTGGCGGACGCCGCCGTTGCCCTCGCTCCGCAAGAACGCTGGGGCTACGACGCCCAATGTGAGCTCGCGCTCCTGGTGGACGACCTCCGAACCATGCAGTCTTGCACCCAGCAGCTGGATCGCCTGGTGCCGGACGATCGCAAAACCGTCGCGTTGGTGTTCTCGCTGGCGTTGCGGGAAAAGCGCTTTTCGGACGCGGAAAACGTGATCGAGCGCGCTCGCGCGGGCGGCATGGACGCGCCCAGCCTGGAGCGCATGCAGCGCATGGTGGACTCGCAACGGCCGTTCCTCTCGCGGCTCTGGCGTGCCGCTCCTCTCGGCGTCGGCGTCGGCGTCGGCGTCGGCGTCTTAGTGCTTCTGATTCGTTTTCTGTTGAGTCGTCGCAGCCGGACCGCGCGCGGCGCCGTCTCGCTCACCGAGTCTCGCGCGACGAAATAGCTCGCGTGGCGACGGGCACGCCAGCCGAGCCCACTGGCCGACAGCACTCGTTCATTCCTTTTGCGCAGGCACTGAGGGCCGTGCGAAGGCGCGCGGATGCGCTTTGCGTTTGTTGGATCGAGGACGGGGCTTCGTTCGGGCCCCGTGTGACGCCAGAACGGTCATATTGCATGCAGACGTCATACGGTGTCGATTCACAGACCACATGTACGCCGCAACGTTACCTAGTTGATGCACACCGATTCGCTCGAAGAGTGCATATTCCCCGCGCCCTCGAAATCGGGGCGAAACCCAAGGGAACAAAATGCGAACACTCATTGTACTCAGCTCATTCATCGCCGTCGGCGCAGTCGTTAGCGGCGCCGGCGCCTTGGCTCTCAAGGGCTCTGACACGCTGGAAGCGGTCACCAACCTCGTCCTCGTGGGCGACGCGACGCACGACTGCGGCGCGGCCACCCTCACGTACGCCGGCACCGGCTCGGGCAATGGCGAGAACGCCATGATCGCCGGTACGCAGCAGATCTCGCCGATGTCGCGCACGCTCAAGGCGTCCGTCTGCGCCGCGAACCCCAACTACCGCCAGAACGCGATCGCGCTCGACGGCATCGCCGTCCTCGTGTCGCGTCGTGAAGGCACCGCCGGCGTCGCCGGCTCGTCGCTCACCGCCGCTCCGGTGACGGACCCGACCCTCAAGACCTGCCTCGGCGTGAAGTTCACGGCGGGTGCTCCGTTCAACCGCATCCGCACGCTCTTCGGCGGTGGCGACGGCACGGCCGCGACGGCCAACGGCACTGCGGCGGCCTGCACCAACGCATTCCGCACCTCGACGGTCAACAACTGGACGAACTACACGTCTTCGACCTGTGGCCATGCCGGCAACCCCATCCGCCACGCCTTCCGCCGCGACGACGCGTCGGGCACGACGGACGCGTTCAAGTCGCTGACCGGCGTCACCGCGTTCTGCAACGGCACCAGCACCCAGGACAACGACCCGCTCCGCCGCACCTGCGACGCGGACGAGCAGGTTTGCGGACCGGATGGCAAGCTCGGCATCGTTCTGCCGATCGCCGTCCCGGCCACGAACCCGTACCCCGGTGCAGGCAGCCCCGCGGACACCGCGGCGGACCGTCTCGCCCGTTGGAACGCCGGTGAGTTCCACCGCATCCACCAGAGCAAGACGCTCGCCAAGGACCCGGTCTCGGGTGCCAACGTGACGCCGTGCCGCCGCGCGGACTCCACGCAGCAAATCGGCTGCCTCGTGGCCGTCAGCCCGTACTCCACCGGCTACGCAGGTCTCGAAGCGACGACCGTCTCCGGCGTCACCTCGCTCAAGGTCGGCAACGTCGTGCCGCGCAAGGACACCATCCGCGCCGGTACGTACCCGCTGGCTCGCCGCCTGTTCGTCAACGACCTCGTTGGCAACGCGAACGTGACCGGTGACGAGGCGAAGCTCCTCGGCTGCTTCCTCGACCGTCCGTACACGGACCCGAAGGTTGCCGCGCAGGGCTTCGTGACGTTCTCGGACAACCCGGCCGACGGCGCCGAGGCCGGTTTCCAGAACCAGACCTGCAACTGACCTGAAGCAAGCCAACTCCAGCGGACCTACCGGCGCTCCTTTCGAGGGGCGCCGGTTTTCTTTTGTCGTCCTTCCCCACGCGACCTGCGTGTGCAGGCTCGACTGACGGCAACGATAATTAGTTCGTGTAGAGAACGGCATCAATACCGGCGCAGCATCGTCATCAGTACGCTCAGTGACCCGACCCGCCGCGTCTACGATGGCTGAGCCAGTGTGTGGTCCGGATAGAAGCTCGGCGTGGCCTATCTAGGGGCCAGTAGTCCGCCCGACACAACCGCGGATCGCCTTCAGCGCCGGAACGAGGACCCGAAGCTCGCCGCCCAAGCTTCGTCACCTTCTCCGACAACCCGTCCGACGGCGAAGAGGCCTTGTATCAGCACCAAACCTGCCGCCGTGACGTGGAAGGCGAGCGGCGCCTGCAGCAAAGGCGCCGCTTATTCAACCACTCTCGGTTCATCGGTACAACGCCCACGGTCGACGGCTTGGTGGACAAGTCGAGCACCACGTCGCCTCCCCAGTCTCGCCGTCGAACGCTACGAGACCCTGCGGGCGTCGGCAGCCGCTCGCCGCCACGGGCAGCGAGCCGACGCAGCGCCCCGCGACGCCACCATCACAACGGCGATCACGGTCATTGGTCCGAGCGTTCGAACAGCGCAAGGCCCTGCTGCGACACGGACCCGGTACGAAAGAACGTCCCCGCCACCGCCAGTGCCCCGGGAACGAACGCGAACCGGGCCACGCCACCGCCTATGTCCGGGTTCCAAGGTAAGCGCTCGCCGCTCGTACCGTCGAACGCGGCCGCACCATTTTGTCCGCCGACGTAGACGACATGGCCGTCGCTGAAGATAGCCTGGTAGCTTCTCTGCTGCTCGAAGATCGGCTGCCACGGCAATAGCTCCCCTGTGTCCGCGTTGACCGCGGCAAGGCCGCTTCGGGGAACTCCGTTGATGGTCCGAAAAATGCCCGCTAGGTAGACCGTGTTACCGGAAGCAGCAATGGCATGGACGCCGCCATCGCTCGGGTTCCATGGTTGGAGCGACCCAGTGCTGGCATCGAGCGCCGCGAGGCCGAGTCTGGCCTCCCCCGCGACTTGATTGAAGCCCCCAAGCACGTACAATTTGTTCTCGTGACGTACGATGTCTTCGATCCGGAACGTGTCGGTACCGTTCAGCGCGATTGCGGTTTGCAGCGGCGAGAGGGCACCCGTTATCGTATCCACCGCAGCGAGGTGGCTTCGGGGCTGACCCGCTACTTGGGTGAAGCGACCTCCGATATAAAGTGTCGAGCCGCTGAGAGCGAGCGCGGACACTTCCGCGTTTGGCTTAGGATCCCAGGGGAGTGGGCGGCCGCTTACTGGATCCAACGCGGCCAAGAAACTCGTGTTCGTGGTCGCGGCCTTGAAGCTGCCGCCCACATAGGCTGCACGCTCGTCGGCTACGATCGCGTTGAGCTGACCCGTCACGTTGGGTTTGAAGTTCGTGACGCGACGGCTCGAAAGGTCTAACGCGGCGGCTCCGTCCCGCGGACGGCCGTTCACCGATGTGAATTCGCCTCCGGCGAGGACATGATCGCTCGTGGCGATGAGGGCTCTGACGTCACCGCTCGCGTTGGCGCTGAAGTTAGTCGCCGCTCCCGTCTCTCGGTGGAACGCTACGATACCCCGTGCGTACCCCGCGTAGAGCCGCTGAGAGTCCACAGCCCACGCGCTGATGGGGCCGTCCAAACCCGAGTCCCAGGGCAAAAGAGCCCCAGTCGTGGCATCCAGCGCAGCGGCGTAGGATTTCTCCTTGCCGCCAATGCGGCGAAAGGCGCCGCTGACGTAAACGGTTGAACCGATGACGGCCAAGCTCCGCACTATTGACGCGCTGTTCGGGTTCCACGGCAAGAGCGACATGGTCGCCATATCAATCGCGGCCAAGCGGTTGCGGGCCGATGCTCCAACAACCGTAAAGCTGCCGGCGATGTAGAGCGTGTTTCCGGCCAATTGCATCGCGGTCACGGTGCCGCCCTTTGGCGCCGGCGCGAAGCTCGTTGTCAATCCTGTATCCAGATCGACCGTCGAGAGCCCCGACGTGCCGTTGTCGGAGTAGCTGCCGCCAACGAGCAGCTTTCGATTCCAGACGAGCAAGCTGGTGACGATCGCCGGAAGAGCGCTTGGTTGCTCCAGGAGCAGCGCGCCCGTATGCCGGTCGACGACTGCGAGCCCGCGTCGTGCAACGCCGTTGACGCTCGTGAAGGACCCTCCGAGGTACAGTCTATCGCCGTCCAGCGCGAGCGCAGTAACAAGACCACCTTGCACCGCGACGCCGAAGCTCGCAGCAATCGTCCGATCGGATTGCAGGTGAACGACGCCGATTCTCTGGTCTCCTCCGATGAATGCACCAGCGCTGCCGTCGTCCAGCAAAGTCTGGACCCAGCCGGTCGGCAATTCTGGAAACGACTTGTCTCGCAGCGCCGACCCCTTGTCGAGACCTACGAAGGAGCCCAAACGCTGACCAACGTAGTCCAGGGACGGCCCCGCGAAATACAGCGTATCGCCGACGGGGGCGAGGGACTGGACCTGGACCGCAGCAACGAAACTCCGTTTCGGCCGGTCCAGCGGCAAGCCCGGCAGAGTCTGCGCAGACGCCGAGACGCCCGTCGCTTCGAAATCGCCGCTACAGCCGCTGAGTCCGAGCAACGCCAAGCCTGCCCACAAGGGGCCTCCAAACCTCTTCATCAAGTGCTCCTCTCGCTGTTAGCGTCGCACGAGTGACTCGGGGTTCCCCTCACACTCCGCACGCCATAACCTATACAGCGGCTTGCTGCGGGTGCCGTGACTTCGGTGCAAACACAGGGTGACGCGTCGCCTCCAAGAGGCAGGCTTCACGCATCCGCTTTAGGGCCTGACAAGTCCAAGCGTTGCGGTGTGGCACCCTCCGCTGGAGGCTGGCTGGTGGAGCCGCGAGCTGCCAGGAGGCCCATCGCCCATCACGCCTGCCGCCTGTATCCGATCAGTTCATCGGCAGAACGCGCACCGTCGGCGGCCTGGTGGACAAGTCGAGTACCAACCAGTGCAGCCCGGTGGCGGGGCAGCCCTTGTGGCTGATGGGGCCAGGTTGGTCGGGGCAGTCGTCTTGTATCAGGGTGCTGTCGCCGTCCACGGGGAGGTAGTTCGGGTCCAGGCTGCGCTGCGTCTCCGGATCGAGCGGGGCGGATACGGTCGTGTCCGCGTCCACGTCATCCGCACGCGGGATGGCGGGAGTGGTGACGGATTCGGGCCGTGCGTCGCCGGCGGCGACCACGATGAGGTCTTGCCCGGCTTGCGCCTCGATCTGCAATTGGAGCGGCGCCGGTAGAGTGACCTGCGCCTCGATGTCGAAGCTCAGCTGATGTATGCCAGGGGCCACGTCGCGCCCGGGCTTCAGCTGGAACGGGCGCACGCCCGTGACAATGACCTCGTCGTCGAGCGCGACGCGGACGGGTAACGGATTAGGCGCTCCGTTGATGGTCACCGACACGGCGACGCGGATTGACGCTTTATCGGCGCTGGGGCGGCTCCGCTCTAGCCGCTCGAAAGGTAGCCCCGGCGCGTCGTTGACGAATTTCGAGCGGTTGTCGAACCAAGGCCCGACAGCGGGAAGAATCAGGAGGTACTCGGCCCCTTCTTCCAAACTGCCTCCAACTGCCGATGTGCCCTGTCGGGCAATGGCGGCGCCGTTGCGGAGGCGCTGATTCGGGAGCGGCGCGCCGATCAAGTTATAAGTGAGAGGGGCGGGCAACTGAGCATCCGACGGAACGGTCAGGTAAGCCTCCAACGTTGCCGGCCCGGCAGGGGCCCGCGCCACTCGCAGCTCGCCAAAGCGCGCGTTGTCCACCATCTCCGCGCGAATCAGCTTCTCGTTGCTAGCCTGGCTCACGGCGAACGTATCGATGGTCGGACTGCTCGGCGCTTCCCTCACGGCGGTGGCACGCGGATGACCAGGGCCGACGAAGAGGTCCACTCCACCGTGCACCCCGCTGGCATGGAGAAAATAGACCGTCGGGTCAGCTCGCACCTCGCTCACCGCGGCCTCGGCCGACATCCGCGCAACGAGGAGTCGGAAATCGCGCTCTGCCGCGCCGTCCGTTGGTGACTCCCCGAGCAAGACCGCGATGACACTGCTGCCCGCTTCCGGCATGGGCAGAGTAAAGTCTTCCTCAATCACCCCGTCTTTGAGGAACGCGAGGGCGGGGCGCGTCACGTCGAGCGGGAAGGCGTCCGAAGTACTCCCGGGCTCGATGGTTCCGTCCGGCTCGGCGAGGTTGTCGATGCCGACGTCGTAGGTGCGCGCGTCACCGTCCGCGGCGTGCACGAGGTACAGCCGGGCCGAAGCGTCCAACTCTGCCTCGGGCGCCGGAACGTTGATGACGCTAACTTGCCAGTCGCTCTCCCCCGTGACGTCCGCCGTGACCACCACGTTGGCCGCGCCGCCATCCCTCAAGTCAAGGTCGCGAGAAACGGTGTCGCCCCTCAGGGTCAGCTCCAAGGTGTAAACGCCGGGTGGCAGCTTCTGAAGCTGGCTGGCGAGAGCATAGTCCAATGAGCCCGAATCGACGGCGGTCGCATCGGTACTCAAAGACCAGCTGACTCTGTCCAACCCCACTGCGGCGTGGAAAAGACCAAAACTCCCTAGCGTCGCGGGCTGACTGGGAGCTCCGGCCTCGTTCCTCGCGCCACCGGACTCAGCGGCCCCACCACCGGCAGTGTTGTGGGCGCCGCCCACGCTTGGCGGAGCGGCGGGAGGATTCGAATCCGAACCGCACCCCACTGCTGCCAGCGTCGTGAGGACGGTGACCAACGCCGCACCGCCCGCCAGCCGCTGCATTCGTAGACCCTTCGAGCGCCGAGCTTGCACGCGGTGTCGTTAGCATCGGTCCTCTCCCCAAGCCGTAACGTTTCGATGACCTTCACGCACCTTTCGCTTCATCAAGAAGTTGCGTGCCGTAGCTGCCCTTCCGACTAACAGTCCACCGCGTTCGGCCATGCGGATTACAAAATCGAATGAGGGTTCACCCGCGACAGAGCGGGCGTGGCGGTTGGCCATGACGGGCGCGCTGGGCGCCGCCTTGGCGATCGCCTGCGGCAGCGATCCGCCTCCCCCGGCGGGCAACGGCGGGTCCGATGCGGGTGGGTCAAGCTTCAGCGGCGCCCCCTCGGGGAATCAAGGCGGAGAGCCCGGCTCGAACGGCGGGTCCGCCACGGTGGGCGGTGCGGCAGACTCGGCGTGCACCCCCGTCCAGTCAGAACACGCCATTCCCGCTCGCGCCGCCCTCTACACGCGCGCCTCTGGGAGTACGGAGCACGTGCAGTTCGTTAGCGAGCTCGTCTCGCGGTTTGATGGGTTCTGTGCCGGCTGCCATCGCTCGCCGGCGAGCCAGGGCAACTTCAGCTACACGGCAGAAAGCTTCGCCACGAGCGTCGGGCCCACGGCTATCGAGCGCATCCTCGCGGAGGACCCCGTTAAGCGCATGCCCCCCGCGTCCCCCTTCCCCATTCGGGATGATTTGAAGGTCCTCGCGTCCGACCTGCAGGCGTGGATGGATCAGGGTCGCCCCACCGTGACGTACACCCCCCCCGCGTCGAACGGGGCGGACCCGGGCGAGGCCGATAATCCTTACGCGATGGACGAGCGGGCCGCGCTCGGTCAAACCAACCTCGGTGATTGCATCCCGAGCAAGGAGATCATCGGGTCGGATTGGAACGAAGAGGACGACGCGAGAGAGGCGCGCTTCGAGGCGATCGACTCCTTCGCAGACTTACCCAAAAAACTGAGCGAGACCGACCTGTTCACGCTCGATACGGAGACACTCGCGCGCCACAACACCATCGCGGTCGCCCCCACTTACCAGCTCTGGTCCTTCGACGCTGGGAAGCTCCGCTACCTGCACCTCCCGCGTGGCACCAGCCTCCATTACGACGCGGAGCTGAAGACGTTCGTCAGCCCTCCCAACACCCGTCTTTACAAAACGTTCACCAAACCGGTCACCGACAAATATGGCCAGGTGGGGTGGCGCAAGATCGAGACGCGGTTGATCATCGCGCGGGCGGATGTGGACGCGGAGGGCGCCATGCAATACCGCGCCATCTTCGGCACCTACCTGTGGAACGAGGCAGAAACGGAAGCCACCCTGCTGGAAAAACCGTACCTCGGTACGGACTTGAGCGACCCGGAGCTCAACCGCTACACGTTCAAGGACATCATCGTTCCTTACGTGGAGGACGAGCGGGTCTTCCGGAAGAATCTAGAAGCAGTCGGTAACCAGACCGGTAGCGTGGTGCTCCGACCCATCGCTGGTGAAAAAGAGTACCCCGTTCCGGGATGGCACCGCTGCGAGCAGTGCCATCAAGGGTCGCCGACTAAAGACTTCTTGCTCGGCGTCAACCCGACCCAGCTCAACCGTCGGCCTATTGGGGAGGGCGGCGTCTACGAGGACGCGGGGCCCGACGAGCTGAGCCAGGCGCAGCGCCTCATCGATTACGGCTTCATCACCGGCGTGTCCTCGCCGGACGAGTTCATCAAGCTGGAGGATTCAGCCGGTGAGCGCAAGCCGCGCAACGCCTACGAGCTGCGCGCCCAGGCGTACGCGTTGGGCAACTGCTCCGGTTGCCACAACCAGCGTGGCTACCCGACGCGGCTGAACCCGTCCCTCGCCGAGTTCGACTTTTTGCCCGGTGGCATCTTCTTCCAGTTCCCGCTGGCCAAAACGAGCCCCTTGCGCGTCAGGGGCACGGAAGCCGTGCCCTACGTGCAGCCACTGCTCTCAGCTCGAACGATTGACCGCAAAGGCCAGAGTGTGAACGCCACCACGGTCGAAAAGGCCAGGGCCGTGACCGGCGACCCGACCATAGCGGAACGCCTGCAGCAAAACGTGGCCCCGTGGTCGAGCCTCATCTATCGCAACGTGCAGGCCCCGCGCACCTACGGCGAAGACGACATCCTCTACCCCCACATGCCCCTGCACGTGGCCGGCATCGACTGTCGCGCGCCCACCATCATGGGCTCCTGGATTGCCAGCATTCCGACCGCGCGGCGTGACGCGGCGACGCTCGAAGAATCGAGCACCCCGGCCGCTCTGGCCGAAGCCGATGAGCGCGTGCGGCGATTCTTGGCGCAGCAGCCCGAGTGCAAGCCTGCGGAGGACCTGCGGGACTGGGGCGCGGTGTCGCCCGCTTACACGGACGCCGCCCCCCCGTGGGACATTCCGGATCGCCCTCACTGGTTCGAAGAGGACTTCACGGAGGTGGCGGGAGACTTTGCGCCCCGCAACTCCAAGTGGGAAACCGCCTTGCTGGACCAGAAATTCGCCTACATTCGCGACTTCGAGCCGAGCGCAGACCTGCAGGCCTTCGTGAAGAAAGACGTGCCGTTCGACTTCTGGAAAGACAAGCCCACGTGTGACTTCACGAACGCGCCCGCAGTGGAGGCCCTGCCGTACTGGGCGGAGAGTGACAAGCGCATCGCGAGCAATATGCCGGACATCGGCGACCCGAAGCGCGTCTTCTCCACCCTTCCCGGCGCCGCGGTTTTCGACGCGATCTGCTCGAATTGTCATGGCCAGCGCGGGACCGCGGAGAGCAACCTCGCGTCCACCATCGCGAACCTGACGGGTGGGACGACGCGCGTCGCCAACTACGCGCAGGGCCTATTCGGACCGCTCGACAATCGGACCCACAACCTCTCCTTCTTCACGGACAAGAAGCTGGCAGACGGCACGAGCCTGGGTGAGTTCGGCGCCGCCAAGTACCTGCTATTCATGGCCCTCGGGGGGACAGAGGCGGTCATTCCGGCGGCCGCGCTGCGCCAGGTGGCGGCGGCCAAGGTCGCGTCGCAGACGCGCCCCGGAAATGTGGCGGACTTCGCTAGCGCCAACATGCTGGAAGTCGCCAAAGAGGTTTGCGCGAATACCCTTCAGTTTTCTTCGGCTAACGACTTGGCGTTAGCGTCGGCCAAGTACGCGCCCGAGGTGGGCATGCTGGCTGATCCCATGGCGGGGCAAGTAGGCGCTGGCATTGCGGTTCGACGCAATGGTGAGCTCCTGTTGTACCGAGAGCTGTGTGCAATCGACAATCCGCGGCCGGCGCGCGAGATTGAGTTTAACGAGGTGGTCCCGGGGCAGCCACTAGTCGGGAGCGTGGTCGGCTTCTTCGATCGCGCCTCCTACACCGGGAACTTGTCTGGACCGGCGGGTGATCCCTTCTGCACGGGACAGGTTTCACTAGTTAACCCCAAAGGCATTGCGGTCTGCAACGCTAGTTCCAACGGCGGCAGTGACGTGGCGAATGAGTGGGTACGCCGCGGCGCGCTCAACGTCGGCTTTGCCGTCTACGACTACCTCAAATCCTCTTTTGCGGATCCCACGCACTGGCGCCCGACCTACGACCAGTGCGAGCTGCGCTACCCCCGGAATTGATCGGCCATGTCTAAGATTCGCTATTGGGCGCTCGGCGTGGTGGGCAGCAGTCTGCTCACCCTCGGCAGCTGCTTCTCAGAGCCGGACGGTTCGTCGCCCGGTGGTCGCGGTGGCACCGCCGCCAGCAACGCGGGCTCGGGAGGGACCGAAACGGGCGGCAGCGCGGTCGGAGGCGGTCCGGATTCGGGCGGTACTGACGGCGGAGCGGCGGGCTCCGGGGAAGCGCCGGCAGGACCGAAGACCGTCCTGGTGGTCATGGAAGGCCTGCGGCCCGAGCTCGTTTCGCCGGAGCTGACTCCCAACTTGTGGCGGATCGCCGAGAACGGCGTGCGCTTCAGCAAAGTCAGCAGCGTGGTCCCGTCTAACCGCATGGCAGCCGCGGCCAGCCTCGCCACCGGGGTCGTGCCTGGGCGCCACGGGGTCCTGGGTGAGCGCATGTACTTGCCCGGGGCCGCCGCACGGGATTCACTGGGTCGCGCCGTCGACACCTCGCAACCTGTCTCGCTCGGTGATCGCGGCACGCTGGAGTCGCTCCACGAAAACCTAGCCGAGGGCTTGCTTCAATCGCGCTCGCTCGTGGAGGTCGCGCTCGACGCCGGATTTGGAACCGCGGTCATTGGTCGCAGCGGGCCCGCGTCCGTGTTCGACTTGCGTCGCAGCGGCTGGGGGTTGGACGATTCTTACGTGTACCCCTACGCCTTCGCCCGCATCGTCTTGGAGCTCGGCAAAGGTATGCCGAGCTACGGCTCCGCGCTCTTCCCAGACTTGGTTGCCCCGTCCGCCTACCGGACAGACGACGAATTCACCCGCTACGGCGCTTCAATATATCCGGGGCAAATCCCGCAGTATCCTGGCTTCTTGCCGGTCGGTAAGGTGCAGGCATTTTTGAATCCGCTCTTGCCCGCCCTCCACACCTTCGAGGCCGCGGAGGAGCTAGAATCCGCGGCCGCGGGGCGTCTCTTATCAGGAAACGAAGTGGACCTGCTCGTGGTCTGGATGCGTGGCGCGGGCGAAACGGCCCTGCGCGCCGGCCCCGGTTCGGTCGCCGAAGTCGCGCA
This sequence comes from Polyangiaceae bacterium, assembly GCA_029266615.1. Taxonomy (GTDB): domain Bacteria; phylum Myxococcota_A; class Polyangia; order Polyangiales; family Polyangiaceae; genus PMG-095. Next base: position 29,879 of record JAQSWN010000088.1, read on the forward strand.
AGTGAACAAGTCGCTCGATCGGGACCTCGGCGCGCTCGAGTCCGCTCTGCCGGAAGGAAGCAACCTCGTGCTCGTGTCCGACGGGGGGACGAGTGCCCTCGCGGGCGATCCGGCTTTTTTTCCTCGTTGGGGCCTAGTACCCGGCAATATACCCGCCGCGCGCTGGGCCGCAGTGGACACGGCCGGAGGGATCTCGGTCGACGGCGCGGTCCGACTGGTCGATCTGCTGAATCGCGGGGGCTTCACGGCTCACGACGGCCAGTCGTGCCTCTCGGGCCTCGCCTACACGACTTACCCCGTCCTCTCGATCGATGACGCGTGGCCCTTCGCCTGTCGCGGAACGAAAGGCGGTGAGCTGACCGGCCCCGCGATGGTTCCCGAGAAGCTCGATCCGAACGCGGTCGTGGTCGTCTCCAACGGTGCCTCCGAGCTCCTTTATCTGCCGAGCCACCGTGTCAGCACGCTCTCCCGCCTCGTCGAGTTCCTCCAGAGCCGGCCCGAGGTGGGCAGCGTGTTCGTCGCCCCCCGCTACGCAAAAGAGGGCGCCGCCCCCGCCGGCACCCTCGACCTGGGCTTACTTGGTTTTCCGCCGGACACGTTGCTGGACGTGCTCGTGACCTACAACTGGGATGCGGCCGACGGTGTCGCGGGCGCCCCCCTCGTTCAAGGCGGCGTCGTCCAGACTCCCGCTCTTTTCGATGCGTGCCCTCTTGGCACGGACTGCCGCCCAGGGCTCTACTGCGATCGTGGGAATCCTTCGTTCCCCGTGTGCAAGTTTTGCCCCCCGGATCAACCCGTCGATCAGCCCATGTGCAATCTCGCTGGTACCCCGGAGCAGCGAGAAGTGGCGTACGCGGAAGCGAAAGCAGTGTCGGTGTACCGCAAGGAGGGTGAGGCCTGTGAGCAGAGCGGAGCGGTCTGCGCTCCGGGTCTGCGCTGCGTGTACTCGATTTGTCGTCCACCCGAGGCGCCGTGGAGCCTGGCCCGCGCGCAACCGGGAGCCGCCGCAAAGGGCACCTCGTATGGCGCGATGCACGGAGTCGGGCTCCTCGCAGACGGCAACCTGACTGATCACCACGGCGTTCGCGGCGGCTCTTCGCCCGCGGATCTCGGTAGCATCCTGATTATGTCTGGCCCCGCCTTCAAAACGCACACGGTGGTGGAGGTGCCGAGCGGCATCGTGGACGTGGCGCCGACGCTGCTTCACGTGCTTCGCGCCGGCTTGGAAGACGAGCTCGGCATGGTGGACGGCCGCCTCTTGAGCGAAGCGCTGGCCGACTCTAGTGAAGAGCCGACGACATTCGAGGCGCTCTCGACCACGAGCACCACCGCCAATCGTCCCTTCTACGCGCCCACCAGCCCGGACAGCAGCGCAGCCACCCTCCTGAGCGCGAATGGCAGTTACAGCTCCGCGCTCGAGGGCTTCAACGTCACTCGCGGCGACCGCACGTACGTGTACTACACCAGCGCGGGCGCCACGCGGAGCCCACTCGGCTGCACCGCTGCAACGGATTGCCCCGCCGGCATTCAGTGCGGCGGCAAGGGCGTTTGCCTCATCACGCCCTCTTGCGTGGACGGCGTAAAAAACGGGTTAGAAGCGGACGTGGACTGCGGCAACGCGGCCGGATGCCTGCCCTGCGCCCCCGGCCGCTCCTGTGCCGGGCCGCTGGATTGCGACCCCACCTACGCATGCCCGGCGCTCGCGGCACCCGACGCGGTCGGTGGCGTCCCCGCCGAGAAGCGGAAGTGCCTCCCGGCGCTCTGCTTGGATGGCATAAAGAGCGGCTACGAGACGGACATGGACTGCGGCAAGGCCGCCGGCTGCTTCTTGTGCGCCGACGGTCAAGCGTGCCTTTCCAACGACGACTGCGAAAACGCCCTGTGTGAAAATGGCGCGTGCACGCAGCCGCAGCCGCCGGTGCCCCCCACTCCGTGAGCGCGCTAAGGACGGGCGGCACGCTCGCGGAGCCGTGCCTACTGGTTTGTGTTGGGCAGCGCGAACGCTTGTATTAGATTGGGCTGAGCCGTCGCGAAGAGTCGGCCGTCGGAGATAGCCGGGGACGCGGTGGTGCCGCCAACGCCGGCGGTTGGTCCCGTCCCCAACGGAGCGCACGTCGCGCCGGCAGTACGGAAAGCGGTCGGGAACGCGAACTGGTTTCGCTCGCTTTCCAAGTAAACGACGTCCGCCGCTACAGCGGGCGAGCGGAGCACGTTGTTAGGGGTAGCGGCGGTCCATTCCCGCGCTCCGGATTAGGCCATCTTCGGCGCGGGGCTTGCCATCTGCTCGGCGACTTGTGGATCGCACGCCGTGGCGGCCGTTGTGAGAATCCACTGCGAACAGCGCGCGGCACCGACCCAGGCACGCGGAAGGTTGCTCATGCGCAATTGTGAAGGGAATATCGTTGGCGACGTGACGGGGCTGAAACACGTTTGGCAACGTTGGAGCGGGAGCGCTACTCAAGTGTGGGCCCCCCACTGTTACGCGACGATTCCGTCGTTGGTAGAGTCGGAACGAGCGATCCCGGGATCGAGCCATTGTTCGTCACACGCAATGCCGACACATTGACGCATGGCTCGGTCGGAATCGAAAGCATTTCGAACACGTCAGCATCGTCAAAGACGTGGTCTACGCGACATCCCATGCTCGTGCGTTCGACGAGGCCGGCCGCCTTTACCTGTTCGGCACGCGCTGCGCCGACCACCGAAGCACGTGCTCGGCGCTCGGTGTCCGCGACGCAACCGGTTGGACCGCATACTCAGCTGCCATCGCAAGCGGAAAGGTCGTCATCGCCGCGGGTCAAACGGTGGACGTCTTCGGCCTCTGATGCGCCCCTCGCGCAAGTTAGTTCGAACCGGCGGACTTCAATCTCGAATGCCGATGCCTCGAGTTCGCAGCCCAATCGTCACTGGCGTGCCGGCGACCGTCGCTTATCATCTGGCGGATGAAGATGATTCATGTGGGGTTGCTCACGGGGCTACTGGGGTGCACCGCGATCACTGACCCCGTGCCCATGGACGAGTACGGCGAGCTCGCGGAGGAGCTCAATGGCGAGCCGGACTGGGCGATGATCGGTCGCACCGCGCGTCGCACTTCCAACAATCCGCTCGAGAACGTCATCGGAACATCCAATGTGGCCTTGCTGGTCGAGACGTGGAGCGCGGAAGCGGAGGGCTCTTTTGCCCCTTCGCTAGCGCTGTGGGGCTCAAGACTGTTCGTCTCCAATCTCCAATATTTTGATCCGGTCTGGGGCGTTGGCTATTCGCTGCAAGCGCTGGACCCGGATACCGGCAACAAGCTCTGGGAGGCTCCACTACCCGAAGATCAAAGCGGGTCGTTCAGCCCTGAATCGTTTACGTCGGCCATGGCCGTCGCCCACGGGCGAATTCATGTGCAGCATACGAACTTCTCACCGCTGCTGTCGACTCGCACTGGCAAGCTCGTGGGCAACGGCGCGCTGAAGACTGGGATGGATGACCGGATCTCCGCGCCGCTGCTGAAGGGGGACACGCTCGTGGTCGAGACGTGGGCCGAGTATCATTCGGACGTCCAAGACTATCGTCGCACGCTATTCGCGACCGACACGACGACGAACACGCGCTTGTGGCGAAAAGCATTGGGCTCTGCCTTCCAAGCCCCACGCGACCCTGCGTTGGGCTCAGGCGTCGTCTTCACCGTCGACAGCGACGCAAGCGAGCTCCTCGCTCTCAGCGCGGCGGATGGTTCGACGGTTTGGACGAGCGCGGCCGCTAGCGGCCAGCTGGGATCGCCGAGCGTAGTCTCGGGCCAGGTCTACGTGGTAAGTCGACCCAACACGCTCACGGCTTACGACGCGCTGACGGGTGAGCAGCGTTGGCAGACCGTATACACGGGGGGCGCGGCGTCGGGCGCTCCGGAGCGGGCGCCGGTGCTGGGTGCCGACACGGCTTACATTGCGCTGGACAAGCGCGGTGGCGGCGTAGCAGTGGGCGCGTTTGCTGCGACGAACGGCAAGCGTCGCTGGAGCACCTTGCTGCCCACCAGCGCAGGAAGCAGCACTGCGACCTCGCTGGCGAATGGCGTCCTCTACGTTGGCAGCAGCAGCGGGCAACTGTTTGCGCTCAACGCCGGCACTGGCGCCACCCTCGCGACGTTCACCCTGGCGTCGGCAGTGCACGGCGTCATCGTTGCCCACGGTCGCTTGCATGTCGCGACGTTCAGCCATGGTCTGCACACCTTCGAGCTCGTTGGCGAGGGCGAGACGGCACGCTGACGGAGACGGCGCGGGCGTCGCCTCGGCGAGCGTCCTGCAGGTGGAGTGCGCCGGGCGTTGTCCTAGCGCGTCTCCGCTGCTGGGAGACGCTGCTCGAACGCGCGCCGCTCGTCACCCTGGACGACGACTCATCTGCCGGGGGGAGCAAGCGGCTATCCGCGCCGTGCGCTGGTGCCCAATCGCCAACGCTTCGGCACCGGCGCTCAGCGGCGCGCAGGGACCCCCGCGCGTCGTCCTGCGAACGCCGCTGCCGGCGCTGCGGAAGGTATCACTCGGCGCGATCGTGGTGCCTACAACTGCGCCCACGAATCGCTACCGAACGCGGCTCGACTCTCACACCGGAGCTCGCGCGGCACCGAACGGTCGCCAAGTTGTCGCCCCCCGGGTGTGGTCGAGATCACGACGACTCAGCTTGACTGCGAATGACAACCGGAGTGACGAATCAGCGTTTTAGAAACGCAATCGTGGACTTTTAGAGACACGAAAAGACGGTGCGCCGCGCACAGAATGCTGTAGGCTGCGCGCGCCACTTCGGGAGGAGTCATGATGTTTAACAAGCGCTACACCGCACTCTGTTTCTGTCTATTCTCAAGCACTCAAGTCTCATTGCTGGGCTGTTCTGCCGAAGACACGGAGCACGGGCCGAAGGCCGCCGCCTCAACGCTCGTTCTTGCAGATGCGGCGCGGTGCGAGCCCGGTAGGTTCGAAAGCACCGTCGCCAACGCTTGCACTCGTGCGGAGGACCCGATCGGGTACCAGGCGGGCGAGGTCGGCGGCGTCCCCGCGCGAGCTCTCGGCCTAGGGCTCGCCTACGGGGTTCGATTGAATGGCAGTGGCGGCGTGTTCACGGGGGAAGCGAATCTCAATACGCTTTCGGGCGGCGAACACATCATTTATTTGAGCGCTCCGAATATCGACATAGAGGTTCTCGACGCGGCCGGCGCCGTCGTTTCACCCACCTGTGGGCGCTACTTGCCCCTCGCACCAACGACGCCTGCGTACTCAGCGGGTTGCACACTGCGCGGCGCCTACGCCATCAGCCTGCACGCTCAAGCCAACTATCGGCTGCGTTTCTCGTCTTCGAGCTCCTCTTATGTTCGCGTGATGGTTGCGTTGCGTCGCGACGCCGGCGTCACCGCAACTTCGGCGGTGCAGTGCGGTCAGAATGCCGACTTGTTGGCCACACTGGCCCCTGCCTGCAGCGCCGCGGAACCGACGACTGCCGTCACGGCGGCCCCGTTCGGCGGCACCTCCTCCCCCCCAATCAGCGGCGGCGTGTCTTACGGCGTTCGCCTCGGTCCCGTGGGGGATGCCAACGAAGGGTCCGTCACCTTTTCGCCGCCGTACACCGCCGACTACGTCGTTTACACGGGTACTGCCGGCGCGCCGGTGGGCGTGCTCAACGCGGATGGCCAAGTCCCAAACCGTTGCGGCTATCCGATCACGGACGAAAATTCGCAATCCATGATCGGCACCACTTGCACCAAGCTCCGCGCAGGCTACGTCTTCAAGCGTCTCAAGGGGGGGGTGGCGCACCAGCTGGAGTTGGGTCAAGTCTCGCCGCAGTCTTGGGTGCGCACTATCGTGCTACCCACCGCTCCAGACACGGACGCGGACGGGCTGGCCGACAACTTGGACCGGTGCCCCACGACCACGGGTGATCCAGAAACGTGCGGTTGCGCGCCTGCGGTGTGTTCCGGCGGCGCGACATGGCTACGCACGATCGACGACAGCCGTATCGATACGGTGCGGGACGTGGTGACGGACGCCAGCGGCAACGTTTACACGATTGGAGAGGTCGAAGCCTTCGAAACCGTAACCAACATTTCGGTGCGGAAGTTCGACTCGAGCGGCACGCCTATCTGGAGTCGAACATTCGACTATTCAGATTCGATGGATGGGCGGGGGATCGCCATGACGCCCACGGGGGACATCGTGGTTGCGGGCTCTTACTATAACTCTGGCAACATCGACCTTTTCACGGCCAAATTGAGCTCCAGTGGCGCGCTCATTTGGGAGAGTCGCTTGGACACGGGCTCCTGGGGCGCGGGGAAGGACGTAGCCGTGGACCCGTCAGGGAACATCTATTTCGTGGGCAGCTCTACGAATTTCGACCTTGGCCTCGCAGAATACCCCATCATTCGCAAGTTCGACCCAGCAGGCAACGTCCTGTGGACTAAGACGTTGACCGTTGCGGATGGGGCTTCATCGTCGGGCGTCGTCAACGGCGTGTCGACGGACTCGTCCGGTGACGTGGTAGTAGTCGGCTTTCATAGTCGGGCCTTCACCGCCAAGTACGACGGAGCGGGCAATGAGCTATGGAGCCGAATCGACACGACTGGCACGGTTTCTGATTTGCAAGACGTCGCGGTGGACTCCAACGACAACATCGCCGTAGTGGGCAGCCGCCGAGTCGGCACCAACGTCGACGTTTTGGTACGACGGCTAACGCCGATTGGGTCCACCCACTGGGAGGAGGTCTACGACGGAGGCGGATCGGACTTTGGCTTGGCAATAGCGGCAGGCGATACCATCGCGGTCACGGGGTCGACGCGCGTCGGCACCAATAGCGACTTATTGGTTCAAGTCTTCGCGCAGAATGGGATTTTACTATCCAGTCAAAAACCAGCGAGCGCCGAGGATGTTCGGGGCGAGGGCGCTGCTTTCGACTTGGAGGGCAATCTGCTGATCGGCGCCACGGGCGTCAACTCTCCCGCTGAAGGTGGATTGAACGGTCTGCTGCTGAAATACGTACCCTGAGGCAACGCCACCGTTGTGCGTGGGCAGCGCAGGCGCAGTGGTGCGGCAGAGCTTCGGCTCGCGCGGTCGCCTCGTTCTCGCGGGTCGGGAACGGGGCGACGCGCAACGAGCAGTCGAGCTTCCAAGGTTCACTGCCATTCGCTGCCCCACTTTGGTTGAGCCAGGAGGAAGACACCTAGCGGTCGTGATCGACCGTTTCGCGCGTCGCGTGGACAGCGCGCGTGCGAGCGGCCGCGTTTTCGACCACGGCCCACTCGCTCCGCGGCGGCATCCACAGCTCGCGCACGGCAAACGTCATGGCGGTCGCGGCAGACGCTCTGGGTTTAACGTTCAAGGCGCTGCGACTGCGCTTGCCCCCCGGCCGCTTCACCGGCGCGACGGACGTCAGCAGAAACCGTCCCGCAAGTGATGCTCCCCTGACCCACGCACCAGAAACGAGCATGGATATGACGAAAACACATGTAGACAGCCAGCAAGAACTCGCGCAGAGCTCCATTCATCTGCGTATCGGGAGCTTCAACGTAGAAAACTTGTTTCAGCGGGCACGCATCCTGCTTCTCGACGACCAGCAGAGCACGGGCGATGAGCTGGCGAAGGTGGGCGAGCTGCAAGATCTCTTGGAACGGGACGACTACGACGTGACGCTGCCTAACGGCGCCATGGTCCGGGCGCGGATCAACGAGCTTTATAATGCCCTCCAGAAATTTCTGACCATTCGTGTCGACCGAGGCGCGACTAAACTTTTTCGCAAGCCTAAAGACGCGCCATTCGAGCTAGAGAGCTTCATCAAAGGACGCCGCGACTGGTCCGGGTCTATTGAATTCGTAGTCGACGACTTCAGCGACCAGACGCGTGAAAACACCATGAAGGTCATCGACGCGATTGACGCGGACCTCTTGTGCGTCGTGGAGGTCGAAGGTCTGGTGGCGTTGCGCCGTCTGGCGCGCGCCTTGTCGGATAAATTCGGCAAGTCTTACCCCTACGCGATGTCGATCGACGGCAACGACGAGCGCGGCATCGACGTGGGGCTGCTGAGCCGTTACCCTATCACCGGCATCGAGACGCACCAGTTCGACGAAGACGCGGCGGGGCGCATCTTCAGTCGCGATTGCCTGGTAGTCACGGTCGAGGTTCCGAAAGTCGGCGCCGTCACGCTCCTCTGTAACCACTTGAAGAGCCTCAGCGGCGATGGCGAGAAGAGTCAGCTCGGGGATATGCTCCGCGGACGCCAAGTAGAACGCATCAAGCAGATCCTGGCGCAGCGCGACTTGTCTCGCGAGCGAGTGGTCGTGCTCGGTGACTTGAACGACTTCGAGGGGCGAGCGCGCGCGGGCGCCGACCAAAACTTCGTGCTGGATGGCTTGGTGCATCATCCGCTACTCATGGATGTCGTCGCTCGCTTGATCTTGGAGCCGGCCTTGCGCTGGACCTATACCGGAGTGCTTCGTGGTCAGCGCACTCAGAGTCGCCTGGACTACTTGCTCGTGTCAGCGCCCCTCGCAGCGGCACTTGGATCCGTGACCATCGAACGGCGCGGCATCGAAGCTCTGGAGCAGATCAACGGTGAGGCCCCGTTCGAGAGCGTGTCCGAAACGGATCATACGGGCGCGTCCGATCACGCGGCGGTCGTGGCTGAATTCGTCTTCGAGGACAGGGGTGGCGGCGCTTAGGGCCCGCAAATGCGAAAGTCGATAGAGTTTCTTTCGCAACCGTCCACGGGCCAGCTGCTCTACCGCGTCGTCGTGGACGCCGCACATGGCAGCAACGCCGGTTACACGCTCGCGCTCCACGAAGTCTTTGGTCCCGCAGCGGCGCCGCCGCCGGTGCGTCAGCGGCGGCCGTCTTCCTTCTCTAAGTCATCGCCCCCGGCCGTGGACGGTGACGCCGCCCCGCTTCGTTTCTCGTCAGTCACCGTGTCGGCACGTACGAAGCGCAGCATGGAGCGGTGAGGTGGGAACTTGTCTGAAGGAGTCGTCATGCTTCAATTGATGCGAGTAACTTTGGGAAGAATAGTCGGTGGGTGGGCGCTGATTTCGCTTGGGTGCTCGTCTGTCGCGACGGACGCAGAGCTCACGAATCAGGTCGCGGAGGCGCACGGGGAAGCGGCTGCGGGCCTCTCGGCTGAGCTTCCCGTGTGCTCGGCCTCCGCTCTGTCGCGCGCCGGTGCTTGGCGCGCGTGCGACGCGTTCGGTTCAGCGTTTCAACTTGCCATGACCGCCGCGCCGCTCGGGGGGATGACCGGCCCCTTGCTGGATGGGGAGGGGCGCGTTGTGACCGGCATCGACTTACCGGCAGACGGCGCCGGGTTTTACTCCGGAACGGTGCAATTTCAACCCAAAGTGAGCGGGGACCACGCGTTTTACACGAACAACCCTGCGGCCAATATCGCTCTGCGCCAACTCACCGCTGGCCCCCCAATCGCCATCTGCAAGAAGAGCGTCGCCACCCAGCTGCAAGCGGAGACGGGGAGTAGCTGCCAGTTCAACACGGATGGCGCGCCCCACAACGGCCCCCTCAAGACCGCCTTCAACGCCAGTGGCTTGCAAGCGGGTGTCACTTACCTGGTGGACATCGGGCCCGTCGCATCGAATCGTCCCGTTCAGATTTCGGCTCAGCCGTATCGAGTACCGGGCAACGCGCTGCTTTCACACGAATCGTCCGAATGCGTGAGCGACTATCCGGATCCCGCATTGTGCGAAGCCGGAGGACCTACTCGAGCCGTCACCGCAAGTTTTTTGGGAACGCCCACCGCGCCCCCAATCGAGGCGAACGTCAGCTACGGCGTCAAGCTGGTCGAGCACGAAGGAGAGTACGAGGGCTCTCTGACACTCTCCGTGAACAACGCCGGGTTGTATCGAGTCTATCTAGGCACCCCGCACGTCGGATTTTCGCTCCACCCGCAGGGAGCTGGTACGCGGCTGGTCGGAACCTGTGAGGGGGTCCTGCCTCTGGACGAATGCAGCAGTTCCTTCCGTGGCGTTCATGCATTTCAGCTATCTGCCGGCGAGTACCGGCTAGACCTCAACGCTCCGCTCGGCAGCCCCGTTCGCTGGGTTCGTTTGCTGGCGGCGCACGAGGAGAACGACGACGCCATTCCGTCTGAGGGCCTCGAGTTGTGGCTGCGCGCCGATCGCGGCGTCGTCGTCGACCAGGCATCATCCAACGTCGTTGCCTGGTCAGACCAGAGTACCTCGGCTAACCATGCTACCGCGCGGGGCTCGCAAGGAGGCATATTGCAGGACGCAGGTGGCCCCAACGGTCAACCTCGGCTTCGCTTCGTCGAAGGGTTCCGTGGCTTCGACTTGGCGCGGCCGCTTGCTTTGCCCGAATACTCGGTTCTCTTCGTCGGCGAGAGCACTACCGTCAATGTCGACCATTCGGCAACGGTTATTGGCTCGGCGAGCGGACCCGAGAGCTACATACGCTGGCAAGGGAGCGAGCGGATCAGAGTCCAGGGCTCCGCCTTTTGGGGCGGAAGTTTTTGGCAGGACACGAGGGTGCCGCACCTCTCCACCGTGATCTACGGCCACGGCCAAACGTTGCTCTACAAAAACGGCCGAGAAGCAGGAGGCGCGGGCTACGACTTGGGATCCCCGACGTTCGCCCAGATCGGGTCCATCGCCGGCCGTTCCCCCCTGCGCGGCGATCTAGCCGAGGTCATTGTTTACTCACGCTCCCTCGACACCGTCGAGCTCTCGACAGTGCACGATTACCTTAGAGCTAAATACGCGTTTTGAAACGATGAGCCCGAGCTCTGCCAAACGAAGTCGGAAGGGTCGGTGATGCTGGTTTACGTGGATCCATATTCCCGGCCTCAACCGCAGATTGTACGCCTATGGCCTGCCCAGCAACTGAGCCCACCGGCAAGCAGCGTTCAGTAGGGGGGGCGAGCCAGCCCGGCCGAAATGCGCCGACGACGTATAAACGTCAGAACGTTGAGCAGACTCGAGAGAATCAGGCCCCGAACTCTCCAACAATGTCTTGAAGAGCTGCTCAAGAACGCCGTTTCTTGGTAAGGGCAGCAATCGAGGACGAGCAGTGTTCCGGCGGTGAAGACGGACGTCAGCACGAAGCGCCGTTGGCTCGCAACCGCATCGCTCGCCTTCATTCTCAGCGGCCAGCATGGGGGCGAGCGCCTGAGGTGGAGGAGACACTCAACGACGCAGGGTTACACCCACGTGAAGACTTCGCTGAGCGGGCTCTCGTTTTCTCGGGCGTCTGACGATCCTTCCGCGCGCGACCACGTTGCGGTTCCGTCACACGGCGGTCATGCGCACGCGCGAGAGTGCGCCGACGGTGCCTCAAAAAAAGACGGTCTACTTTTCTCGTGCGAGTCGGAGCGCCCGAGCCAGCGCGGACCGCTCCGCGATCGTCGATCGACTCAAGCTTCGGACATCCGGGGCCGGGAGTTTCTCGGCCCCGTGTATCCCGTCGCTGAGCGATCATTACTTTGACAAGCTCATGCGCATCTTCGAAGCGCTGGATCGGCCGCTCCAGGCTGGAGAGCTAGCCGCGATGCGAGCAACGTTTCGGGAGCAACTGCAGGCCGGTTTCGATAGCTCGCCCTACGCGCGCTTCGTGCTCGCGTACCGCCCTTCGGAGTCACGTCCTTTTGCGCTCGACTGCACACTCTCCGTCGTTGCGCCTTCGCTCGGTGAACAGTACGAAGATTTTCTCGAGAGCACGGGTACGAGCGAGCCCTTTGGCGCCCAACCGGACGCCATGGTGCTGCAGGTGGCCCGAGACCAAGCTCACTCCGGTCCCATTTCTATCCTAGACGTAGGCGCCGGCAACGGACGCAACAGCCTACCGCTCGCGCGCTTGGGTGCGGTGGACGCGCTCGAGCCGGTGTCGACGTTGGCCGCCGCGCTCGCCCGGGCCGCGGAAGCCGAGGCGCTCCCGGTGCGGGTCCTCACGCAGGGGATTTTGGACGAAAGGCTGGAGGGACTTCGGGATAACTACGACCTCGTCGTCATGTCGGAGGTGACGCCGCACTTCTCGAGGCGCGATTTGAACGTGGTGCTTCCACGCGTCGCGGGGCTTCTGTCCCCGGGCGGGTCGTTGCTTTTCAACGCGTTTGTTGCGAGGTCCAACTCGCGGCCGGAACCGTTGGCGGAAGAAGCCGCCCAGAGCGTCTGGTCCACGTTCTTCTCGCGCGAAGAGCTAACGGCGATTGCGTCCAGTTGCGGACTGAGCCTCCACCAAGACGCATCGTGCGTCGATTACGAGCGCCAGCACTCGGAGCCTGGGCTGTGGCCGCCAACGGCGTGGTACGTCAATTGGGCGAACGGGCGGAATCTTTTTGGCGACACCTCGAGCGAACCCTCTATAGAGCTCCGCTGGCTCGAGTATCGGCGCGGCTAGCGTCGCAAGTTGCCTCGCAACAGAAACCACCGTCGAAACTGTCCCTGAAGTTTTCGCGAATGTCATCGGCCTGTTTCGGCCACTGACTTATTAGCACCGC
>JAQSWN010000324.1 GCA_029266615.1 Polyangiaceae bacterium
GGCTTCTACGGCTTTGGCCTTCGGATCAGCCTTCGGCTTGGCAGCCGCTTTGCTCTTGGCCGCCGGGCGAGTAGCGTTGGGTTTCCCCTTGCTCGGCGGCTTCTGCGGCTTTGCCTGCGCCTTTCGCTTGGCAGGTTGGGCCTTGGAGCTTGTTTTGCCCTTGGTTTTCGGGCGAGATTTGGATCGAAGCGACATTTCCAGACAAAAATCAGACGGACCCGCCCGCCCGAGAGCGCCTCAGGCACAAACCTCTGCACGTCCGGGCGCGCCGGTGGCCCCGGTAGGGCGGTGGGCGGCGGGACCGGGGTCCCTGGGCATTAAGCCCTGCGCAACCTAGTCGCGCGCCACGCAATGAGTCAAGCCGGACATGAGCCGGGTCGGCCGCTCAGACTGAAATGGGCCTCGCGGCCGTGCGTCAGTATGATAATCCGCGCATCGAGAGCCGGATTGTTGGGCGCGCGCGACCTAGCTCGCGAAGTAGTTGGCGTATAACTCACTGGCCACGAGCGGCGACTCTCGGCGCGTCAGTACCTCCACACCGTCCGGCGTCACCAGCACCGTGTGCTCGAATTGCGCCGAAAGTGAGCCGTCTTTTGTCACGGCGGTCCAGTCGTCCTCCAGGACCTCGACCTCATAGCCGCCCACGTTGACCATGGGCTCGATGGTGAAGGTCATGCCGGCGCGGAGCCGGATGCCGGTTCCCCATTGGCCGTAGTGCTTCACTTGAGGGTCCGAGTGGAAGGTGCGGCCGATGCCGTGACCCACGAAATCCCGCACCACGGAGCAGCCCTGGCCCTCCGCGAACTCCTGAATCGCCGCGCCGATGTCACCCAGGCGCGCGCCAGGCTTCACCTGGGCAATGCCGAGCTCCAGAGATTTTCTCGCCACTTCCACGATCTTCTTGGCTTCCGGGCTCGGCTCGCCAATGTAGAAGGTGGCCGACGTGTCGCCGAAGTAGCCCTTGTAGAGATGGGTCACGTCGACATTGATGATGTCGCCGTCCTTGAGCACCCGCTTCGGGCTCGGAATGCCGTGGCACACCACCTCGTTGATGGACGTGCACACGCTCTTGGGAAAACCGCGGTAATTCAAGGGAGCGGGGCGGGCGCCCAGCTTGAGGGTGTCCGCGTGGACGAAATCGTTAATCTCCTGCGTGGTGATCCCGGCGCGGAGCATGGGCCCGACTCGCTCGAGCGTGCCAGCAGCGAGCCGGCAGACTTCGCGCATCATCGAAATCTCACGTTCGCCCTTGATTTCAACGGAGCTCATTTGCGGTGCGCGTCCTAGCCTATCGTAGCTCTCCCCGCCACCGTACGGCAGTGTCGGCTCGCCCGACGGCCGCGGTCGGCTCAGAATAAGCAGACCGGGCCGCTCGTCGAAACCGAGACGACCCGTAGCTCGACTGCCCGCGAAGCCTTGAGCCCGTTCTCGCTCGAATGTTAGGTTGCCGGCACTCGCGGGACTCCGGAGAAACTGCCATGAAGCTCAAACTGATCGCCACCTTTGCCGTAACGAGCCTCGGGGCTCTCTCAATTTTATCCCAGGCGAGCGCTGCGCCGCCCAAGGCGAAAAACGACGCCGCCGAGAAGGCGGCCGCTCCTAAGCCGGTGCCGATGCCGGTCTTCCCTGGACTCAAGTTCGGCATGAGCCTGGAGCAAATCGCCAAGCTGAACGACAAGGACCTAGAGGGGGAGTTCAAGAAGAAGTTCCTCGCCGCGAGCCCCACCCAGTCGCTCCAAGTAGAGGACGAGCTTCGCGACAAGAAGGCGGTGTTCCGCCGCAGTCGCATCGACTTCTTGGACACGCCGACCGGCATCGATCAATCGGCGTTGAAGGGCGAGTACAGCTACGGAAACAAGGAGAGCCTGGCGCGCATGCCCGCGCGTACGCGCGACGACGGCAAGGAGCTGCCGGCCCGGCACTTCTTCTTCTTCAACGACAAGCTGTGGAAGATTTACGAAGAGTACAAGCTCGGCCCGAAGTCGAACTTGGGTACGGACTTCGACTCGGCGGTGAAGAAGCTAGCCAAGGTGTTCGGCGCAGAGCCGCAGAAGGTCGCGGCGGACTACGCGAAGGGGCAGAACTTCGACGAGGCCGTGTGGAAGGACAACGACAAGATCATTCGCGCGGTCGATCGCGGTGACACGCTCGGTATCATCTTCATCGAGCGCGCCACGCAAGAGAACCTGTCCAAGTTCCGCACCAAGCAAGTGATCGACCAGCACGAGCTGGACAAGGACGTGAAGGCGGCGACCGCCAACCCGCCCGTCCAAGCCGGCCCGCCCCCGTCCGAAAAAGACAAGAAGGACGCGGCCGCCAAAAAGAAGAAGTGAGCCCGCGCCTCGGCGCCACTCGCCGTGACCACTCGTGCCCGGCCCTCCGAACGGAGGCGTCGGGCACGGTCGTTTCGAGCCCGCTACGATTCGAGCCCGCTACGAGGAGATGCGCTGCGCGCCCTTGGGAACGAGGGGACCAGTAGTCATCGTCACGTAGGCGCCGGGCACCGCTGACGCGATGAGCGGCTCCAGCACCCGGCGGCGCGTCAGGGTGTTGCCGGGGCAGCCCGAAAAGCGACCCGCGAGATGCAGGGAAACCCCTGAATCATCCACGGAAACCAGGTAAAGCTCGCCGCCGTCTGCCTGGACGAGCGGTGCCAGAACCTCTGTCACCACGCGGACGATTTCGTCGCGAGGGGGGGGCGGGGCCGTCATGGGGAGTCTCGGAAGCTATCACGCCGCTTGACCGAGCCGAAAGCTTCCTTTAAATGCCCGTGCTCTGTCTCTCTTTAGGCAGGCTCCAGGCTTTCCGGCTTCACGCCGGCCTGGCGGAAGGCCCTCCACGTGCTAGCGTGCCGGCCCTTCCGAGTTGTTTCGATTCTCCGAGGATTCATGGCTGTTCACATTCGCCTCTCGCGTTACGGCACCAACAAGGCCCCTTTTTACCGCATCGTCGTGACCGATCATCGCGCCCCGCGTGACGGGCGTCACATCGAGAACATCGGCACGTTCGACCCGAAGGGCCCCTTCGCGGTGGACCGCGCGCGGCTCGAGTACTGGACGAAGCTGGGTGCGCAGCCGTCGCACACGCTGACCCAGTTGCTGAAGAAGAACCCGGCTCAGCCGGCGGCCTGAGCGCTCGCTTCCGAGCACTGCCCCCGAGCAGACAATGGCGCTCAAGCAACTCGTACAGACTCTCGCGGAGGCGCTCGTGGACGATCCCGCGAGCGTGGACGTCGCGGAGATCGAGGGTGACAACAACATCATCCTCGAGCTGCGCGTGGCCAAGAACGACATCGGCAAGGTGATCGGCAAAGACGGCCGCACCGCGCAGTCGCTCCGCACCATCGTGTCGGCGGCGTCGATCAAGATCGGCCGCCGCGCTCACCTCGACATCATCGATTGACGGCCGAGCGCTCGCCTTTGCCGAGCGGACTCTTGGCGATTGGCCGTGTTGCGCGCGCGCACGGCCTGAAGGGTGAGCTGCGCGTCGAGACCTTTTTCGACGGCAGCGACGCGCTCGATGAAGTCGACGAGCTGTGGCTCTCCCGGCAGGCGGAGGGCGCGGAAGGCGCGCAGAGGCACTCAGTGGAGTGGGCGCGCGCCGTGCCCAAAGCGTACCTCGTGAAGCTCGAGGGCGTCGCGGAGCGGGACGGCGCCGAGGCGCTGAAAGGCGCCACCGTCTGGGTGGAGCGCGCCGCGCTGCCACCGACGGACGACTCGGAGTACTACTTGGTGGATCTCATTGGCGCGAGGGTCGTCGGTCCCGAGGGCGAAATCGGCACCGTCGTGGAAATCGCGTCGCACCCGAGCGTGGACGCGGTCGTGATTCGCACCGCGGACGGCAAGCGGCTGGAGCAGCCGCTCATCGATGACTGGATCGCGCGCGTGTCGGTCGCCGAAAAGCTCATCGAGCTGTCGACGCTCGACGGCTTGATCGTCTGAGAAGCGCCGATGCAGGTCGCCATCGTCACGCTCTTTCCGGAGCTGTTCACCCAGTTTTTCCAGACCAGCTTGATGGGGCGGGCCAAAGAGAGTGGCGTCGTCAGCGTCCACTACGAGGACCTGCGACCCCACGGTCTCGGCAAGCACTTGAGCGTGGACGACACCCCGTATGGCGGTGGCTCGGGCATGGTGATGCGCGCCGACTGCGTCGTTGCCGCCATGGAAGCTGCCAGCGCGGCGCTAGGCCCGGGCGAGCCCGTGCACCGCGTCCTGCTCACGCCCCAAGGTAGGCGCTTCACCCAGGCCGACGCGCGGCGATTGGCGGAGAAGCCGCGGCTCAGCCTCACGTGCGGCCGGTACGAAGGCTTCGACGAGCGCGTGCGCTCCTTCGTCGACGAAGAGCTCTCGCTCGGGGACTTCGTGGTGACGGGCGGGGAGATCCCGGCCATGTGCCTGCTCGAAGCCGTGATTCGCTTGCTGCCCGGAGTGCTCGGCAACGACGACTCGGCGCGGGAAGAGTCTTTCAGCGAGCAGTGCGGCGGGCTCTTGGAGTACCCGCACTACACGCGCCCGGTTTCGTTCCGGGGCTTGGACGTTCCCGAGATTCTGCGCAGCGGTGACCACGCGAAGATCAAGCGCTGGCGCGAGGAGCAAGCGCAAGCTCGGAGCGCGGTGCGTCGCCCCGAGCTCGTCTCGGCGCCCGCGCCCGCCCGCTCGAAGGACAAGCGATGAGACAAGTCTCGGCGGTGCTGATCCACCACCCCATATTGGATCGCGATCGCAAGATCGTGACGGGGGCGATCACCAATTTGGATCTGCACGACATCGCGCGGAGCGCCCACACCTACGGGCTCGCCGCGTACTACGTCGCGCACCCGATCGGGGCCCAGCGCGAGCTCGCGACGCGCGTGCGCGATCACTGGCTCACCGGCTCTGGCTCGCGCCGCATTCCGGATCGCGTCCCACCGATGCAGCAGCTCCGCATCGTCACCAACTTGGACGAAGCGCTCGAGGCCTCTGGACCGGGCACCGAGCTGTGGGTGACCAGCGCCAAAGGCGGGGAGCGAGCGCTCTCCCACGACGGCGCGCGCGAGCGGCTGAGCGGCGAGGGCCCGCCGGTTCTGCTCGCGTTCGGCACCGGCTGGGGCCTGGCCGACGAAGTGATGAATCGCGCGAATTTCCTGCTCGCGCCTATCCGCGGACCGCGCGCCGACGGCTTCAATCACCTCAGCGTGCGCGCGGCGGCGGCCATCATCTTCGATCGCTTGCTCGCTCCGCGGTGAGCGCCGCGAGCTCCGGCGACCGCGCCCGACCGATCCACTCGATGAGCGGCGGCTCCACGACGAGCCCGCCCGGGCGCGCCGCGCGCAGCTCCACGAGGGCGAGCCGCGCCGGCTCGTCGGCGCGTGCGTGCACGAAGCGCAGCCGCTTCGCGACGAGGCCGACCTCAGTGGCGGCGGCCAGCAACTCCGGTAGCTGCTGCGCCGGGTAGCTGAACAACGCGCGGCCCGTCTTTCTCGAAACGATCGCGGAGGCGGCGGTCAAAAAGGGCGTGACGTCTCCGCTGCGCGATCTTGCCTTTCCGGGCGACTGCGCGGGGCGGTGGCTGTGAGCCGGGTAGTACGGAGGGTTACACAGAACGAGCGGGGCCGCGGAGCGGTGGAGCTTGTGGCGCGTCAAATCCAGCTCGACTGCCTCGCCTTGAAACGCGCCTCGGCGCAGGTTCTCATTCGCGAGCGCGACCAACTTGGGGTCGGCCTCGACGAGTAAGGCTTGTTTGGCGATGCCGCGCGTGAGGGCCAAAAGGCCGAGCGCCCCCACTCCCGCCCCGAGATCCACGACGCGCTCTACCCGCCGCGTTCCTGCGAACGCCACGAGCAGGAGCGAGTCCACGTTGACGCGGTAACCGACCTTGGGCTGCAAGAGCCGCAGCGCGCCGCCGAGCAGCGTGTCGGTGGTGGTAGTGGCAGCGGCGGAAGCCACGCGCGGACTCTGGCGCTATCTGCCTCGTTTGCCAAGCCACCGTGCACAAACGCCGCTTGCCGGGCTCCGCAGCTCGTGACACTGACGAGAAGGTATGAGTGAGCAGGCGCCGCGGCGCGAAAGCGCGATGCTACGCCGGCTAGCGCACTTTGGCGCGCTGTCCGGGCCCCGCCGCTTCTTGCAGTACAGCCCGGCGCCAATCGGCGCATTCTTCGGCTTGGCGCTGCCCTCCGTGCGGCGGCGCGTGGTGCGGAACCTGCGCCGCGTCCACGGCCGGCGGAGAGCGGTCATCGAGCAGCTCGAGGCGGTGGAGACGGTCGCCAACTACGCCGCTTGCTTCGCCGAGGCCATCGGCTCTCAGCGCAAAGACGCGCAGCCGCGCGTCCTCGTGCATGGGGAGGAGCGGCTCCACGCTGCGATGGAGCACGGCGGCGTCGTGCTCGTCACGGCCCACGTCGGGCCGTGGGACCTTGCCGCACAGCTCC
>JAQSWN010000443.1 GCA_029266615.1 Polyangiaceae bacterium
GGACCGCGCCACGAGCGGCAAGGTCCTCGTCGCAGGAGTCGACTTGGCGGCGCTCTCCGAGCGAGAACTGAACGCCGCGCGCCGAAAGTTCGGCATGGTGTTTCAGTACTCTGCGCTCTTGGACTCGCTCAACGTGTTCGACAACGTGGCCTTCCCGCTCCGCGAGCACAGCAAGCTCAAGGCCAAGGAAATCCGCGACAAAGTGCTGGACAAGCTCAAGGTGCTGGGGCTGGAGGGCACGAGCGAGCGCTTCCCGAGCCAGCTCTCCGGCGGCATGCGCAAGCGCGTCGGCCTCGCGCGCGCGCTGATGCTCGAGCCGCAGGTGCTCATGTACGACGAGCCGACGAGCGGCTTGGACCCCATCACCAGCCGCACGGTAGACGACATGATCTTGGAAACGCGCGATCGCTTTGGCGTGACCAGCGTCGTCATTTCGCACGACATGGGCGGCGCGCTACAAATCGCGGATCGCATCTTCGTGCTCTCGAAAGGCCGCGTGGCCGCTTCGGGAACGCCCCGCGAGCTGGTCGATGGCGACAACGAAATCGTCGCTGAATACGTGCGCGCAAGCGGCATCGACGCCGCGCGCCTCCTCACCGCGCGCGACGCGGTCGGGGCGACAACGCCTAGCCGTGCCGCGCGGACGTGGCTCCACTGATGCGGCTTATGGTGTAGGCTGCGCCGCGTGACGGGCAAAACGATCCTGGTAACCGGCGCCGCCGGCTTCATCGGCAGCCACACCGCGAGCGCGCTCATTCAGCGCGGCGACCGCGTCGTGGCCCTCGACAACCTGAACGACTACTACGATCCTGCTCGAAAGCGGGCCAACCTGAAGGAGCTGGCGGCCCTGCCCGGCGCTGGCGAGCGGCTCAAATTCGTCGAAGGCGACATCCGAGACCGCGCTCTCGTTCGCGCGTTGTTCGCGGAGCACTCCTTCACGGCCGTCGCTCACCTCGCGGCGATGGCGGGGGTGCGCGTCTCGGTCGACGACCCGTGGCTGTATTACGACGTCAACCTCACCGGCACCCTCAACCTGCTGGACGCGGGCCGTGAGCACGGTCAGCCGAACTTCGTCCTCGCGTCCACGTCTTCTGCTTACGGCAACACGAAGCAGGTTCCCTTCCTGGAGACGGACTCGGCGGATCGCCCGCTCGCTCCCTACCCGGCCAGCAAGCGTTCGGCGGAGCTGCTCGGTCACTCCTACCATCATATCCACGGCACCGACTTCACGGCGCTGCGCTTCTTCACCGTGTACGGCCCGCGTGGCCGCCCGGACATGCTCGCGTACAAGCTGCTGGACGCCATGCGCCTCGGGGAGCCCATGCCTCTCTACAACGGCGGGCAAATGTACCGAGATTGGACGTTCGTTACGGACATCGTCCAAGGCATCGTCGCCGCCTCGGATCGCCGCTTGGGCTACGAGGTCATCAACATTGGCCGCGGCGAGCCGGTGCTCTTGGCGGACTTCGTGAAAAGCATCGAAGCGCTGGCGGGCAAGACCGCCCCCGTGCGTGACGAACCCATGATGCGCGCCGACGTCAGCTACACGTACGCCAACATCGACAAAGCGCGCTCGCTGCTCGGCTACGCCCCCCAAGTCAGCGTGGCGGACGGCGTGCAGCAGTTTTACGACTGGTACTGCGGCAACGTCGGCAAGCCGGGCGGTTGAGCTACGCGCCGGCGCGCGCGGCGGACGCGAGCTCGTCCATGCGCACGCTGGCGTAGCCCTTCTCGAGCAGCAAGCTGACGGCGGCATCGATCGCATCCAGCTTCTTGGCCCACGGGATACGCAAGTCCGGCTGATGACGCGCCAGCTCGCTCAAGCCGTCGCGCTCGTCCAGCGCGTCGATGCCGTGCAGCTCCAGGTTCACCAACGGCTCGCCCAGCACTCCGCGCGTCAAAAGCCGCGCCCCGAGCGGCCCCGCCAGCGTCAAAGCCGTCCCGATGAACGGCAGCCGCGCCTTGCGCGTCACCTGAATCGGCACCTCCAGGATGCCCGTTCCCCGGTACCAATACGGCCTGCCCACACGGTACGGCCGCGTCGGCGCGCGGAGCGCATCCGGCGCGTCCAAAATTGCCCGCGATTGCTTTCGCTGCAGGGACAACTTCGCCAGCGCCGCCGCCTTCGCCAAGTAGTACGGCGGGCATGGAAACACCGAGCTGTCGTACGCGAGACCCAGCTCCTGCAACAGCGCCAACAACGTGTCGTTGACGGCATATCCGGGAGCGCGAAAACCGGTCGGCAAAACGCCCGTCGCCTGCTGCACCGCGCGTAGCCCTCGCTCGATCTCGCTTCGCATCTCGCTCGCACTGCGACGTGTCAGGTCGTAAAGATGCGAATAGGAGTGACAGGCCAGCTCGTCGCCGCCGGCCGCGAGCCGACGAACGGCCGCTGCCTCGCCCAGTCGACGAGGCGTGGAACTGCTCGCGCGAAGACCGTCGAGGCATTGCCCTCGGGCAAGCCGTGGATGGCGCGGTAGTGCTCAAGCTCATCCAAATCTACGGACACCGAAAGCAGCGGCACGTTCACCCTTCGATACTGCGCATCACTCTGGCTGGAACTCCGTAAGCGACGATGCGATCCGGCAGGTCCGTCACGACTGCAGCGCCGACGCCCACGACCGACCATTCGCCGATCCGAGCGCGGTTTCTAACCGACACCCCGACGCCAAGGTGAGCGCCTTCACCGACTCGGACCTCTCCACCCGTCACCACCCCCGGCGACAAATGCGAAAAATCCCCGAGGTGCCCATCGTGCTCGAGGATCACTCCCGAGTTGACGATGGCTCCTCTACCAACTCGGCAATCCACACCGATCATGGCCCGCGCCAAGACCACGGTGCCATCGCCGACCTGGGCGCCACCGAGCACCACCGCCGTCGGATGGATCACCACAGCCAGCTCCACCCCCGCGGACTGCAGAGCTAGCTGTAGACGCCGCCGCGTCGCGTTGGTGCCGATTGCGACGATGATCGCCGCGCCCTCGCGCGCCGCGACCCGGGCGATGTCGTCCACCTCGCCCGGCAGGACCGGAACACCTGCCAGCTCGCCACCAGCCAGCGTTTGGTCCGCGAACGCCAAGACTTTCCAACCGGCAGCTGTAGCCGCCTCCGCCACCACGCGGCCATGACCGCCTGCGCCGACGACGACGAGGTGCCTTGCGACCTCCGTCGTGCCTGGACCAGCGGCACCGAGACTCGAGGCGATCATGAGCTCGTAGTCGGCTGCACAAGGAAACGGTCGCTAAGCTTCCCTAAGCCGCTCCAGAAGGGAATTAGAGGGACCGCGATCGCTCCCGCAACGCGGAGCGCCGCGACCAGCTCGACATATATTCGCTCGCCGCCGGGCGCCATGGTGAGACGGTACGCAAAAATTATTCAGGGTTCATCACTTAAATTGGGCCATCGGCGTCTGGCCATCTTGGACCTCGGCGTCGAGGGTCGACGAGCGATGCGCTGGCCGAGTGGGCGACTCGTCATTGTGTTCGACCGCGTCCTCGTCATCAGGTGACACGCGCCGGCGGGCCACGAAAATTCGCACGAGCGCGACCAGATCCTGTAGCGGCGCGGGCTCGCGGCGCATCAGCACGCCGATCACGTTCACTCCCCAAGCACAGCCACCGCGTCAAGAAGAGGACCGGAGCCCGTGAACACCGTCACGTGGAACCTTAGCGCACGGTGGAACGGGTCTAGAACCCCCTCACGCCATGTG
>JAQSWN010000089.1 GCA_029266615.1 Polyangiaceae bacterium
TTGGATGGGCGTCTTCTGCCGCTCCCCTTCTTGCAGGAAGAGCGGCAGCACGAAGTTACTCGGCGAGAGCGCGGTGTCGCGCGACATGGCGCGCATTCCAGCGCTCTTCCGGTTCCTTCTCGGTCGAGACAGCATCGGTCCCAAAGGTAGCCTCCGACTCCCCGTAGCGAAAGGAACTCGCACGGGAAATTCGTGTCCGAGCGGCTTTTTTTGCTCAGCTTCTGCTTCTGCGCGCAGTTTCGAAAGACAGATCCAGATTCTCTTCGTCGCACTGAGCGGACAGCTCGCGGCGGAGCTCGGATAGCACGACCTCGGAGGGCACTTGCAGCTCGGCCTCGAGCACGAACAAAGGGGTGCCGCTCTCCGGCACGTAAGCCAAGCGCGACTCGAGCGACGCCACGTTGATGCCCCGCCGCGCCAGGATGTCGCTCACGAGGAGCACGATGCCGGGCCGATCGAAGCCAGACACCGTGATGCGGTATGGCATGAAGGCCTTGCGCTCACCACGTCCGGTACGTTTCGAGATCAGCCGTAGACCCAGCTTTTCTCCCAACGGGCCGGCCGCGCGCTCCACCGCACTGGCCGCAGCTTCGTTGCCCGAGAGCAGCAAGAGCAGCGCGAACTCACCGCCCAGGATCGCCATGCGGCTATCCTCCAAGTTCGCGCCCGCGCCGTGAATGGCGGAGGCAATCTCACTCACCAGCCCAGGGCGATCGGGCCCCACGGCGGTCAGCACCAAGTACGTCTTTGGGTCGGTTTCGGGCGTCACGTGCCCAAAGCTACCAGACTTTTCGAGCGCGGCTCGGAGTCCGTCTCGAGTTTTAGGGCTGACTCTCGAGCACGCCTAGGAACGTCAGAAAGTCCCGCGCGGTCTGCGCGTGCTTACCCTGACGCACGCGGCTCGCTTGGGCGCGGTTCCACTCCGCGATGCGCTCGTGGTAGCGCGTGGTCGCGCTGTCGTGGCGCTCGTGGAGCTCACGCACCGCGTTCCAGTCGTTGTTGCCGTCGAGCTCGTAGAGGCAATCCGTAGCTTGAATGAGCTTCAAGCGGCGTAGCTTGCCTTGATCGTTGTAAGTCGGGTCGAACGGGAAAATGCGGCAACCCAGCGGCCGGCTACCGTAGATCGTGCAGCGGTCGTCTTTGCCGAGGAAATGACAGCCGCCGCGGCCCTGTCGCATGACCATCACCCGCTTGCCCTGACGTAGGCGCACGAACGCCTCTGGCTCGTCATCCATCTCGATGGCGTTGCGGTCTACCCAGCGCACGAACGCTTTTGCTTCCACGCCGGTACGCTGCTCGATGCGCACGACGTCTTGATCGGTGAGCGGCAAAATCGGGTCTTTGCAGCAGTTGCCGCAGCCCGTGCAACGAAACTTCAGAAAGCGCTCACCGGTTGCCATCCGCACTCGTGACTAACACGTGGCCGTCTCCTTTCGCCTCGCAAACCGCTCACGACCAGCACGCCCGCCTTCCACGACGGCCTCGAGCCCAGATTGAGACGAGCGGAGGCCGCGACCGGCTGAGCGCAGCCGCCCGCGAGCAACATCACGGAAACGCGCCAGCGCGTCGCACTCACCCATCGCCGAGGTGTGAGCGCGATGGCTGCCGCGGTCCGGACCTCCAAGGCGGCCACCCTGCGCGCCCGGGCATGCGCAGCTCGGTTGTCTCGGGAATTCGGCGGAAACCGCGGGCTTATGGCCAGGCCGGAAAACCTTCTGCAAAGGTGTCCCCGGTGTGCAAGAGTATGAGGTCGCAAGGCCTCGAATGTCGCTGAAAATTGACCAGGATCATTCGCGCTTCCGCAACATCGTACGGGGAAAGATTCGCCAGAACCTGCGCCGCTACATCTCCCAAGGGGAGATGCTGGGCCGCAAGGGGAAGGACCTAGTCTCGATCCCGATCCCGCACATCGAAATCCCGCGCTTCACCTTCGGTGACAAGCAGCAGGGCGGCGTCGGCCAAGGCGCGGGTGACGCGGGCGACCCGGTCGGCGGAGAGTCCGAGGAAGAGGGGGACGGCTCTGGCCAAGCCGGCAAGGACGCCGGCGAGCACGCGCTGGAGGTGGACGTCACGCTGGACGAGCTGGCGGACATTCTCGGCGAGGAGCTCGAGCTGCCCGCGATCGAGAACAAAGGCAAAAGCCGCATCATCGCGGCCAAAGATCGTTACACGGGCATCCGCCGCGTCGGGCCCGAGTCACTGCGCCACTTCAAGCGGACGTACAAAGAAGCGCTGCGGCGCGCGATCGCCGCCGGCAGCTACAACCCGGCTAACCCGATTGTCGTGCCGCAGAAGGAAGACAAGCGCTTCCGCAGCTGGAAAGAAGATCACGAGCCCGTCGCCAACGCCGTCATCATCTACATGATGGACGTGTCCGGCTCGATGGGAGACGAGCAGAAGGAAATCGTCCGCATCGAGAGCTTCTGGATCGATACGTGGCTCCGTCGGCAGTACCAGGGCCTGGAGAGCCGCTACATCATTCACGACGCGGTCGCGCGTGAGGTAGACCGCGAGACCTTCTTCAAGACGCGCGAGTCGGGCGGGACGATGATCTCCAGCGCCTACAAGCTCGCCGCTCAGCTCATCGAGGAGCACTACCCCTCCGACGAGTGGAACATTTATCCCTTCCACTTCTCGGACGGCGACAACTGGTCGATGGACGACACGCTCACTTGCGTAGAGCTACTGAAGCGCGAGATCTTGCCGAAGGTGAACCTGTTCGCGTACGGGCAAGTGGAGAGCCCCTACGGCTCGGGACAGTTCATCAAGGACCTGCGCGAGCACTTCGGCGCGGAGGACTCCGTCATCGTGAGCGAGATTCGAGACCGCGACGCCATCGTCGGCTCGATCAAGGAGTTCCTCGGCAAGGGTAAGTAAGCCGGGTTTCAGCCCTCTCGGCGCTGCCCCCGCGAGCTACCAACCACGCGCTGAAACCCCGATTCATGTCGCGCCGCGCGAGGTCCCTCGTCCTCCAAGTCGAACCAGAAGCGCACGAGCTCCGAGTCGGATAGGTCGGCGGGCGTCGGATCGCGCAGGGCGCCGACGTCTAGCTTCAGCTCCAGTGCGCGAGTGCGCCGCACGATGTCGCGCAGGCGGCGGACGGCGAGATCTTGCTCGAGCTGCCGCACGTCCACCTCCAACAAATCCCAAAGCAGCAGGCGGTACGCGTAAGCAACGAGCCGTACGTCGCCGGCCTCCTCCGCCGCGCGCGCGACCTCCTCGAGAACCTGTTGAATCGGTAACGGCTCCGGAGGGCGCGCGTCGCTGCCGCCGAGGCGCCCGAGCTCCACGAGCTCGCGCCAGAGCGGTGAGCCTGCGTCGCAGTAGAGGTACGGCGCCTTGAAATAGCTACCGTCGGGCCCCGGCCCCGAGCCGTCGGAATCGATGAAGCAGAATGACGACAGCCCTTCGAAGTAGGCTCGCCGGGCTTCGAACGACGGGTGCTCGGAAGGGGCGAGGCAGTACACGTAGCGCGCCGCGAGCAGCTCATCCATCGTCCGGAAATGGGTGAAGCTGGTGTCGAACCGCGCCTCCAGCTCGAACAGATTGAAATACAGCGAGCGCAGCCGCTGCCGAGATAGCCCGCTCTGCGCCAGCCGCTTTACCGCCATCTCCACTAAGTCCTCTAGCTCATACATCGACATGCCCACTCTCCCCGGTCTCGGAGCCGGCAATCCCGCGCCGGCATCCCTCTTACGCCTCCGGTCCGACAACCATTCCCTGGTTTGCCTTGGCTCGTTTTCGCGCCGGTTTGCGCGGTGCGCCCAGCCTGAATAAGCCGCGCCGGGCGCCCTCAGGTATGTAAAGATTGGGGCAGATGGCGCAGTTCGCAACGAATACGTCGCTGCCGCGGTACCTCAGGGTCGAACAAGAAAAGATCGAGAAGATTGCCCGAAGCTACGGGCTGGACTTCTTCCCGATCGTGTTCGAGATGCTCAGCTACGACATGATGAACGAAATCGCCGCGTACGGCGGTTTCCCGAATCGCTATCCCCACTGGCGCTTCGGCATGGAGTACGAGCGCCTGAGCAAGAGCTACGAGTACGGCCTCTCGAAGATTTACGAGATGGTCATCAACTCCAACCCTTCCTACGCGTACTTGCTGGAGGGCAACAGCCTCACGGACCAGAAGCTCGTGATGTGCCACGTGATGGGTCACGTGGACTTCTTCAAAAACAACTTCAGCTTCCGCGCCACGGATCTGGACGCCGGCGAAACGGTGACCGACCCGATGAGGAAGTCCGGGGAGAGCTACGCGCCGGACCGCAAGTGGGTCGACAAGATGGCGAACCACGGCTCCGCCGTCCGTCGCATCGTGGACCGCTATGGCGTGCCCAAGGTCGAAGAGTTCATCGACACCTGTCTGTCGCTGGAGAACCTCATCGACCCTTGGTCACGCTTCGTGGTGCGCCGGCGCGAGTCGCGCCCCGACGAAGAGCCCGGGCAAATCGTGGTACCGCGGCTCCGCGCCAAGGACTACATGGAGGAGTTCATCAACCCCTCCGAGTACATGGAGGAGCAGAAAAAGAAGCTCGAGGCCGAGCGCGACAAGGACCGCGGCCGCTTCCCCGCTCAGCGCGAGCAAGACGTCCTCGCGTTCTTGCTGGAGAACGCCCCCCTCGAGCGCTGGGAGCGCGCGATTTTGAGCATCATTCGCGACGAGGCCTACTACTTCGTGCCGCAGATGCAGACCAAGATCATGAACGAGGGTTGGGCCAGCTTCTGGCACTCGCGCATGATGACGAACGACGTGTGCGACTGGAGCGAGATCGTCGACTACGCGGAGAACAACGCGGGCGTCATGGCGACGAGCGGCGGGCGGCTCAACCCGTACAAGCTGGGGGTGGAGCTGTTTCGCAGCATCGAAGAGCGCTGGAACAAGGGGCAGTTCGGGCGGGAATGGGAGGACTGCTCGGATCTGGACGTGAAGAAGAACTGGGATCTCCGCCTCGGCTTGGGGCGTGAGAAGGTGTTCGAGGTGCGCGCGCTCTACAACGACGTCACCTTCATCGACGAGTTTTTGACGCCCGAGTTCGCCATCGAGCACAAAATGTTCACCTTCAATTGGTCGAACCGGAACGACCGCTTCGAGATTGACACGCGCGAGTTCCGCGCCGTCAAAGAGAAGCTTTTGGCGCAGCTCACCAACTTCGGCAATCCGTTCATTTACGTGGAGGACGGCAATTTCGACAATCGCGGGGAGCTGCTGTTGAACCACGACCATCGGGGCGTGGACCTGCGCGCCGACTACGCGAAAGAGACGCTCAATAGCCTCGTGCGCGTGTGGCGGCGGCCGGTGTGCATCGCCACGCAAACCGACGGCAAAAAGGTGCTCCTGCGCTACGACGGCAAGGATCACTCGATGAAGCACGATGCTCCGTGAAGTCGGCGCCGAGGTGGGGCCGGAGTGGCTCACGCGGCTCTCGCCCGAAGAGTGGATCCGTCGAGGCCTAGCGGAGCTATCGCGCGCGGAGAAGCTGCTCGCCGCCCACGACCGTAGCGCGGCCGTGCTCAGCCTGCGTCGTGCCGCTGGAATGGCGCTCAACGGCGCGCTCTCGGTTTCGTTTCGCGATTGGGGAAGGACGTACGTGGAGCACGTGCGCGCGGTCGCGACCGACCGCGACGTGCCCGAGGCGGTGCGCTCGGCGGCGCTGCTGCTCAGCAGCGTGGAACTGGAGCATCAACCCAACATCGTGAGGCTCACTCCGCCGAGCGAGAGCGCGCGCTGGGTCGACGCTGCAAAGACGCTCATGGCGCACGCCTACGCCGTGGTGCACGGCAGCGCGGGGCGACGACGCCCATGAAGCCGACTTGGGCTTGCCTGTCCCTGTGCGTCGCGTGCGCTACTCCTAGAGCCCCGGTCGCGCCCGCCCCGAACGCGGCCGTACCCGCGGAGGTGAGCGCAAGCCGGCCCCCTGCCGCCGCGAAGAGCCCCGCGCCGCTGAGCACCGTGACCACTCCCCCGCCCGGCTCGTCGCCGCTACCGCTAGGGACGGGCCCCGCCCCCAAGCCCGTGGCTCAGCCCGCGCTCCCCGCGGAGCCTTCCGCCGAGGTGGCGGTGACGGATGGTCTCGCCCGCGGCACGGGCGACCCCGCCGACGAGCAGCTTTCCTTGGGAGACGCCGCTTACTCCGCCGAAAAGTACAAGGAGGCTCGCGCTCGCTACCGCCGAGCGGAGCAGCTCTCCCCCAAAGATCCCGCGCCGAAGGTCGGCTTGGTGCGAGTCAGCGTCGCCGAGGCAGATCTGCCGCTCGACTATGCTTCGGCTCCGCGCGAGCCGCGCATTCCCGTGTTGCTGAAGCAGTTAGAGGCCGCGCTGAAGCTCGACTCCAACTATGGCCCTGCTCTGCTCGAACGCGGGCATCTGCTGCTGATTCAAGGCAGGGCCAACGACGCCTCGGGGTCCCTGACCCGTGCTGCGGAGCTATTGCCTCGCCATCCGGAGGCGCAGTCCGCGGTCGGCGTGGCGCTCGTGGCGCTGGGCCAGACGCGCGAATCCCTCCCGTATTTCGAGCGCGCAGCCGCACTGGATCGAGACAACCCGGACCGGCTCGGCAACCTGGGGGCGGCGTACCTCCTCCTCGGCCGCACCCCGGACGCCGTGAAGGCGTTCGAGCGAGCGGCGCAGCTTGCCCCCCAAGTCGCGCGCTACCAAAGCGACGTGGGCACCGCCTATCTCGCCGAAAATCGACTGGATCGCGCGTTGCCCGCGCTCGAGCGCGCCGTGGACCTGGAGCCACAGCGCGCCTCGTACGTCGCCAACCTGTCGTATGCGTTGCAGTTGTCCGGTAGCCTCGACAAAGCGGTGGCGGCCGCGGAGCGCGCCACGCAACTGGATCCCAAGCTGGGGAGCGCTTGGCTCAACCTCGGTACCGCCCTCGCCAAGCGTGGAAGAGATGGAGAGCTGGATAAGGCAGATGCCGCATTCCGGCGTGCACTCTCGCTAGATCCGGAAGATCCCCGCGCAAAAGCCAACTTAGAGGAGTTGGCAGAGCTCAGGCGAAAGAAATCTTCTGCCCCGTGAGGCCGAGCCCGGCTATCGTACTTCACTCGATGCAGGGCTTGCGGAAGGTGCTGGAGCGAAGCTCGCTCGTTGCCTGCGGGGCGCTGTGGCTCGGGCTCAGTCAATGCGGCGGCAACGAGTTCAACGCGGGCCCCGGCGGCTCCGGCGCTGGTAACGATGCCGGTGGCTCCCAATCGCAGGCCGGGTCCGGAGGCAGCGCGGGCGGTGGCGTCGGGGGGACGAGCGGCAACACGACCGGCGGAACGGGGTCGAGCGGCGGCAAAGGAGGCGGCGGGGCCGCGTCGTGCGAGTGCCCGGCGGGCCGCTATTGCTTGGAAGGCTCGACGGACTGCCTGCCCTGCGACGACCTGAGTCGGCTCTTCTTCCACGAGCCGGTACGGCTCGCGACGGTTTCTGACAACGGCGCTGGGTCGCGCTTCCCGCGCGTCGGAGCCACCAGCACGGACCTCATCTATCGGTTCGACGGGGTAGGCATGCGCTACACGGCGGATTCGTCCACCAGCGCTGGCAACGACGTCAAGGCGACCCAGCCGAAAGACAGCGCGCCGCTGCTGCTACGGGAAGCGGTGAGCAGCTTGCCCGTGGAGCCCCTCGCCCAATTCAACTTCTTGTTCGATCGCTCCGAAGCGGACGTGCGCTCGCTACGCTTCGGCTCGTGGAGCGAGGGACTGCAAAGCACGGTCGCGGCGCCGCCCCCGTTCAACAGCGGCTTCGGGGACTACAGCGTTGCGGTCGCGCTCCACGCTTCCCCTGCGAGCGCGCGCGCCTTCTGGATGACGAACCGCGACAGTGTGCTGGCCCCGGGGCGCAAGCCGCGGCTCGTCACGGCGCCGCTGGAGGTCGACGCGAGCGTCGTCGACGTGGAGCTGCGGCTCAGCGTGAGCAGCACCCAAGACTGTCCGCCATTGAACGTAGGACTGCCCGTCGACGCCGCATCCATAGATCCGGACATGGCGCCCTGGGTGACGAGCGACGGCGCGCTGCTCGTGCTCAGCACGACGCGCCTCGAAGCCGGTTGCGTGGCGGGCTCGCAGAAGAAGGACATCTACTCCGTGCTCCTGCAGGCCTCGAGCGGTCAACCGCCGGCCGCCGCCCTGCCCATGAACGACGTCAACAGCGCTGATGACGACGTCGATCCCAGCTTTTCGGCGGACCTTTGCGATCTGTATTTTTCGTCGAACCGGGACGGCAAGTTCGCGGTTTACCGCGCGCACCGGCGCTGAGCCGCGGTTACTGCCCGCCCATCATCGTGACGTAGCGCTCGATGATCTCGCGCGCGTCCTCGGGAAGCGACGTGAACTGCAGACCGACCGCTCCCGTAGCGCGCGCGGCTTTGACCCAGCGGGCGGTCGCGTCCACCACGACGACCTTGCCAGTGGTCGGCAGCGCGAAGCGAACCTTCACGAACGCTTCCTGCTCGAAGGATTGCGGAGCGAGGACGAGCAAGCCGCCCGTGGAGACGTCTTCGCTCCGCCCCTCGAGCACGGTGTCGCCGTGGGAGATGCGAACTGGCGTGACGTACGGAGCGCGCGGAAATTTGCGCCGCGTCGAGGGCATGGCCGCCGGCTCCGGCAAGGAGGGCGCCGCCCCCGGACGCGAAAAGCGTTCGCCCGGCCGCAACGGCAGCGGCGGCGGCCCCTGACGAATGCCGAGCAACGAGATGGGAGCACCGGCAGGAGCCGCTTTGCGCAGCGCGAGCGAGAAAGCCTGGGCGTCCGCGAAGCGCTCTTCCGGTTCCCGCGCGAGCGCGCGCTCCACCGCCGCGGCGAGCTCTGCGGAAAGCTCGGAGACTTTGCTGAGCAGCGGCGGCAGGGGCTGAGTCGCAACCTTGAGCAGCACCTCGCCGAAGTTGCCCTCGAACGGCACCGCGCCCGCCAAGCACTCGTACAACGTGACCCCGAGCGCGTACACGTCCACGCGCGCGTCCACATCGCGCGCCAGCAGCTGCTCCGGCGCCATGTACTCGGGAGTGCCGAGCAAGGCGCCGCTCTGTGTGAGCTTGTTGCTCTCCGTCGCGACCTTCGCCACGCCGAAGTCGAACAGCTTGACGACCTCCCGCCCTTGCTCGTCGCGCGCGACGAACACGTTGCTCGGCTTGATGTCACGGTGGATGATGCCGCGGCTGTGCGCGGCGGAAAGCGCATCGCAAATCGCGACGCCAAGCCACGCCACCTCCGACGAGCCCAGCCGTCGCCTCACCGCGAGGATACCCTCCAAGCTGCGACCTTCGAGGAGCTCCAGCACCAAGTAGGGAGTGCCGTCGTCCATCTCTCCCGCGTCAAGCGCGGAAACGACGCCAGGGTGACGCGCCGCCGAAAGCGCGAGCGCCTCCCTCAGCAAACGCGCGCGCGGCTCGGGCGCGGAGCGCTGCTCTGGCACCAACAACTTCAACGCTACGGAGCGCTTGGTGTAGAGGTGCTCGGCCTCGAACACCGCGCCCGCTCCGCCGCGCGCAATCTCGCGCTTGAGCAGGTAGCGTCGATCGACGACCGAGCCGATCTCCAGGGGCACGCCCGAGGATGATAGCCCGCGCGGCGGCTACTGTCCCACTCTCACGTGGAGCGGCTCGGGCGGCGGCAAAGGCGGCAAATCCCCGACGCGGATGCGAACCAGGGCCTGGCGGCCACTCTCCAGGCGCCCCGTGAAGGCCGTGAGGCCGAACTCGGCCCCCGTCCGCTCGGCGTCCAGCCGGGCGCTGACCAGGTACAGCCCCGGCCGGCCGAAGGTGAACTTGGGGCATAGCTCCGTGAGCAAGCTGGTCGCAGCGATGCTCTGTCCCGCCGCCAGCGTCGAGTACGCCTGCCGATCCGGCGCGCGGTCGTCTGGCTGAGGATCGCAGCCGCGGATGCCGTCCGGCCCGTGAACGATGTAACT
This sequence comes from Polyangiaceae bacterium, assembly GCA_029266615.1. Classification (GTDB taxonomy): domain Bacteria; phylum Myxococcota_A; class Polyangia; order Polyangiales; family Polyangiaceae; genus PMG-095. The sequence goes on from JAQSWN010000089.1 coordinate 9,899, forward strand.
GACCAGCTCTCGCCGGAAGTAGAGCTGAGTCTTCTTGCGAGCTCGGACCTCGACGACCGCGGTCGCGGACAGCTCGTTCGTCGCGTCCGACCCGCGCACCAGCCGCAGCTTGAGCGGCTGGGTAGGATCTTCTTCCGCCTCGGCGTCGGTCATTCCCGCCGTGACGAGGACGTCCGGCGCGACCAGCTCTTTGATGCGTGGATCGTTCGCCGCGGTCAGCTCGGCGGGCGCGGTCGTCGGCTCGGCGATGAACGGCGCGACTTGCTGCGCGGGCTCTTCGGTCTTCTTGCCCTGCTTCCACACCGTGCGAGGCGGCTTGGGGGGGTAGCCGAGCTTGGGCGTCACGGTCTGTCCGGTGGCGAGCCGTGAGTCGCCACCCGGGGAGATGCAATAGAGCCGTGGATCGAAGGTCTGCACCAGCCCTTCGCCGGGCTCGAGCGTGTACGGCTCGTCGTCCGCGACTTGCCCGCCGAAGCCGTCCGGCAGCTTGCAGACGACAGGCACCGGCTTCTTCTGCCAACGCGCCCGCGGCTTCTTCTCGTCCTCGGGAGGCGTGAGCGTGAGCGTGAGCCGTCGCAAATCGAAGCGCACGCGCGTCGATTCCGTGCCGCGATTCACCACCGCGACCAGCCAAAGCTCCCCGGCCGGCCGGGGCGTCACTTCGAGCCGGAGGTGCAGGAGGTTATCGGTGGGCGCGCTCTCGCCCGTCTTTTCCACCAGCGCCTTGACGAGGGCCGGATCCGGCGGGGGTGGCGGCTCGGGACCCGTCAGCTTCGCGGTCGGAGCCGGCACTTTGGGCGGTAACGCGGAATCCGTCGGAGCCGCGCTGGCCGAAGCGGGAGCGGCGGCGGCGTCGTCCGTCGGCGGCTCTTCACCGAGGCTCGAGCCGATCGTCGTCTGGCGCCCGGAGCAGCTCAGTAGCGCGGCGAAAAATCCGAGCTCGACGAAGGTGAAAGCGCGCATACGCTGCCGGTACCATGACCCTGCGGCGCGGCCTATACCCCATCGTGGACCTCGATACGCTGTCGCAGCGTGATATTTCGCCGCTGCGCTTTGCCGAGGCCGTCTTGACCGCGCGGCCGCCGCTCCTGCAGCTCCGCGCCAAACGGCAAGCACCGCGCGAGGTGCTTTCGCTGCTCGGCGAGCTCCAGCCGCTGTGCGAGCGCGCGGGTACGCTACTGTTCGCCAACGATCGGCCAGATTTGGCGCTGCTCGCGGGGACCTCGGGCGTGCACGTCGGGCAAGACGACGTGCCGCTGCGAGATGTGCGGCGCCTGCCCGGCTCCTTGCGCGTCGGCGTCTCCACTCACGACCACGAGCAGCTCGCGGCCGCGCTGGACGAGAAGCCAGACTACGCCGCTTTTGGGCCCATCTTCGCGACTCGGTCCAAGCAAGGCGCGGAGCCGGCACTCGGCCTTTCGGCGCTCGGCAGAGCCGCAGAGCTTGCCCACGCGGCGCAGGTTCCGCTCGTCGCGATCGGCGGTCTTACGCTCGAAGAAGCGGCAGAGCTTGGACGGTTGGGCGTCATCGCGGCAGTCATTTCCGACTTGCTCGCGGGCGGCGACGCGCCCAGCGCGATCGCGGAGCGCGCCAACGCCTGGCAACGCGCGCTCGGCTGAGGGCGTCAAGCGCGGCGGAGCTTGGCCACCATCGCCTCCAGCGCGAGCTGAGGGCCGACGTTTCGCTCTATGTCGGTCAGCGCGCCCCGCACCACCTCGTGCCGCCGCGCTGCGCGTCGCGCTTCTTCCGGCTTCGTGCCGACGAGCTCTCGTGCCTGCAGCGCGAGTACCTGGGCGGTGTGGGACAGCAGCTGCGTGAGCTCCGCGCGCTCGAGCTTCAACTTCTCAGCGAACGCCAGCGCGCCCGCGAGATCCGGCGAAGCAAGCCCCGCCAAGAGCTGATCCGAAAACGCGCGCTGACGCGCGAGCTCTTCTGGGTCCGCGGCGGCGAGGGCTTCTTGCATGCTCCCGTGAGCCAGCGCGGCCAGCTTTTCGTCCAAGCCCCGAGCGGCGAGGAGCTGCGCCACGACCGCGTCCGGTAACGGGCCGAAGCGCACCGGCAGCGTGCGCGAACGAATCGTGTCCAGCAGGCGGCTCGGCTTACTGGTGAGCAGGACGAAGAAGGTCCGCGGGGGCGGCTCTTCGAGGGTTTTGAGCAGCGCGTTCGCGGCCGAGGTGGTGAGCTCCTCCGCGCCTCGTACGATGCACACCACCGCCCGCCCCTCGTGCGGGGCGAAGCCGACGCGGGTGAGCACGATGCGCCGCACCTGCTCGATGCTGATGCCGCTCGCTTCGCTGGCTTGCAGCACGTGCTTGTAGAGCCCCCGCTCCACGATGAGCAGATCCGGATGGGCCGGCAAGCACGGCGGCTCTTCCGAGAACGATTGGGCGCGCTTGCAGGCGGGACAGGCTTCACAAGCGAGCGGCGTGGGCGCTTCGCACAAGAGCGCGCGGGCCAGGGCCAGCGCCGCCAAGTTCTTGCCCACCCCGGGCGGCCCCTCGAACCGGTACGCGTGGTGCACCTTCCCAGAGCGGAGCGCGCGCTCCAGCGTCTTGATGGCGGGGTCTTGCCCGAGCACGGCTGCGAACGACATCTAGAGCGACAAACGGTTTGCTTGGGTGAGACGGCGGAGCATGCCAGAGGGCGACCGCCCGTGGTAGGTTTCCGCCCCTGCCACATGTCCGGTTTCTCGATCGCTGCGCTTTGTCGTCCCGAGCTCGCCGAGCTCTCAGCTTACCTGCCCGACCTGCAGCGCTACCGGGTGCGCCTGGACGCCAACGAGGCGCCGCCCATCATGAGCGCAGCCGCCCAATCGCGCATCGCTCAGGCCCTGGGGGAAGGCCCTTGGGAGCGCTACCCGGACCCTTCGCTTGCTGCCCTACGCGCGGCGATCGCTACGAACCTGGGCGTCTCGCCCGCCGAGGTGCTGCCCGGCGTCGGGAGCGACGAGGTCATAAGCCTGCTGCTCACGGCATTCGTGCGTCCCCTGCCCCCGGGAGACGTCGCGACGGTGCTCACGACCACGCCCTCTTTCGTCATGTACCGAATGAGCGCGCGCTGTCGCGGCCTCCGCGTCTTGGAGGTGCCGCTGGACGCGAGCTGGGACCTTTCGGTGGACGCGCTGAAGAGCGCGATTCGCATGACGCCGCCGAGCGTCGTCTTCATCGCGAGCCCCAATAACCCCACCGGCAACACCATGTCGCGCGAGCGACTGGAGCAACTGTTCACGGCCGCGCCCCAGAGCCTTTTCGTCGTGGACGAAGCGTACATCGCCTACTCGGATCGCGATCAGCTGGACTTGTACCGGCGCTACGACAACGTCTGCATTTTGCGTACGCTGTCCAAAGTGGGCTTCGCGGCTTTCCGTCTCGGCTTTCTGCTCGCGCGCCCCGAGGTGGTGGCGGAGCTGGACAAAGTTCGGCTGCCGTACAACGTGCCGACCCCGACGCAGCGCGTGGCCGAGCTCGCGTTCACCGAGCTCGCCCCCGAAGTGGAGCGCATCGCGCGGGAGGTGGTGAGCGAGCGAACGCGAGTGGCGGCGCGCCTGGGCGAGCTTGCGGGCGTGCAAGTGACACCGAGCCAGGCGAATTTCTTGTGGGTCCGCACGGAGCGTCCTGCGGGCGAGCTGTACGAAGCGCTCAAGGCGCGCAGCATCCTGGTTCGCAGCTTCCACGCCCGAGGCGGCCGGCTGAACCATCAGCTGCGGATCACCATCGGCACGCCGGCCGAGAACGACCAGCTGTGCGTCGCCCTGTCCGAGCTGACGTGAAGCGGCTCCTGCTCGTCGGTCTGCTGAGCCTCGGCTGCAGCGTGCTGGAGCCGCCCGTCGTGCGCAGCGTGGACGGCGTGGTCACCGAAGGGCGCTTCATCGAGCCGGAGGCGTACGCGCTCTACGCGGTCGCGGCGCTGCGGGAGGCACGCGGTCAATGGGCAGACGCGCTCGGGACGTACCAGCGAGCGCTGGACATCGACGGTCGGGGACCCGAGCTGCGCACGCGCATCGGCGCCCTCGCCTGCAAGCTCCGGCAAGATACACTTGCGGATCGCTCCTTCGCGGACGCCGAGCGCGCCGATGCGGACTACGGCCCGCTCTGGTACGAGCTCGCGCTGTGCCGCCGCGCGCGCGGCGCCCTAGCGGAGGCGCAAACAGCCGCGTTGAAAGCCGTCCAGCTCGACCCCGAACGTCACGAGGCGAGCCTACTCGCAGCGGACATCGCCGAGCAGCGCCGAGACGTTGGCCTGGCCTGGCAGTTGCGCGACGCGCTCGCCACGCACGCGCGCGGCTCCATCCCCGTGTGGCTTGCCCTGCGGCAAGCCGCGGTCCGGAGCCGGGACGCAGCCCGAACCCTGCGCGCGGAACGTAGCTTGGAAGAGCTGGCCCGGCGGGGCTCGGTCGCGCCGCTCCCCCACGGCGTACCACTCGCGCTGAAGGCGCTGCGCGAAGGCGACCTCACGACCGCCAAGCGCGAGGCCACGCAGCTGCTCGGCGCGGATCCGGGTAACGGCGACGCGCTGGTGATCGCGCTCGCGGCGGCGGACTTGCAGCAAGATCACGAGTCGTTGGAAGCGTTGCTCGTATCTTCCGTGGTCGCCGGCACTCCGGCTAGCCCACAGGTGCTGCAGTCCCTCGCCGCGCTCCTTTCACGACGGGTGAGCGCGCAAGCCGGGGAGCTGGTCGCCCCGCCGCGCTGAGCTCAACGCGGCGGAGCGACGGAAGCGGAAGGTGCAGCCGACGCGGCCGGCGGGGCCGCGCGGGCGTGCGCCTTCGCGTCGAAGGGCAGCGTGAGGGAGAGCTCGAGCGGCTCGCCGGCTTTGATTTCGATGTCCTTTTCGATCACCGCGCGCGTAGCCGGCAGCATTGCGCTGATGCGCGCCTTACCGACCGGGATACCGCTGATCTCGAAGCGCCCGTCCAGGCTCGTCACGTCGTGGGTCGGGTACTTAACGACGAACACGTCCGCCATCATGAACACTTTGATGGAGTCGGTCAGGAAGTAGTGCCCCGGCTTGGGCGGGTAGAGCGTGGACGGACCGCCTCCTGGCAACGCCAAGAGCTGCGCGTCCATGCGGCTCCCCAATAGGTCCGGCACGTAGGCCTCACCGTCTTTGCTCACGACGTCCAGCGTCTGGCCGAACGTCATCGCCACCGTGCGAGTGCTGAAGGCGCAGCCCCGCGCTGCGACCAACACCTTCGGCTCTTTTTCCGGCACGTAGCCGCGGTACCCGGTCACCGCGACCAGCACGTCCGCCAGGCTTCGCATCATTCCTTCGCGAAATAGCCGCGAGTAAACCGCGCGGCCTTCCGGGCACGCGCCCTTGATTTTAGCGACGTGCTGCGGAGTTTCGGGGGCCTGGTCCCCGCTGGCCGTGACGAGGCCCTTCACGGTCCCGGTCGGCCCCGTGTACTCGGGCTCGTTCTGTGGGTTCACGACCCTGCTGACGAGCTCCTTCGGCTGGGGCAAGCCCGACGCGACCGGCGCCGCCGGCTTGTAGACGCTGGCGCTAGGCGCCGCGGAGGCGCTTGCGGCCGCGTCGCCCGCGGGCGTCTTGCCTCGGCAGGCGACCCCGCCGACCAGGGCGAGCCCGAGCAAGCTCACCCCGCAGCACTCGATTCCGCGGCCCATGCCCGTGAATTAGCGCAGGCCAGCCGCGCGCGCCATCTCCAGCAACGTGTCCGGAAACACGCCGATGGCGAGGACGAACACGGCCGAGATCACCAGCGCGGAGGCGACCATGCCCGACTTCATCGGCGTGGCGATGGGAGCGCCCGGCTCCGGCTCGCGCATGTACATGAACACCAGAACGCGCAGGTAGTAGTACGCGCCCAAGATGCTGTTCAGCAGGCCGATGACCGTGAGCGCGTAAAGCTCCGAGTCGATAGCGGCGCTGAACACGTAGAATTTGCCGAAGAAACCGGCGGTGGGCGGCACCCCCGCGAGCGAGAGCAGGAAGAACGAGAAGGCGAGCGCAGCCGCGGGATGGCGACGACCGATGCCGGCGAGATCCTCGTACGACACCGCCTCGGCGCCCTGACGACCACACAGAATGAGCGCTCCGAAGGCGCCCGCGGTCGAGACGGTGTAGCTCATCATGTAAAAGAGCACGCTCGCGACGCCCGTCTCCGAGCGCATTGCGGCGACCACGCCCACGAGCGCATAGCCGGCGTGCGCGATCGACGAATAGGCGAGCATGCGCTTCACCGAGTCTTGCCGACCGGCGATCACGTTCGCGGCCGTCATCGTCACGATCGCCATGAGCGCCAAGACCGGCGGCCAGCCCGCGCCCCAGCTCATCAGCCGCTCGTCGCCGAACGCGACGACCAAGACGCGGAGCAACACCGCGAAGGCGGCGCTCTTCACCGCGACCGCCATGTAGCTGGTAGCCGGCGTTGGCGCGCCTTCGTACGCGTCCGGGGTCCACATGTGAAACGGGACCGCGCTCACCTTGAACGCGAGGCCGGCAATGCTCAGCGCCAACGCGACGAGCACCAAGGTCGGGCTCACGGTGCTGCCCGCCTTGCCGATGGTGCCGACGGCCTCGCCGATGCCTTTGAGGTCCGTGTGCCCGGTGGCCCCGTAGAGGAGCGCGCCGCCGAACAACAAGAGCGCGGCCGCGAAGCTGCCGAGCAGGAAGTATTTCAACGCGGCCTCGGTGGCGCGCGGGCTCGTACGGCGGAGGCCGATGAGGCAATAAACGCCGAGAGACATGGTCTCCAGGGCGATGAAGAGGCTGAGCAGGTCACCGGCCGCCGCGAGCGCCATGGCACCCACGGTCGAGAACATGACGAGGGGGAAGAACTCGCCGCGTTCCAGCTTGTGCTCTGGCAGGTAGCCGCCGGCGAGCAAACAGGAAAGCGCACCGCCAAGACACAGCGTGAACGAGAAGAACAAGGTGAAGCGGTCCACCACCAGGTACGGCAGCAGAACGTCCAGCTTCTCGAACTTGTCCGGTCCGACCATCCACACCGCCAGGGAAGCGATGGCGCCCGCGAACAGCACCACCGCGCTGCCTAGCCCGAGCTCGCCCGCGCGACCTGCGCCCGCGTCCACCACCAAGCCACCGGGGCCGTAGCCCTCGGGGCTGGCCGGCTTGCCGAAGGCCTCCGTCAACATCAACAGCAGCGCGCCAATGGCGACGACAAGCAGCGGCGAGATTGCAAGCAAAACGCTCATGGCGCCTCCACGTTCAACGCCTGGGCGTCGGACTTCTTCTTCGGATCTTCTGGATAGCCACGCTCGAGCGGGCCGCCCCGGCGCGGGGTCATCGTCGCGAACGTTGCGCCACGCGAGTCCAGCCAGTTGTTACGGTGCGCAATGTAGCGGTCCACGACCGCTTCCACGCCTTCGGTCATGCGACTGGTGAAGATGGTCGGGAACCAGCCGATCACGAAGATCATGCCGATGAGGGGAGCGATCGCGATGATCTCGCGAGGGCTCATGTCCTTCAGCCGCTTGTTCTTCGGGTTGCTGAGGGGGCCGAAGAACATCTTCTGCACCACGCTGAGCATGTAGACGGCAGCGAGGATGACGCCCGCGGCGGCCAGACCGGCCTGTAGCTTGGCGTTACCGCCCAGGGCCTGCGAGACGAAAGTACCCATCACGATCAGGAACTCGCCGACGAAGCCGTTCGTACCCGGCACGCCGATGCTGGACATGGTCACGATCACGAACAGGGCCGCGTAGACCGGCATCACCTTCGCGAGGCCGCCGAACTCGCGCACGAGGCGCGTGTGACGGCGGTCGTAGATGACGCCGACGAGGAGGAACAGCGCGCCCGTCGAGACGCCGTGGTTCAGCATCTGCAAGATCGCGCCCTCCAAGCCGGCTTGAGTGGCCGCGAAGCAGCCGAGCATCACGAAGCCCATGTGCGCGACGGACGAGTACGCCACGAGGCGCTTCACGTCGTCTTGCTTCCAAGCGACGAGGGCGCCGTAGATGATACCGCCGCCGATCGCCACCCCGGCCAAGTTGGCGCCGGCCATGAACGCGGGGCCCCCCAGCATGCCCATGCAGAAGCGGATGTAGCCGTAGGTACCGAGCTTGAGCAGGACCGCGGCCAGGATGATCGAGCCGCCGGTGGGAGCCTGAACGTGCGCGTCAGGCAGCCAGGTATGTAGCGGGAACATCGGCACCTTGATGGCGAATGCCGCCAAAAAGCCGAAGAAGCAGAGCCACGCCGCGTGGTGAGGGAGCACCAGCCGTGACAACGCCAGGTAGTCGAAGCTCGGGTAGCCGGCGATCTTCGTGTGGTTCCACACCATGTACAAGATCGCCGCCAGCATCAGCATGCTGCCGACCATCGTGTAGATGAAGAACTTGTAGGCGGCTTTGATCTTCTCGACGCCGCCCCACACGCCGATCATCACGATCATCGGCACAAGCATCATTTCCCAGAACACGAAGAACAAGAACAGGTCCAGGGAGACGAACGCGCCTAGCATCGCGCCGTGCAGCATCAAAAACGCGAAGCAAAGGTCCTTGATGCGCGTTTGGATGGCGTTGAAGGACACGTACAGCGCCACCGGCGTGCTGAACGTGCACAGGAGGATGAGCCACATGCTCACGCCGTCCACGGCCACGTGGTAGCGGATGCCGAGCGAAGGCACCCACTCCACGATTTGCTGGTAGTGCCAACCGCGAGACATCGGCTGGCTCAGCAAACCGAGCGACGCGAGGGCGTCGATGGCGAGCACGCCGAACGTGAAGCGCTTGAGCAAGACTGGGGTTTGGCGAGGCAGAAACAGCAGCGCGATCGCGCCGAAGATCGGCAGGAACACAATGAGGCTGAGCAGCCCGCCCCACTCCTTGCCCGGGTCCGAGTCCCCGAGGATCGCGGGCCAGAGGCTCTTGACGAACAAGATGGATAGCGCGGCGGTGATGCCGATCGCGAAGCGCTCCGCCTTACCCTGGCGTCGAGGCACCAAGGCGCCCGCGGCGAACGCGAGCAGGTAAGGCAAAAATTCTACTACGGCACGTTCCAGGGGGTGCATGACTCAATGACCTTGCGGGACCACGGGGTGACCGGGAGGCATCTGCGTGCCCGGCTGAATAGGAGGAGCTTGCCCACCGGGCTTGGCGGCGGGACGCGGGGTGCCCTGCAGCTGGCCATTGGCGCCGCGGGTGACGTCGATCGTGGTCAGCGCGCTCTTGTCTTCGCGCGGGCGGCTGAGCTCGAATTTGCGCTCCGCGACCTGACCGAAGGCGTTCTTCACCTCGAGCATGACCGTGCGTGTCTTGTCGCGGTCGAGCTGGAACGAGAGGCTGCTCTTGTCGCTGAAGTCCCCTGACCCGTCCCAGCGGTAGGAGTAGCCGAGGCCCGGCGTCGCGGCGACGCTGTAAGCGCCGTCCGCGTGGTTGGCTTGCACCTTGGCGCTCGCGTGTGGAGCAACCAGGAACCAGCCCACCATGCCGAGGCCGACGACCATGACCGCGGCGTAGGCTTGAATGCGGCCAGTTTGTACCTGCCGAAGCAAGCTGCCGGCGCTGCGCACGATGAACGCGGACAGCTTCGCGAGGATGCCGTCGACAATCCACTTGTCGGCCCAGGCGCCGAACTCGGCCAGCGAATCCACCGCGCCGATGACGGTTTCCTCGTAGAGCTCGTCCACGCGCCACTTGTCGTAAACGAGGCGGTGAAAGCCGGGGAACTTCTCGGTGAAGGAGCGGGCGGGCTCGCCCTTCATCTGCACGTAGACCCAATACGCGCCGCCGGCGCCGATGGCGACCGCGACGAGGGCCAAGCCGAGGAAGGTCGCGAGCATGTGCTCGGCGCCTTCGATCACACGCACGCTCGTCTCCGCCTTTTCGAATACAGGCTCGAGCCAGTGATGGAGCGGGAGGAAGTGCGAGCCGAACAGCTCGAGCGCGCCCGGGTTCAAGAAACCGCCGACCAGCGCCAGGAAGCCGAGCACCGCGAGGGGTACCCACATTTGCCAAGGCGACTCGTGCGGGACGGGCCCGTCGAGCGGCTCGTTCGGATCGTGGTGGTGGTGGCCGTGGCCGTGCTCGTGCGCCGGCTCCTTCCACCCCTTGACGATGGTCCAGCCCTTGAAGTCGCCGAAGAACGTGCCGATGAACAGGCGCGTCATGTAAAACGCGGTCATGATCGCGCCGGCGAAGCCGAGCGCGTACAGCACGGTGCCGCCCCACTTGGGCCACTCGAACGAGTCCTGCACGCCCACGGGCGTGGCGATGAACGAGCTGTAAGCCTTCAGCAGGATCTCGTCCTTCGAGAAGAAGCCGCTCGTCCCGGGGATGCCGATGATGGCTGCCCACGACACCGCAAAGGTGAGGAACGTGTACGGCATGTACTTCCGGAGGCCGCCCATGTTGCGCATGTCCTGCGACGCGTCCGTGTCGTGGATGCGCGCGTGCATGGCGTGAATGACGGAGCCCGCGCCGAGGAACATGCACGCCTTGAAGAAGGCATGCGTGAGGACGTGGAAGAAGCCGGCCGTGAAGGCGCCGACGCCGACGCCCAAGAACATGTAGCCGAGCTGGCTGACCGTCGAATACGCCAGCACCTTCTTGATGTCGTTCTGCGCGAAGGCGATCGACGCGGCTAGCACCGCGGTGAGACCGCCCGTGAGCGCGACCACGAACATCGCGAAAGGGCTGAGCACGAACACGGAGGCGGTGCGGCACACCAGGTAGATGCCCGCGGTAACCATCGTGGCGGCGTGGATGAGCGCGCTGACCGGCGTGGGGCCCGCCATCGCGTCCGGCAACCAGACGTAGAGCGGCAGCTGGGCGCTCTTACCGGCCGCGCCGAGGAACAGAAAGAGCGCGACGAGGGTCGCCGCGGTCGCGGTGCGCGGGGTGTTGATCCACGCCGCCATTCCGTCCGGCAAGATGTTCGCGAGCGGCACGTGGTCGCCGAGCGGCCAGATCTGCACCGGGGTGAGCAGGTTGTTTCGAGCGCCGTCGATGCCAGACCAGTCCAGCGAGCCGCAGTAATAGAGCAAGAGCCCCATCGCGACGAGGAGACCGAAGTCACCGATGCGGTTGGTGATGAAGGCCTTCTTGCCGGCGGCGGCGTTCTTGTCCTCGCCGAACCAGAAGCCGATGAGCAGGTAGCTGCAGAGGCCGACGCCTTCCCAACCGATGAACAACACCGGCAAGCTGTCGCCGAGGATGAGCACCAGCATCGAGAAGATGAACAGGTTCAGGTACGTGAAGAACCGATAAAAGCCGGGGTCGTCCTTCATGTACTCGGACGAGTACAGGTGGATGAGGAAGCCGATGCCGGTAACGATGAGCGCCATCGTCCCGTTCAGCGCGTCCACCGAGAGCGAAACCCAAAGCGAGGTGGTGCCCGCGCCCATGGGGAGCGAGAGCTTCATCCACTCCCACCCCTTCCACACGAGCTTGGCGCCTTCGCCTTCGCCGCTCTGGCTCTTCAAAAAGAAGAACGTGACGACGGCGAACAGGAAGGAAACGAACACCGAGCCCAAGCCCATCAGCGTCACCGCCTCGCGCCCGAGGCGCTTGCCGAAGATGCCGTTCACGGCGGCGCCGAGCAGCGGGAGAAGAACGATGAACGCGAGGAGCGTAAAGTCAGAAGCGGGGAAGATCTCTTCTAAGGCGTGCATGGGATCCTCAGTGACGGAGCTGGTCCGCCTCGTCGCTGAACACCGACTGCTTCAAGCGGTAAAAAGACAGCACGATCGCCAAGCCGACGGCGACCTCCGCCGCGGCCACGGCGATGATGAAGAAGGAGAAGACCTGACCGTTCATGTCCAGCACGTGCCGGCGGTTGAACGCGACCAGGGTGAGGTTCGTGGCGTTGAGCATGAGCTCGATGCTCATGAGCTGTACGAGCACGTTGCGGCGCACCAGAAAGCCGATGCCGCCGACGGTGAAGATGATCGCGGACAGGAGCACGTAGTGCTCCACCACGTTGCCGAGGATGTTCATTACAGCTCCTCCCCCGTGAGCGGACGGCCCGCGTCGCGCGGGTGCAAGGGGCCGTGGAAGAAGCGCCGGGTCGGGCTGGGGCTCTGCTTCTCTTTACGAACCTGGTGACGGCTGCGCGCCACTGCGATGGCGCCGATGACCGCGACGATGAGCAGCGCGGTCGCGAGCTCGAACGGCACGAGCGTCTTGGTGAACAGCTGGGTGCCGACCGCTTCCACGCTGCCGTGCTGAGGACCCACGAAGCCGAAGCGCGTGGGTTTGTCCGCGCTGCGCAAGACGAGCACCAACGTGACGAGAGAGATGAGCGCCATGAGCACGCCCGCGAGCGCGCGCGCGACCTTGGCTTTCGGCTCGCCCGTGTCTCGGACATGACCTGCGTCCGGACCGAGCAGCATGATCACGAACACGAAGAGCACGACGACTGCGCCCGCGTAGACGATCAGCTGGATCGCGGCCAGGAACTGGGCGTTGAGCTTCAAGAACAAGCCCGCGATGCCGACGATCGTGAGCAAGAGCCCCATCGCGCCGCGAATCGGGTTTCTCGCCAGCACCGTGCAGAGCGCGCCGACGAGCGCCGCGATCGAGCAGAGCGCAAAAAAGACGTTACCTACGGTCATGGCGTCAGCCTTCCGGTCTGTGACTTGCCGCCATTCTTTACGTAGTCCTCCAGCTGCGGCCTGAACTTGCGGACGAAGTGCAGAGCCGGCGTCGCGGCGCCGTCGCCGAACGCGCAGATGGTGTTGCCGGTGATGTCGGAGGCAATCTCCGAGATTTGGTCGAGCTCGGCGATGCTGCCCCTACCCTCGACGATCTTGTTCAAGATGCGCTCGATCCAGCCGCAGCCCTCACGGCACGGCGTGCACTGCCCGCACGACTCGTGACGGTAGAAGCGCATCACGTTGTGGAGCGCGAGCACCGGGTCCGCGCTGTCGCTCAGCACGGTGGCACAGCAGGTGCCGAGCATGCTGCCCGCGCCACGGAACGTGTCCACGCCGAGCGGCAGATCCAAGAAGGGCTTGCCGTTGTACGGCTCCAGTCGCGGATCTTTGGAATTGACGACTTCGTCTGCCAGGTGCACCGGGCAAGAAGAGCCGCCAGGGATGACGGCCATGAGCTTGCGATCGCCGAGGATGCCGCCGCCGAGCTCGTAGATGAGGTCGCGCAGGGTGAGGCCCACGCACGCTTCGTACAGGCCCGGTTTCTTCACGTGACCGCTCACGCCGAACAGGCGCGCGCCGCCGTCGTTGATACCGTGCAGCACGGAGAGCTGGCTGAACTGGTCGCCGCCGACCTCGAAAACGGTCGGGGCGATGGCGATCGTCTCGACGTTGTTCACGGTGCTCGGGTTGCCGAATGCGCCGTACTGCGCGGGAAACGGCGGCTTGAGCCGCGGCTCGCCGCGACGGCCTTCCAGCGAGTTGAGCAGTGCGGTCTCCTCGCCGCAGATGTACGCGCCCGCGCCCGTGTGGACGTAGACCTGCATCTCGTAGCTGGCGCCGAACGGCGTCTTGCCCAGGTAGCCCTTGGCGCGCGCTTCGTGGATCGCGTTCCAGAGCCTCTCTTTGGAGAGGTGCAGCTCGTCCCGCACGTAGATGTAGGCGGAGTGGGCCCCGATGGCGTAGGCGCCGATGATGCAGCCCTCGACCAAGGCGTGCGGGTTCATCTCCATGATGGAGCGGTCCTTGAAGGTACCGGGCTCGCCCTCGTCTGCGTTGACGACGAGGTAGTGAGGCTTCTTCACCTCCTTGGGCATGAAGCTCCACTTCGTGCCGCAGTCGAAGCCGGCGCCACCGCGTCCGCGGATGTGCGCCTTCTTCATCTCCTCGATGACTTGGTCGCGCGACATGCCGAGCGCCTTGCGGACGCCGCGGTAACCGCCGGTGCTTTCGTAAGCCGAGAGCTTCCAGCTGTCGGGCTTGCCGTAGGAGTGGCTCAGGTAATTGGTCAGCTTGATCATGGCGGCTCGCTCAACCTCCCGCGATGAGGCGGTCGAGGATGCGATCGACTTCTTGGGTCGTGAGGTTCTCGTGGTAGCGCTTGTCCACTTGCATCACCGGGGCGGTGCCGCACGCAGCGAGGCACTCCGCGGTGCGCAGCGTGATGCGCCCGTCTTTCGTCGTTTCGCCGACGTGCACGCCGAGGCGCTTTTCGCAGTGCTTGACCAGGTCTTCCGCGCCGCGGAGCGCACAGCTCAGCGTGTGGCAAACCCAGACTTGATGCTTGCCCGGCTTCTTCTGGTTGAAGAGCGTGTAGAAGGTGACGACGCCTTGGACGTGCGCCGTCGACAGCTCGAGGCGCTTCGCGACGAACGCGATCACGTCTTCGGAAACCCAATTCTCGTTAGCTTCCTGACAGAGATGCAGCGCCGGGATGCACGCCGCCATCTTGTTCGGGTAACGCGAGAGGATGTCGTCGAGCTGCCGCTCTTGCTCTGCGTTGAGAGCGAATGCCATTACGGTTTCCGTGGCTTAGCTCGGGTGTCAGCAACCGAGCTCTGGTTGCGAAATCTCTGAGGAAATACTGCCCGGGGGCCGGGCGGCGAGGCGAACCGTAGTGATCCGCAAAGCGGGGTGTCAAGGCAGATCCCCGGGAACGTGATCGCACCGCAGCTGGCGCCCCAAAAACGCATGGGCGTCTAACTTGGAGGAGGCCTTCCCTGCGCGGGTAGCTACCCGCGGCGCGCGCGAGCGGAGCTCGCGCCAAGGACCTCGGCCTGCCATCCAAACAGACTTCCCCGAGACGGCGCCGAGCGAAAACGAGCAAACGAGCCGGCGGTACGGGCATGCCAACGGGCGTCCGTGGTGAAGGCGAAGGGCAACCCTCGGGCGGAATACCGAGCCACGCGCAGGCTGGATAACGGACGCGAGCGAAGATAGGCCTACGTCACCCTTGAGAATTCGTCGCCCTTCCGAGTAGGCTCCCGCCACCATCAAACCTCTAAGGGAGGTACTTCGAGTGTTTTGTCCGAACTGTGGGACCGAGAATGAGGAAGCGGCGACGACCTGCAAGAAGTGCGGGTTCAGCCTGAAAGGTGCCGCTGCCCCGAAGTTCAAGGGCACGATGCTGATGATGAACGCACCCACGGGCCTCAAGCCCGCCGGTGCGCCCGGTGCCCCGGCCCCCGGTGCTCCCTTGCCAGCGCCCGCGCCAGCTCCGGCGGCTGCGCCGCCACCGGCCGCTGCGCCGGCTGCGCCGCCAGCCGGTGCTCCACGCCCGCAGCTGAAGGGAACGATGCTCGGCGTCGCGCCCCCTTCGTTCGGTGCGCCTCAGCCGCAAGGTGCGCCGCCCGCTGCCGGTGGCTTCGGTCCGCCCCCCGGTGGCCCGGCTCCCGGTGGCTTCGGTCCGCCCCCCGGCGGTCCTGCTCCTGGCGGGTTCGGTCCCCCTCCGGGTGCGCCGGGCGGCTTTGCGCCGCCGCCGGCCGCCGCCCCTTCGCCCAATCCGTATGGCCCGCCTCCCGGCGCGCCAGTCGCTCCTCCGCCCGGCATCGCCGATCAGCCCGTGAACCCTCTCGGCGGCACGATGGTCGCGGACGCCGGCGCTTTCAATCCGTACGGCCAGCCCCCGCAGGGTGGTTTCGGCGGTCCGCCGCCCGCCGCCCCGGGTGGCTACGGCGCGCCTCCTTCCCCCGGGGCTTATGGCGCCCCCCCTGCCCCCGGCGGCTACGGCAATCAGGATCCCGGCGCCGGCGGTCCTCCGCCCGGTGGCGGTTACGGCGGTCCTCCGCCCGGTGGGCGCTCCCACGCCAGGCGGTTACGGCGCTCCCGCCCCGGGTCCTTCCGGAGGTTACGGCGGCATGCCGGGCGGCGCAGCTCCCATCGTCGCTAGCGGCGGTGCGCGCGGTCCGATCGGGCAGACCCGTAACCCCATCATGGTGCTCGTCGTGGGCTCCATCTGCTTCGTCTACGCCATCATCCAAATGTGGGGGATGTTGAGCGAGCTGAAGGCGTTCCGTGGCAAGGACGACATCAACCCGATCCTGCTGTTCGTGCCGATCCTGAACATCATCCTGCTGTGGGGCCTCCCCGCGAAGGTGCTGGAAGCCAAGCAGATGGCTGGTGTCCCGAACGCGCAGGTGCCGCACCCGGTGCTGTACTTGCTCCTCGGCGCCTACTTCCTCCCGTCGGACCTGAACGAGGTCTGGGCGGCAGCGGGCGGCGGGCAGCCCCGCTGATTGCAGACGCCATCGTGGTGGTGAGCTGAACCGAACGGCGCCTCTCGGCGCCGTTCGCGTTTTGTGACTACGCTTGGCGACGTGAGCCGGTTCAGGACCTTGGGCGGCCTAGCGCTGCTGGCAGGATTGGTCAGCCTCGCCGTGCACTGGGACTTTCCCCTGTGCCCGATGGCGTCGAGCTTCGGTGTGCCCTGCCCCGGCTGTGGGCTCACCCGCGCGACCCTCGCGCTGCTCCGCGGAGACGTTCACGGTGCGCTCCACTTCCACCCGCTGGTTTGGCTACTCACGCCGCTGTTCGTGCTCTTCGCCGCCAGCGGATTGGTAGAGCTGCTGCGGGCTCCACGGAGCGAGCCGTGGCGAGCGTCGCCGATTCGCTTTCGTGGGCCGGTGTTCAACGTCCTGGCCGCGGCGGTGCTCGCGCTCACGCTGGGCGTATGGGGCCTGCGGTTTGCCGGTTTCTTCGGCGGCCCGGCCCCGGTCACGTCACTTGGCGCGTGGCTAGTCACGAGGCGTTAGCCGCTCCACTGCGAACGAAGGCGGGCGCGGCCGATAGCGCTCGATGCGGTAGTGGAGCGCCAGGACCGGCGTGCCCCAGAACGGAACCGTGTGGTCACAGCGCAGCGTCTCCGCTGCGTCGACGCAGTCGGAGGTCGCCGCGCGCGTCCACGCTCGGACGCAGCATCACGGTCGCGTTGCCCTGCGGCATGGGGAACGCCACCTTGACGCAGCGTCGCTCCGCGCGCGGCGCAAGCTCGGTCATATAAAATCCCGTGAATACGACGAGACCGCTCTCACTCAGGCGGCGGGACCAGCCTGCGTAGCGCACCCGTCCCGAGGGCTCCCGCAGGAGCGCGATCTCGCTGTCGACGCCGCTCGCGGTGTCCAGGCTCCGCAGTGGCCCGCAGCCGCGCCGCGCTCCAACACGAGCCCTTCGCGCTCTGCGCACTCCTCGTACGGCTTGTCGCCGATAGTCGCCGCCGAACGGCCCCCAGAGCCAAGGGACCTCGGCCTGGGTCACGCGCCTTCCGAAGGCGCGTATCAGCAGGTAAATGAAGGCGCTACCGACCGCCGCGATCGCCAGCCGCACGGGACCGAGCGGCGACGGCGGCATGGCCATGGCCCGTCGTCACACGTTGAAGCGGAAATGCATCACGTCGCCGTCCCGCACGATGTACTCGCGACCTTCGATCGCCTGCTTGCCGGCTTCACGGCACTTCGCTTCGCTGCCGTACTTGATGAAGTCTTCCCACCAGATGACCTCGGCTTTGATGAAGCCGCGCTCGAAGTCCGTGTGGATCACGCCGGCGGCTTGCGGCGCCGTCGAGCCCTTGCGCACCGTCCACGCGCGCACCTCTTGCTTGCCGGCGGTCAGGTACGTGATGAGACCGAGCAGCTCGTACCCGGTGCGAATGACCGAGTTGAGGCCCGGCTCCTTGAGGCCGACGCTCTCCAAGAAGTCAGGGCGATCCGCCGGCTCCAGCTGCGCGATCTGCTCCTCGATGGCGGCGCAGATGGCGACGACGGGCGCGCCTTCCGACTTCGCGAACTCCACGAGCCGCTGAAAGTGCTTGTCGGCAACTAGGTTGGACAGCGCGCCCTCCGCGACGTTGCCGACATAGAACATGCGCTTGCTGGTGAGCAGCTGCATGTCATCCACGATGCTGCGCTCTTTCTCGCTGTCACCCAGCTCGAAGGTGCGCACGGGTTTGCCTTCGTCCAAATGCTTGACGAGCCGCTCGCACAACGGCACCGCGAGCTTCTCGATGGGGTCGTTCCCCTTGGCTTGCTTGCGCGCCTTGTCCAAGCGCTTGCTCACCGTGTCCAAGTCCTTGAGGCAAAGCTCGGTGTTGATGGTCGCGATGTCTGCGACCGGGTCCACCTTGTTCTCGACGTGAATGACGTTGTCGTCGTCGAAGCAACGCACGACGTGCGCAACCGCGTCCACCTCGCGGATGTGGCTCAAGAACTGGTTACCGAGCCCTTCTCCCTTGGAGGCGCCGCGCACGAGGCCGGCGATGTCCACGAAGCGGATCGTCGTCAGCACGATCTTGTCCGGCTCGATGAGCTTGGCGAGCGCGTCCACGCGCGGGTCGGGGACGCTCACGATGCCGACGTTCGGCTCAATCGTGCAAAACGGGAAATTGGCGGCTTCCGCCTTGGCGCTGGAGAGCGAGTTGAAGAGCGTGCTCTTCCCCACGTTGGGGAGGCCGACGATGCCGCAGGAAAAGCCCATGGTGGGCGGCCTTCTACCACCGGCGGCCCCATTCGCAATCGACGAACGAGCGGCTCAGCGCGGACGCAGGCCGTGGGTCACGAAACGGCGTAAAACCAGCCTGCCCGCCTCGGCGGCGGTGACGCCCGCCAGCACGGCCTGCGGATCGCGCCCCTCTTGTTCCAGCACCTGGGCCCGGGTCTCCACGTATTCGCGGATCACCTGCTCGTCGAACTCGGGGTGAAACTGCACGCCCCACGCACGCTCCCCGAAGCGTACGGCCGCATGAGGGTCCAGGGCCGTCGTCGCCAAGAGCCGGACGCCGGAAGGCAAGCGGGTGACCGAATCCACGTGGGTAGCATGGGCGAGCGCAGGCTCGATGCGACGATCGAGCAGGGGGTCGTCGTCTACGATGGTGAGCGCCACGGTGCCCATTTCGCGGCCACGCGGGTTGCGCTCCACGAGGCCGCCGAGGGCCTGGCCGAGCAGCTGGTGGCCAAAGCAAATGCCGAGCACGGGATGCTCGTCTTTCACGGCGCCGGCCAGATACTCCTCTGCCCTCAGCATCCACGGCGCGCGCTCGGTCACGCTCGAGGCCGAGCCCGTCACTATCACCCCCGCGAAACGCTCGGCCGACGGCAGCTCGCCCGCCTCGCGAGCGTCCACCTCCACGAACCCGTGCTCCCAAACGTCGGCGAGCCCGGTGCGCACCAGGCTCGCAAAACCCCCCACTCGTTCGCGCGTCCTCGGCACGGGATCGCCGGTCACCAAGATGCACAGAGGTGCGCGCTCCATGCGGGGAGCATAGCTCGGTCCTCGGCAGATGGTGTTACGGTGCGCGCGTGCGCATCCTCCGCGTGACCGTCGAGCCATGGGACGTGGAGCTACTGGAGCCGTTCGGCATCGCCACCGGCGCCCAGGAGCTCGCGAGTAACGTGCTCTGTGAAGTCGAGCTGCAAAGCGGCGCGCGCGGTTTGGGCGAAGCGGCGCCGTTTCCGGCCGTGAACGGCGAGACCCAAGCGGACGCCTTGGCCGCGCTGAGCGCCGTGGCCGAGTCGCTGGTCGGCTACGAGTGGACGGACGCCAGCCGTCTCTTGCCCGCGGTCCGCGAGCGCCTCGACCATGCGCCCAGCGCGCTCGCGGCCCTGGAAATGGCGCTGCTCGACGCGGATTGCCGCGAGCGCGGGGTCTCCTTGTTCCAGCACTTCGGGGGACGGTCCGCGCAGCTGCTCACCGACATCACCATCCCCACCGGGGGCGCAGACCGAGCGGCGGCGGCGGCGGCGCGGGCCGTCACGCAGGGCTTCGTGACGCTCAAGGTCAAGGTCGGCGGCGAGCCGTTCGAGCACGACCTCTTACGGCTGCGCCGCATCGCCGCCGCCGCGCCCGGAGCGCGCCTCTTGCTGGACGCCAATGCCAGCCTCACCGGGGAGCAAGCGGTGGAGCTCGTGCGTGGTCTCGGAGCTGCGCGAAGCCAGGTCGTGTTGTTCGAGCAGCCGTGCCGGCGCGGTGACTACGCCGGCTGTCGCACCGTGCGAGCCGCGGGCATCCGCGTCGCCGCGGACGAAGACGCCCGCTCGGTTGCGGACTTGGTGAGCCTGCGCGCCGAGCAGGCGGCGGACGTCGTCAATTTCAAGGTCACGAAGAGCGGCGTGAGCCACGCCTTGGCCATGATCGAGGAGGCACGCCGGCTAGGCTTTGGCTTGATGATGGGGGGCATGGTGGAGACGCGGCTGGCCATGACCTTCTCGGCCTGCATCGCCGGGGGGCAAGGCGGCTTCGAAGAGCTCGACTTGGATACGCCGCTGTTCATGAAAGACGACAAGCTGGTGGGCGGCTTCGACCAGGCCGGTCCGCTCCTATCGCTCAGCGGCGTCTCGCGCGGGCACGGCGTTCGGCGACGCTCGCGGTGACTCCCGGACGCGAGTCCGAGATTCACGGGGAGATCGGGGTCGGCGGGAGCTCTGCGAGGGGAGATTTTAGGGTTCGCGCTGCCGCCGTTGGCCCCACCCGCCTCCAGTGCGGCCAGCGCGGTTTAGTCGCTCGCCGTAGGCGAGGCGAACCCCCAAATTTGCCGAAATTCCAGATCTCCCGATCTCCCGGTGAATCTCGGGCGTGCCGACGGCCCGCCTCGGCCTGCGCGCCGGCTTTGGTGAAAGCGCGAACACGCCGCGAACGAGCGGCTTGGTTTGACAGGCGGCGAAAGGGAGTGAAAATTAGGGAAGGTTGCGGCCTGCGGGCGCGACCTTTCGGCCCCCTCCATTGACCGCCAGCGTACTCTTGGACCCACGCCAGCTGCTCTTACCCCTGCCGGGCGGTGGGCCCGCGTCCGGCGCCGGGCGCGGCATTCCTCGCGCGGAGCGCGTGTTCGTGAACCGAGACTTGAGGCTGTCCGGCATCGACTGGGTCGGCTTCGACATGGACTACACGCTCGCCATCTACCGCCAAGAGGAGATGGACGCGCTCAGCGTGGAGCTGATGGTCGATCGCTTGATCAAGCGCGGCTACCCGACTTACCTGAAGAAGCTCCGCTTCGACACTCGCTTCCCCATCCGCGGGCTACTCGTCGACAAGCGTTACGGCCACATCCTGAAAATGGACCGTTACAAGGTGGTGCACCGCGGTTACCACGGTATGCGGCGCCTCTCTCGCGAAGAGATCACGGAGCTTTACCATCACAAGCGCATTCGCCCCCACACGTCGCGCTACCACTGGATAGACACTCTCTTCGCGCTGAGCGAGGTCACCTCCTACGCCGCGGTGGTGGAAGAGCTCGAGCGACGCGGCGAGAAGGTCGATTTCGACAAGCTGTTCAGCGACGTGCGCGCCTCCATCGACGAAGCGCACGCAGAGGGCGCCGTGTACCGCGCCGTGACTTCGGATCTACCGCGCTACATCGATCGAGATCCGGAGCTGGCGCGCGCGCTACACAAGCTGCGCTCGGCCGGGAAGCGGCTGTTCGTGCTCACGAACTCCCCCTTCAGTTACACGGACACGATGATGACGTACCTCCTCGGCGGCGCGCTGCCGGAGTACCCGAGCTGGCGTCACTACTTCGAGATCATCATTTGTGCCGCGCAGAAGCCGCGCTGGTTCCAGGAAGGGCGGCCCCTCATGGAGCGAGACGGAGACGTGCTCCGCAACGTGCGTGGCTCGTTCGAGCGCGGCAAAGTTTACGAAGGCGGCAACCTCGCCGAGTTCGAGCGCATGGTCGGCATCACCGGCAACAACGTGCTCTACGTCGGCGACCACATCTATGGTGACATCCTGCGCTCCAAAAAGGAGTCGTCGTGGCAAACCGCGATGATCATCCAAGAAATGGATCAGGAGATCTCCGCGCACGAAGCCTGTAACGAGGACTTGGCTCGCCAGCGCCTCTTGGAGGAGACGCGAGATCGCTTCGAGGACGAGCTTCGGTACCTCCAAGCCCATTACAAAGAGCTCACCCGCGTTCCCCCCGCGCCCGGCTCCAGTGAAGACGCGGAGCGGCTGCGCGTGAAGCGCGGGCTGGAACGCGTCCGCGCCGAGCTGCGCAGCATCGGGAGCGAGCACGATTTACTCGCGGAGCGCATCTCTCAACGCTTCCACCCCTACTGGGGCTCCCTCCTCAAAGAGCAGAGCGAGATGAGCAGCTTCGGCCTCCAGGTGGACCTTTACGCCGACGTCTACACCCGCCGGGTGTCCTGTTTGCGCGCGTATTCGCCGCAGCAATTCTTTCGCTCTCCTTACGACCTCATGCCGCACGAGCTGTAGGCCCCGCGTTTCGAGCATGGATTGACGCCTGCCTTTGCCGAGCGTCGCGCTCGTCGCTGCCGGCCGAAAGGCCGAGAGATATCCGTCGAGCGGTATGGTTTTCGGGAATGTGCTAGCACCGCGGCGGCTTTTCAACGTCGCCTCCGAGCACTAGGTGTCCGGCGGCACGAGCCTCCCTACCCCTCCGGAAGAAGACCAGGAAACATCGCCGATGAATCTCGTTGAGTGGCTCCAGCACCTGATGACGAATTTCGGTGCGACGTGGGTGATGCAGCTCATGATCGCCCTGAGCGTTGCGTCCGTCACCATCATGCTCGAGCGCGGCTGGTTCTACTGGTCCATTCGGGACGACATCCCCACGCTTGCACAGTCCCTGCGGGACAAGCTGCGGGGTGACGACATGGCCGGCGCGCTCACATTGATGGAGAAGTCGCCCAGCGCCGAGGCGGCCGTGGTCGTCGCCGGGCTGCGCGAGGCGGACCGCGGCGCCAAGGCGGCGGACAAGGCCATGCGTGGCGCCGCCGCGCTGCAGAAGATGAAGCTGGAGCGCCGGCTCGCCTTCTTGGGCACGCTCGGCAACAACGCGCCCTTCATCGGCTTGTTCGGTACCGTCATCGGCGTCGTCCAGGCGTTCGAGGCGCTCGGCAAGCAGGGCGGGGGCCAGGACGCGGCTCAGGCCGCGAGCAGCGCGGCCGCGCCCACCGCGGTCATGTCCGCCATCGCCGAGGCGCTCGTCGCGACCGCGGTCGGTCTCGCCGTCGCCATCCCGGCCGTGGCCGCTTACAACTTTTACCAGCGCCACACGCGCGCGGTGCTCGGCAACACGGACGCACTCACCAACGTTCTGCTCGCCCACCTCTCGGGTGAAGAGAAACCGAAGAGCCCCGCCGCCAAGGCCAAAGCTGCCGCTGACGACGAGGACGACTGAGCCATGGCCGGCGGCGCGAGCGACGACGACGACGGAATGATCTCGGGCATCAACGTCACCCCTCTGGTTGACGTGACGCTCGTGCTCCTCATCATCTTCATGGTGACGGCGCGCATCATCGTGTCGCAAGGCATGCCCATGGACTTGCCCAAGTCCGCGAGCGGCGAAGCCCTGCAGACGGTGTTCGCGGTGGAGCTGACCGCCGACGGCAAGACCCGGGTGGACTCGGAGGCCGCCGTCGACGACGACGCCATCGTCCCCCTCGCCAAGAAAGCCAAAGCGAAGAACAAGGACCTTCGCGCCGTGATCCGCGCGGACAAGAAGGTCGAGCACGGCCGGGTCATCCGGGTGCTGGACCTGCTCCGCCGCTCGGGCATCTCGAAGATCGCCTTCGCGGTCACGCCGAGCGCGGAAGGCGTCCCCGCCCCCGCGCTAGAGCCGAAGAAGTAAACGCGTCATGGCCCAGCCCGCCGTTCCCACGCTGACGACCGAAGGAGCGAGACCGGACCCGCTCGGTCCCGTGCTCTCGCTCGGGGAGAACGCGGTACGGGTCGGCGCCATCATCGGCTTGATCGGCGCACTGCTGTTGCATGGCGTCGCCGGCGTTCGCGCCGCTGCCAACCTGTACGACGTAGAGAATTTCTCGCGCAACGTCGCGGGCTACGTGAAGAACAACCTTCAGCTGCAGATCGACATCGACACCGCGCCCCCACCTCCCCCGCCTCCGCCGCCCGAGCCAGAAGCCGCGCCCCCACCCGAGCCGGAAGCACCGCCGGAAAAAGCGCCGCCCCCCTCCACACCCCAGGCGCCGGAGGAGGCGCCCCCTCCCGCCGCGCCCGCTCCCGCCGAAGCCGGTCAAGTGCTCACGGACCCCGACGCGCCCGTGGATCTCACGGGGGACGGCTTCGTCACCGGCACCGGCGAGTACCGCGGCGGCATCACCTCCAGCTCCGGCACGGCGAAGAACGCGGTGCGCGACGTGAACGCGAAGCCGGGCGGGGTCCCCGGTGGTACCGGCACCGCGGTCGCACCGGTCGCGCGCGCCCCGGAGAAAGATTTGTCTCAAGCCGCGTCCCCCATCGGCACCAGTTGGTCGGACTGCGGCTTCCCCGCCGAAGCCCAGCTGGACGGCGTGGAGTACGGCGTCGTAAAGCTGGTCGTGACCGTCAACACGGACGGCCGCGCCAAATCCGTCACGATCCTCGCGGACCCGGGCAGCGGCTTCGGCAATCACGCAAGGCAATGCGCGATGCGCCGAACCTTCAAGCCAGCGCTCGACAAGAGCGGCCAAGCCGTCGTCTCCAGCACGCCGCCGTTCACCGTGCGCTTCACGCTGTAGTCGCGCGCAGAGGCGCCCGCGCGCAAGCCCAATCCCCTTGGCCGCCGCGCGAGCGCGGACTAGGGTGCTTCGTGTCCAACATGGATCGCGTGGAGCAGCTCAGCAAAATCGACCTGTTCGCGGGCCTCAAGCCGCAGGCGTTCGAGCTGATCGCCAGAGTCGCGACCGAAGAGACCCACCCGCTGGGCACCAAGATTTTTCAGCACGGGGACGTCGGAGACAAGCTCTACGTCATCATCGAGGGCAAGGTCCGCATCAGCCGGGACGTGCCCGGCATGGGCGAGGAAGCGCTTGCCGTCCTCGGCCCCGGCCAGGTCTTCGGGGAGATGGCCCTGCTGGACGAATCGCCGCGCTCGGCCGACGCGCGCGTGCACGAGCGCTGCCGCCTACTCGCCATCCCCAAAGACGGATTCGACGACCTGCTCTTCCTTCACAAGGATCTCGCCTACGAGGTTCTGTGGAGCATCGTTCGCATGCTCGTCGGCAGGCTCCGCGAGACCAACGACAAGCTCACGTTCCTGTCCATCTCCGGCAAATTCTGAGTCGGGCCGGCCAGCGCGTCCCACATCCACGGTCCACAGAGGGCTGTGGACGACTTCTGGACCGATGGTGCACAAGTCGCTAAGCGTCGGTTAACATTAGTATTTTTGCACTGCTAGCGTGTTTAGTCGGCACAGAATTTGACGCGGAAACACCCGTTCAGTATCTTCCGCGGGCCATGCAGGGTCTGACGAAGCGCCAGGAACAAACTCTCGACTTCATCCGCCAGTCGATTGAAGACCGAGGTTACCCGCCCACCCTCCGCGAGATCGGCGAGCACATGGGCATCCGTTCGACCAACGGGGTGAACGACCACCTTCGCGCGCTAGAGCGCAAGGGCTACCTCACGCGCGAAGACATGAAGAGCCGCGCGCTGAAGTTGGTGGAAGACCAGCTGTCGTCCGCCGCCCCCACCGCCGCACAAAAGCTCAACGCGGAAGAAGATCTCATCGAGGTGCGCGTGCTCGGCCGCGTCGCGGCAGGCCTTCCCCTGTACGCAGAAGAAAACGTCATCGACACCGTGCGGGTCGACCGCATGCTCGTTCGCGGCGGCCGCGAGGTATTCGGCCTGCGCGTCACCGGGGACTCGATGATCGAAGCCGGAATCCTCAGCGGGGACTACATCTTCGTGAAGAAGCAGTCCACGGCGGACCGCGGCGACATCGTCGTGGCGCTCATCGGTGACGAAGCAACGGTGAAGTACTTCTACCCCGAGCGAGACTACGTGCGTTTCCAGCCCGCCAACTCGCAGATGGCGCCCATCTTGGTCCGGGCGAGCGACTTCAAGTCGACCATGCTCCTGGGCAAGGTCGTCGGCGTGTATCGCCGCCTCTGAGCCCCAACTGCGGCTCTCCAATCCGCTGCGAGCCGCACTGGGGTTACCATGCGTTCTAGAAGCCGATTTCAAGGCGCATAGCGCCCCGGCGCGTCGCCTCCAGCAGCTGAATTTTCCTGAGCTGCGCAGGGCGCGCCGCCGCGTGGGACGGGCCCCCACCGCGCGAAGTCGCAACCTTGCTCGCGCCGAATCGAGTTTGACGCGTCCGGACGAGCGCGTTGCGCGGCGGAAATGCGAGACGCTTGTTGACGGGTTTCCCCCCCAATTGCTAGCGTTCGCGGCAAATAGGCGGTCTGAAGAGCCTACCAGCCTCGAGGAAACGCTACGGTGACACGGCTCCAAACTTTCGAGAAGTTCCGCTTCCTTGCCATGGGCGCGGGCCTCATCGTGGCCGCCTCTGGTTGTGGCAACGCGCTTTACGCCGTGTCCGCGAACTCTGCATCTTCGAAGGTAGAAGAAGCGCGGGAGCTGGGCGCGGAGCAGTACGCAACGTACGAGTATTTCCTCGCCACGGAGCACCTGCAGAAGGCCCAGACCGAAGCCTCGGAAGCCGACTACAGCGACGCTGCAAACCTCGCAGAAAAGGCAGAGGAGCACGCCGACAAAGCCATCCGCCTCGCGCGCGAAGCACACCGAGGAGCGGGTCGATGAACGCGCGCCTCGCGGCGCTGGCGCTCTCGTGTCTCGTCGGTTGCTCACAGAGTCCCGCGCTGCGAGGTAAGATCGCCGGCCTCACGGAGATCGTGGGCCAGGCGGAGCGCAATGGTGCCATTCGCTGCGCCCCGCGGGAGCTCGCGGTCGCGAAGAGCCAGCTGACGTTTGCGTCGTTGGAGCTGGACCAAGGGTTCGTTTCCAAAGCGAAGTCGCATCTGTGGAAGGCGGAACCGAACGCGCACGCGGCGTACTTCCTGTCCCCGCCACAGTATTGCGCGGAGCGCGGCTTTCAAATCGTCCCCGGCCCCGGCGATAGAGACGGCGACGGCTTGATGGACCCCGTCGACAAGTGCCCAGACCAGCCCGAGCTGTACCAGGGCTTCGAGGATACGGACGGCTGCCCCGACGACGCGGACGTGGACGGCGACGGCGTGGCTGACAGCAAAGATTCGTGCGTGGTGGAGCCAGAGGATAAAGACGGCTACCTGGACGAAGATGGCTGCCCGGAGGTCGACAACGACCTGGACACGCTGGCTGACGCGACCGACAAGTGCCCGCTGGAGTCCGAAGATCCCGACGGTTACGAGGACGAAGACGGCTGCCCCGACCTCGACAACGACAAGGACACCGTTCCGGACGTCAAAGATCAGTGCCCGAACGAGATTGGCTCCGCCACCCAGGAGCCGTTGGGGTGCCCCACGAAGCCGGCGCTCGTGGTCGTGACCGACTGCGAAGTGAAAATCACCCAGCAGATCCATTTCGAGTTCAACAAGGACAAGATCCGTCCGGAAAGCTTCCCCGTCCTGGACGCCGTCGTCGAAGCCTTGCAGAAAAACCCGAACATCAAGATCGAAGTTCAGGGCCATACGGATAACAAGGGTGCCGCCGCGTACAACAAGAGCTTGTCGGATCGCCGCGCTGCGTCGGTCATGAAGTACGTCGTGTCGCACGGCGTCACGGCGTCGCGGCTCACCTCCCACGGCTACGGCTTCGAACGTCCGTTGGTCGACAACAGCACGGAGACTAATCGCGCGCTAAACCGTCGCGTTCAGTTCGTGCGGACCGAAGGCGTGAAGGAAGGCTGCCCCAAGCCTGCCGGCGGCTGAGCTGCCACCCGCCGCGCCTGACTCCACCATCCCCCCCGCCACCGCGGGCCTAGATTCACCAAGCACTTCCCAAGAGGAATCCACGTGTACCGCCGCTTGCCGCTCCGTCTGCTTTGTCTCCTGCTCACCCTGGCCCTTCCCGCGTCCGCGCAGTTCACGCGCGACAACGCGGCGAACAAGAAGATCGACGAGGCCATCAACGAGCACTACCTCGCCACCGACTTCGACAAGGCCGAGGGGGTGCTGACCGGCACCGTCCAGGCTTGCGGGGACAAGTGCAGCCCGCAGGTCGTCGCGCGGGCGTGGATGTACGTCGGTATCGTCCGCGGCAGCGGCAAGAACGACCAGGCGGGCGCCAAGGAAGCCTTCCAAAAAGCGATCGCGACGGATCCGCAGGTGAAGCTGGACACCGCCCTCGCCACACCGGAGACGCAAAAGACGTTCGACGGCACGGGCGGCACTGGCGGCGCGGCGACTCCGCCAGCCGCCCCTGCGGACGCGCCCGCGGCGCCGGCCGGTGGGGAGGAAGAGGGCCCCGGCGGCATGAAGTGCACGCCCGACGCGATGGAAGTGGAAACGCGCCGTCCCATCCCGGTCGAGTGCGTGTCGGACGAAGAAGCGGCGGGCGTCGAGCTCCGCTACAAGCCGTTCGGCGGCGACTGGAAGACGGTCAAGATGACCAAGAAGGGTGAGGCCTTCCGAGGCGAGATCCCTTGCAACGACACCAAGAGCGCCGGCGACCTCAAAGTTTACGCGCGCGCCAAAGACGCCGCGGGCGAGACCATCGACAACTGGGGCTCGAAGAACAAGCCCATCAACTACACCTTGGGCGAGAGCGTCGCGGGTGAGCCCCCGGCGTTCACGGGCGAAGCGGCCCCCGCGCGCTGCGCGGACTCCGCAGAGTGCCCCCCGGACTTCCCGGGGTGCGGCACCGGGAGCACCCGCGGGAACGTTGATTGGGGCGGCAAGTGCGAGAACTCGACCGAGTGCAAGCAGGGCCTGCTCTGCGAGAGTGGCGTGTGCGAAAGCGCGCCCAGCTGCGAGTCGGACAACGACTGCAGCACCGGTAAGTGCACCGAGGGCAAGTGCGACGTGGGCGACGACGTCGCTTCGTCGGCCGGCCCCTACAAGAAGAACTGGCTCGGTCTTCACTTCGCGCAGGACATCGCCATCATCGGCGGCTCCAACGTGTGCGGTCAGGACGGCGGCTACGAATGCTACAACGCGGGCAGCCGTAGCGAGCCCTACGGCGGGCCGCCCTACCCCGGCACCGGCATCGCCAAGGGCACCGCGATCGCCACTCAGCGCCTGCTGCTGAGCTACGACCGCGCGTTCACGTCGCGCTTCACCGCCGGTGTGCGCGTCGGCTACGCGTTCTCCGGCGGTCCCCCAGCGGTGACGGTAGACGGCACGACGGGTGAGCAGTCGGGCAAGATCAATTTCTTGCCGTTCCACGCCGAAGCGCGGCTCACGTACTGGATCTTGCCGCTCAGCAAGATTGGTTTTCGGCCCTACGTGTTCGCGGGTGGCGGAATGGCGCAAGTGGACGCCAAAGTGAAGGTCACCGTGTTCGACTGCGGGAGCCCCCAGCGAGACGGTACCCCGCCGCCCGCTAATTGCTCGGAGGGCGGCGCCGACAAGAACAACCTCACCCAGCGCCCGGTGGACGCGTGGAAGAAGCTCGGCCAGGGTTTCATCACCGTCGGCGGCGGCGTCGTTTACGCCATCAAGCCGCAGTTCGGCATTCAGGCGAACTTCAACTTCCTCTACATGCTCGGCTCGTCCGGTCCGGTGTTGCAGCCGTCGCTGGGCGTCGTCTACGGGATGTGAGCGAACGCAGGGGCTCGCGTCGCGTTGGCGACGCCGAGCCCCTCTAGGCGCCTTTGCCGGGGACGCTGCGGCCGAGGTGCTTGAGCACGAGCTGCAGGTCCGCCCACACCTCGCGCTTACCCGCGGGGTTGCGAAGCAGGTACGCGGGGTGGAACGTTGGCATCACTGCGATTCGTCCTTGATAGAGCCGCCAGCGGCCGCGGACGCGAGTGATGCTCTCCACGCTGCCGAACAGACCCTGGAGCGCGGTCTTACCTAGCGCCACGATGACCTGCGGCTCGACCAACGCGAGCTGCTCTGTCAGGTACGGCATGCAGGCGCTCATCTCGTCCGGCTCGGGCGTACGGTTCTGGGGCGGGCGGCACTTGACGATGTTGCAGACGTACACGTCGTCGCGAGCGATGCCCATGGCCGCGATCATGCGGTCCAGCAGCTGACCAGCCGCGCCAACGAAGGGAAATCCTTGAGCGTCCTCGTCGGCTCCGGGCCCCTCGCCGACGAAGCATAGACCCGAGGAGCCGTTCCCTCGCGCGAACACGGTCTGCGTGCGCGACTCGTGGAGGGAGCACTTGGTGCAGCCTTTCACCTGCTCGGCGAGCAACGCGAGCCGGTGCTGGCGCTCCGCCGGATCCAGCGGGATTGCCACGGGCGCGGCGGCGCGCGCTGGAGCTTCAACGGGCATCGCACGCGGCGCCGACGCCACCGCGGGCATCGGAGCCGCTGGCGGAGCCGGCATGGGTACAGGAGGGATCGCTTCCGGCGGCTGCTCGGCTAGGCTCGAGCGTGTTTCCGCCGGGAGCGCATGCGTCCCACACGCCTGGTGCCATTCGGCGTGTGCGCGCAAGGCTTCGCTCAACGAGCGGAGCTCGGACAGCGGGTCGAGCTCGCCCTCCATGCTTCAGTGCTGCGCCGCGAGGAAGCGCTCGGCGTCGAGCGCGGCCATGCAGCCCGTGCCAGCGGCGGTCACGGCTTGACGGTAGGTAAAGTCCGCGACGTCCCCGGCCGCGAATACGCCAGGGACATTGGTGCGGGTGCTGCCGGCTTCGACCTTCAAGTAGCCGTTCGGGTGCATGTCCAGCTGACCCTTGAACAAGTCGGTCATTGGCGTGTGGCCGATGGCGACGAAGAGCGCGCCCACGTCCAGCGTCTTGCTGTCGCCCGACTTGAGGTCTTGCACCTTCAAGCCCGTCACGCGGTCCTGGGTCACGTCCAACACCTCGGTCACCACGTGCGAGCGGAGCACGGTGATCTTCGGGTTTTCCATGACGCGCTTCTCCATCGCCTTGGAGGCGCGAAACTCGTCTCGACGGTGCAGCAGCGTGACGTGCTTGCAGAGACCGGCGAGGTAGCTGGCCTCTTCCATGGCCGTGTCACCACCGCCCACCACCGCTACGTTCTCGCCACGAAACAACGCGCCGTCGCACACGGCACAGGCGCTGACGCCCTTGTTCTTCAGCACGTGCTCGCTCTCGAGCCCGAGGTAGTTGGCGCGCGCGCCCGTCGAGATGATGACGGTCTCCGCCAGGTGCAGAATGTTCTCGTCCTCCCCGACCCAGACTTTGAAAGGACGCTGCGAGAAGTCCACCTTCTGCACGTCCGCCGTGATGAGCTCGGTTCCCTGATGCTCGGCTTGTTGCCGAAAGCGGAGCATGAGCTCTTGGCCGTGCACCGAGGTGGGGAATCCGGGGAAGTTCTCCACATCGCTCGTGAACATCAGCTGGCCGCCGGGGATGAGCCCGCCGGCGTTGAAGCCCTCGACGCAGAGCGGCTTCATGTTCGCGCGCGCGGCGTAAATCGCGGCCGTTAGGCCGGCGGGGCCGGAACCAATGATCAAGACCTTGTGCAGACGGGGATCGGACATAGACGCTGGCTTCCTGACAGAGCCAAGAACTAGCGTCAATCGTGGGGATTCCCGAGCCCCGCGTCAACGGCCACGGCGTCCCGTCCAGGCGCGCAGCAGTCTTCGAGGGGCGTTTGGCTCAGTCCTTCAATGGCGTCGCCTTTAGCGCCGCTTTCCCCTCTTTGATGTAAACGCTGAACTTCACTCGCTTCGCGCCATGACGGTTCATGAGCGTGTCGCGGTTCTTCTTCAACGTGGATTCGAACTTGTCGTAGGTGAAGCCCTCGGTGCTTTCGCCGCACTGCTGCTTGAGCGCGACGAAGTCCTGGTACACCTGACGCCACTCCGCCAGCTCCGACGACTCCCCACCCCAACCGGCGGGCCCGGGGCCAGCGCTGGAAGGCATGTCGGTGGCAGCCTCCCTGGTCGAGTCCAAATGCGCGGCGCCGCCGGGGCGCCCCGGCGGCCGCGGCAACCGCGTCGGCGCGGTGGGCAGGGCCTTGGGCGTAGAGATCGGCGCGCTGTGGGGCAGGTTCACCGAAGGCGCCGCCGGCATGTTCTCGCCGGGGAAGCTGAACGCGCTCATCTGCGGCTCGGCCGGAAGGTCGCCGAGCACCTCCTTCAAGTCGGCCGGGCCTCGCCTTGGGCCACCGCCCTTCGCGAGGATCTTGTCGACGCCGTCGTTCAGGTCCGAAGCGATGCGCCGGAAAACGCCGCGGAAGCGGCTGGGCTGCAGCTGGTCGGACTCCCCTTTGGCGAGCTTTTGGACCTCGAGGCGGAAGTTGTGAATCGGCCGCGTGTGCTCCAGCAAGCTGAAGGCGATGCCGATGAGCGCGCCGGCCAACGCGATACCCACCGCCAAACCGACGTGAGCGTTGGCCTTGTCCTGGTCGTCTGCCTTTTGCAGGAAGCCCAGCGGACCTTCGACGGCTTTGGGCTCGCGCGCGACCGCGTACCCCGCGCCGAGCTTCCAAGCCTCGCCCGGCAGCTTCGAGTACTGCACGCCGACCATGCCAGCGATCGTACGGATCTTGCTGCGACCCTTGGCTTGGTACTCCTCGTCGCTCTCCAGCGACGAAAAGTCACTCACGATTTGATCCAGCTGCGCCGAGTTGAAGGTCTCGGGTGCGCCCGAGGAGACGCGAGCGCCCGCGGTGTAAAACGCGATCGCGGCGCCTGTTCGCGAAGAGAGCTCGCGCGCGAAGCGGTCGTCCAAGATGCGCGCGCCGACGATCGCCCCCGCCGGCAGCTGCGACGTGTCCGCTTCGACCGGCCGCGCGACGACGCGGTAGATTCGATCCAACACCAAGGTGTCGTCCCGAATGTAGCCGCGGAGCGCGTCCGCGACGACTGGATAGCCGCCGAGCTCGAAGTCCTTGTTGCCCGACGCCTGCTCGTAACCGAGGTGCGCTACGACTCGGCCGTGCTGGTCGACGGCGAACACCGCGTCGAACGCTTGGTCGGCGGGGATCGCGGCGTTGACCTTCTTCAAGCCGGCGAGCGCTTTTTCGCGCGCCTCTTCCGGCACCTTTTGCTCGTTCTCGCTCGATTTGGCGAGCGACTTGGCGATGTCCTGATCGATGCCGAACGAGATGAGCTGCGCGGAGCGCTGACGCGCGTCGTTGCTCAAATACCAATTGACGACTTGGCTGTCGGACGACAGCGCTTCGCCCATCGCGCGGGCGCCCGCGCGGTTGTACATGCTCGTTGCCAGGAACAGCAGGAAGGTCGCGAGGCCGACCAACAAGCCCAAAACCACGTACCAGAAGCGTGATGCGAGCATGATTTACTTGGCGTCCTGCGCTTTTAGGGCCTTGGCGGCCTTCTCGTCACTGGCCTTTTCTTCGGCGTCAGCGGTCTTCTGATCCATCACCTTGATCGCGGCGCGGAGGTCCACGTCCGCGGCGTCCACCTTGACGGGCACGGCCTCCCCCACCTTCTTGCCGGCGAAGAACGCCTGCAACGTGTACTCGCCGGGGGTCTCCACGTTCACCGCAAACTCACCTTTGAGCGACGGGTACGTCACGCTCGCCACCGTCGGCTCGGCGACGATCCACATCCGCAGGCTCGGGGCGGCTTCGTCTCGAATCTCGTAAACGCCCGGCGCGGACGGCGTCCAATCGCGCGCGGCGCCCTGCCCCTGGTCGGCGGGGGCGAACGTCTTCTGATCCACGCCGTACAAGCGGTGCTTGAACGGATCCGTATTTTGGAAGGTCAAACGCGTGCCGGGCACGACCACGATCGTGACCGGCGTCGTGCGACCGCCACCGATACGAATGAGGATAGGCTTGGGCGCAGGCTGCGGCGTCGACGCCAAGAGCGCGACACACAGCTCTTTGGGAATGTGCGGGAAGGGGCGGCGAAATTCGGAGCGCACGGTAGGGACCGGCTCACGGAACGAGAAGCCGTGATTGCTCGTCTCCTTCGCTTCGGCCCAAACCGGGTTGCGCAGAAGCCGGAAGCCTTCGAGTCGACCTTTGACGCGTGCAGCGTCAGCGCTTGCCGGAAGGGCCAGGAGCGCCAACACCGAGATCCCAACCCCCGCTCCCCAACGTCGCCATGACAGAGTCCGAAGCGTGCTCATTGCCGTGGCACGGTAATCGGTATCCAGGCGAACGGGCCAGCGAAAAACGCGGACTGTCGTTTGACCAATCGACGAAATTCGCTGTCATTGAGCGACAACCGGACGGCGGTCCTGTCAGTGCGGCTGCGAAAGCATGCCAGTTCGCCCGGAGTGGCCGAAGGAGCATTCCGCCGCTCCTCGACGCTGAAGGGACCGTGACCGCCTGTTCAACGAGCCGGTCTGCTGCATCTCCCGCCGTTGTCCCGGCTGTGGGCTCATTCGCGACAGCGGGTGGCTGGCTGTGTCCGAAACGGCCACCCCACAAGGCGAACGGGCCAGCGAAAAACGCCGGCCCGTTCAAAGGCAACTTACCGCTTGGGCCGCGAAGTCATGGTTGTAGTCCGAACCCCTAGCGTAGCTAGGTGGGAGACTCTTCATTCCCCGGCTTCTGGCTTCCCGGTGAGAAAATCCGGGCCT
>JAQSWN010000325.1 GCA_029266615.1 Polyangiaceae bacterium
GCGTGATCGCCACGTAGGCGAGGCGGCGCTCTTCCTCCAGCTCTTCGTCCTCACCGGTAGCGATACCCCGGTACGGAAACATCTCCTGCTCCATACCCGTCAGGAACACGGCGTCGAACTCCAGACCCTTGGCGGAGTGAACGGTCATCAGCGACACCATCGGCCCGTTCTTCTGGGAGTCGGTTGCGGCCACGAGCGACACGCGCTCCAAGTAGCCGGAGAGCGAGGGTTCCGTGTCGACCGTCTCCGTCTCGTAGTCTTGAATCGAGCCCACGAGCTCTTCCAAGTTGCCGAGCCGCGCGTCGCTCTCGGCGGTGTCCTCTTTGCGCAGTAGCTCACGGTAGCCGGTCACCTCCAGGATGTGGCCCGCGAGCTCACTCGGGGAGAGCCGAGTCGCTTCGACTTGGAGGCTCTCGATGAGCGCCTTGAACGCGCCGAGCTTCTTCGAGGCGGCGGTGCCGAGCTCCTTCATCGCTTGGGGGATGGCTTCGAAAGCGCAAACGGAAGACTCGCTCGCGACGTTCAGCAAATGCTCGACGGTTTTGTCGCCGATCCCCCGCGCCGGCGTGTTGATGACGCGCGATAGATCCGTATCGCTGGTGGGGTTCGAGGCGAGGCGCAGGTAGGCGAGCAGATCCTTCACCTCCGCGCGCTCGAAGAACTTCATGCCCCCGATGATTTGGTACGGTACGTTGCCTTTGCGCAGCGCCTCTTCCAGCGTGCGGGACTGCGCGTGCACGCGGTAGAAAACCGCCACGGAGTTGGCGGGCGTGCCGCGGGACAGCTCGGTTTGGATGCCGCGGAGGACCTGCTCCGCTTCCTCTCGTTCATCCATGACCGCGCGGACCCGCACTGGGTCGCCCGCCGGTGAATCGGTCCACAGCTCCTTGGGCTCGCGCTCGCGCGACGGCTCGATCACGCCCAGCGCGGCGGCCACGATGTTCGCGGTCGAGCGATAGTTTTGCTCCAGCTTGATGATGATCGCGTTCGCGAAGTCCGTCTTGAAGCTGCGGATGAGCCGCACGTCCGCGCCGCGCCACCGGTAGATGGACTGGTCGTCGTCACCCACGACGCATAGGTTCTGCGTGCGTTCGGAAAGGGCGCGCACGAGCCGGTATTGAATGAGGTTCGTGTCTTGGAATTCGTCCACCAGCACGTGCGAGAAGCGCATGCGCAGATCCAACCCCGCGGCGCTCGCCGGATCTTCCACCAAGTGCGTGACCTTCAGGATGAGGTCGTCGAAATCTACCGCGTTGGAAAGGCCGAGCGCTTGCTCGTAGCGGGCGAACACCTCCAGCACGACGTCCGTGAGGCGCCCCAGCTGCTTGGCTTCACGCGGGCCTCGCCCTTCGCTCTTTTCCCCGCTGATCGCGGAGAGTATCTGCTTCGGCGGAAACTGCCGATCGTCGTAGCCGAGCTCGCGCAGCGCGCGCACCACGACCGCCTTCTGGTCCGAGCCGTCGTAGATCACGAAGTCTCGGCGCAGCCCCACCGCGTCGTGATAACGTCGCAAAAGCCGCGCGCAGACGGAATGAAACGTGCCGATCCACAAATCACGAGTCACCTCCGGCGAGGTGAGGTGAGTGAGCCGTTCACGCATCTCCGCGGCGGCCTTGTTCGTGAACGTCACCGCCAAGATGCGATACGGCGGCACCCTCGTCGCCAGCAAGTTCGCGATCCGGTAAGTGATGGTGCGGGTCTTGCCACTGCCGGCGCCGGCGAAGACGAGCAGCGGCCCTTCCAAATGGGCGACGGCTTGCTTCTGCGGCTCGTTCAGCTCGGGCATGGTCGACACTCGCTTACACCGCGCTGGCCGAGGCGCAAGCCCGCGCCGCCGCGCGCCGAGGCGGCAGGAGGATCGTGGGGCTGAGCCCAGAACGTGCCGGCACGTGGAGGTTCACGGTCGCGGCGCTTGGGCTCGTGCTCGGCATCTCGGCGGCGGGTGTGCTGCCGCTGCTGTTTCCCTGGCAAGGCCAGCTCGCGCTCTCGCTCGCCGCAGCCGGGCTCGCCGCGTCGCCGTTCGTGGCGCTTTCGCTGGTGTGGCGTCGCCGGCGCGAAGCGGGCGTCCCCGTGCTCACGGCTGCGGTGCTGGTGACGCTCGCTCCCGTGCTCGCGCTGGCGCCGTTGTTCGGCGTGTACCGTGGCCAGGTGCGAGTACTAAACCACGGGGACGAGCCGTTCTGGCTCTGGGTGGACGCGCGGCGTGTCGCTCGGGTAGATCCGAGCAGCGGTGAGAGTGCCCTCTCCGGTGTGGAGCTCACGGTCCCGGCCGGGGAGCGCGCGTTGCGTGTCGTCGCGGTGAGCGATGGGCGCCCGCTGTTCCACGCTTCGGTGCGGGTTCTCGGCGGGAGCCCTCATCTCTTCGCGCCGCTGAGCGACGGCTACTGCTTCTCCATCGAACGCCGCGGCTACGGGGACGAAAAGCGCGCCGTGCAAGCGGAGCCGCTGGTCGGCGCTAGCCCATTTTGGGTACTGCCGGAAGGCATCGCTTTTTTCACGCCAAATCCGGAGGCTGGCCGCGTGCTCACTTCTGGAGGGACACTTACCTGCCTGCGCCAGAAGCGCTGTCGAAACTGATATTCTGCACGCTTGGCAAAGCGCGGGTCGTGGTTATACTCGCGGCGCCGTGCCTGACGAAACCGAGACCAGTTCGCCCCCTTCCGTAGAAGCAGAGGCGCCCGGCGCCGAGTCCGCTGCGCCCGCCCCCGAACAGGACCCGCTGGAGCTAGCCAAGGCCGAGCAAGCGAAGCTGAAGGACCAGCTGCTCCGTACCCTGGCGGACTTCGACAATTTTCGGAAGCGTTCCCGGAAAGAGCTGGCGGACGCCGAGCGACGCGGGCGGGACGATCTGCTCAAGGAATTCCTTCCCGTATTCGACAATTTGGATCGCGCGAGCGCCCACGCCGAAACCGCGACGGACGTGAAAGCCTTGGCCGACGGCATCGCGCTCGTCATGCGCCAGTTCGCGGACACGCTGACCAAGGTCGGCATCGAGCGCGTGCCCGCCGCAGGCAAGCCGTTCGATCCCGCGGTCCACGAAGCGGTGCAGCAGCTGGAAACGTCGGACTTCGAGCCGGGCACGATCGCGGCCGAGGTTCAAGCGGGCTACCGGAACTCGGAGAAGCTCATCCGTCCGGCTCTCGTCGTCGTCGCCAAAGCCAAAGCCAACTAGGCGGACGAACTAGGCCCGCCGTGCGGGCGCGCGTCGTGCCGGGGGCTACAATCTGGCGACATGCCCGCGTGCGTCGGGTATGCTGAAAGCTGCCCGCATGGGGAAAGTCGTCGGCATCGATCTAGGCACTACTAACTCTTGCGTGTCGGTCGTGGAAGGCACCAACGCCTCCGGCCAGCCCGAGGTAAAGGTCATCGCAAACACGGAAGGCGCGCGCACGACGCCGTCGGTCGTCGCCTTCACCGCCAAGGGGGAGCGCCTCGTTGGCCAAGTCGCCAAACGCCAAGCGACCACGAACGCGGAGCACACCATCTACGCCGTCAAACGGCTGATGGGGCAGAAGTTCGATTCGGACGTCGTGCGGCGCCAGGCCGGCTCCGTTTCCTACCGCATGCTCCAGCACGAAAATGGGGATGCGTGGGTGAAGGCGGGGGAGCGCACCATGTCCCCGCCGGAGGTGTCCGCGCTCGTGCTGACCAGCATGCGCGAAATCGCGGAGACGTACCTGGGGGAAGCGGTGACGGAGGCCGTCATCACCGTTCCCGCCTACTTCGACGACGCGCAGCGGCAAGCGACCAAAGACGCCGGTCGCATCGCGGGGCTGGACGTGAAGCGCATCCTGAACGAGCCGACCGCGGCCGCGCTCGCCTACGGCTTGGACAAGACCGAGCGCGAGGTCATCGCCGTTTACGATCTCGGCGGCGGCACCTTCGACATCTCGATTTTGGAGATCGCCACCGGCGTGTTCAACGTGAAGGCGACGGGCGGGGACACCCACCTCGGCGGAGAAGACTTCGACCGCGCCATCATCGACAAACTCTCCGAGGAATTTCTCGCGAAGGCGAAGGTGGATCTACGTAAGGATCGCACGAGCCTGCAGCGCCTCCGCGAGGCCGCCGAGAAAGCCAAGCACGAGCTGTCCTCCTCGTTGGAGACAGAGGTCAATCTGCCGTTCGTCGCGATCGGTCCGGCGGGCCCGCTGCACTTGGAGCGCGCCATCAAGCGCAGCGAGCTCGAGATTTGGACTCGCGATCTCGTCGAGCGAACGATCGTCGCCTGCAAAGCGGTCATGGCGGACGCCAAGCTCACCCCCAAAGACGTCGGGCAAGTGGTGCTCGTAGGCGGCATGACGCGCATGCCCGCCGTGCAAAAAGCGGTGAAGGAGTTCTTCGGCCGGGATCCGAACAAAGGCGTGAACCCGGACGAGGTCGTCGCGGTCGGCGCGGCCATTCAAGGCGCCGCGCTCACGGGGCAAATCGACGAGGTGCTGCTGCTGGACGTCACGCCCCTCTCCATCGGCGTGGAGACGGGCGGCGGCGTGTTTACCAAGCTCATCCCGCGCAACACGACCGTCCCCACGGAAATGAGCGAAATTTTCACCACGAGCGTGGACAACCAATCCTTCGTGCCCGTCCACGTGCTCCAGGGCGAGCGTGAGATGGCCGTGGACAACCGCAGCCTCGCGCGCTTCGAGCTCACGGGTATTCCGCCCGCCCCGCGCGGCATTCCAAAAATCCAAGTCACTTTCCGCATCGACGTGAACGGAATCCTGGCCGTCGAAGCAAAAGACCTCGGCACTGGGCGCGTGCAAGCCGTGAGCGTTACGCCGACGAGCGGGCTGCAGGCGGACGAGATCGACAAGCTGGTCACGGAGGGCGAAAAGTTCAAGGAAACGGACCAGCTCCGCCGCGACCTCGCGGAAATGCGCAACCAAGCCGAAACCCTCATCTATACGACCGAGCAAGCCCTCGAGGCCTACGCGGATCTGCTGGACGCAGAAAAGCTCGCGAAGGTGCACGCTGAGGTGGACCTTCTGAAGAAGATGATGGAGACGGGCGCGACGCTGGACTCGCTACGCGGCGCGTACGCGCAACTCGAGAACTCTACCTTCGAGATCGCCGAAGCCATGTACGCAACCTGAAGGCGCTTACGCCGTTCAGGTGCTTCGTCCCATCCACCATCGCCCGTCACCCCGCCCTGTCCTACATCGGAGTCGATCGTTCACGCGGAGCGGCGCTCGACCTCTCCCACGATCTCCGAGAGCGAAACCTTGGAGATGCCGGGGCCACTCGCCGGACCCGCACTGCTAGCGGGGCCGTTCCATTCGCTCGAGTCTGTCCAAATCGTAACCGTCGTCGTGTTGGCGGGGAACGTCGTATCCACTCGAACGATCTTGCCGACACGGCCGTCCGCCAATTGCACCATTCGGCGCTCGTTCATCACTTGATGAAGGGTCCAAAGAGACAGCATTATTGTTCTCGTTTTCTCGGTTTGCTTTCGCACTGCCGAGCATAGCGCCAAGCAGGTACGCCGTGGAGGCGGACGCGAAAAGCCGCATGCGCCAGCGTCGAGCTCCTGCACGCTAACGACGCGTGCCGCAGAGCGTCATGACCTCGCACGTCAGCATTTCTCGACCGCATCACACCGCTCACTCTCCACGCCGTCCGTTTCGGCCGGGTGACAGCGTAGTGAACAAAGTCGCCGCCGCATCAGCCGTAAACTTGGCCATTTTGCCCGACAATTCTAGCGTTTGCCCCGCCATGGGTCCGTTCAAAGCCAGCTCGTTGCTCGGTGTCGTCGTCTCGCTCACCCTCGCCAGCTGCATGCAGCACCACGAAGCGAGTGTGCGGACGGCGCTCCTGCCTCCCCCCAACGCGAACGCTGTCCAGCACAGTGGTCGGCTGTGGGTCGAGCTTGGCGAGGCGACATGGGAAAATCAATGCCGCTCCCCCAAGGCCCAGCGGCTTCTGTGCTTCGACGGCGTTCGCCGCGCCGCGTTCGGAGCCTTGGAGCGCAGCCTCTGGACATCCTTTCAGCAGGTCACGCTGCGCGACGGTGACCCGCTGCGTCCGGGCGATTACTTACTTCAGCTCGACGTGACCCTCGACGCGGCACCGCCCGACGCAGACGGCCCCGGATGGTCGGCGGTGGCCAGCGGAGGCTTTAGGCTCTCGCGCGACGGCAAGGTCCTGCACGAAGAGCGACTCGGATCGCGGTCGCGCGCTTCGTTCGCCTACGGCAGCGCCTTGGGCGTCGGTGCAGGAGAGGTGGTGAGCGCCTTTGCGACCCATGTCGCCGAGGTACTCAGCGGCGTGCCCGAAGAGCGTCCCCTTCGACCTTCGCCGCTGCCCGCCGTCGTCGCCGAGGTACTCACCCCCGCCTCTTCGTCTCTGCCCGCCGCTCCGTCTCTGCCCGCCGCTCCGTCT
>JAQSWN010000326.1 GCA_029266615.1 Polyangiaceae bacterium
CTGGGGAGTGAGCAACACCTCGACCGGGGCCTCGCTCTGCGGCACCCTAAACAGGCCTCCCTTGCGGAGGGCTGGCAGGGTGATGAGGACGTAGCCGCGGGTCTCGAAGTTAGGAAGCGTCAGCGGTGTGGGCTCGCCGGGGAGAGGCCCAAACGCACTCGGCAGTACGGCTACGAGCGCGTTGCGTGGGCGGGCATTTTGACGAGGCCAGTGCTCGGCACGAATCGCTTCTGGGTGGCGGCACCGCTCAAAATGCCCTGAATGTTGTTTCCTCCGCCGGAATCGACGAATACGAGCGTGTTGCCCGCTGGCGTACGGAAGCCGGCGTCCGTCGTTCCGGGCGGAGGCGGCGGCACGATGAATTCGAGGCGGAACTGATATTCTCTCGACTCCAGATTGGAGATCGCTGGAAAATAGCCCTGAATCACGCGGTCCACCGCGGCGACTCCAGCCGGTGCCGCCGGCGACTGTGGTTTATAGATCAGCTCAAACGTCGAGACTTCCATGATGCCCCTTTCGTTCGTCGCTCACGAACGACCGAGCACATAGCGCTCATTCCGCAGACCGGAACAGTAAATGCTTCGAAAACGGTAGGGCTATCGGGCCGTTACTTGGATCGATGCGGCGGGGCAGGCCCGAAAGGAGCAGTGCGCTGAAAGCGCCGCGCGGGGCGTTTACCTCCGTTCGTCGGAAGCGCCACGCGCGACCGCGCACGGGCCGAACTGATCACAGCGAATTGAAGAACGCCCATACATCTTCGGGAACCCAACTGCACCGGCAAGTGTCGGAGCAAGTCATTCCAGGGTTCGCGCAACGGTGGAAGAGGTCGCCTGTGCCGTCCACGACGGCGTTGCCGTGACCCGATTGATGCGCGCACCAGCGGACCGGATGCCCGCTGGAGCAACCGCTATAATTCGTGCACACGTGTCCTCCGTTCGCGAGATAAGGAGGGGGCTGAGGTGGCTCGGGCGGAGTCTGAGCCGTGCAGCCGTTGTTCTTGACGAACTGGTCACGCATCGACTTCGAGGGACCGAACGGCAAGGTTCCGTCCGTCAGCCCGTGCATTTGCCAGTACGCGATGGGCTTGGTGCCATCCTTGCAGCCGCTCAACACCGCGCCGTTGTAGAGGGCAACCGCCCTAAACACGTCCGCGCGGGCGCACGCGAGCGCGTAGCTCATACCTCCGCCGAAGCTGAAGCCGTTGGCGAACAAGCGCTTCGTGTCGACGCAGTAGTTGTCTTCGATCAGCTTGACCATGTCGTCGACGAACTTCAGGTCCCCGTCGCCGTTATTGGCCCAGCCGCCACCGAGCCCGTCGGGCGCAACGAAGATGGCGCCATTCTTGGACAGCTTCTGCAGTCCGTAGTGCGCCATGTTGTATTTGTTGTCGCCACCGGAGTCGACGTCGTTCGCGCTCCCGCCGCGCCAGTGGAAGCCGAAGATCAACCAGTACGGCTTGTCTTTATCGTAGTTGTCCGGGAGCCTCATGATGAAGTTGCGGTCGCCGATCTTCACCGAGCCGCCCGCCCCCGTTCCGTTAGGCGCAGAGCCAAAGGTGATGGTCGAGGTCTTGCCGCAACCCGCGCTGCGGACCACCTCCGCGCCTCCCATGCCTGCGCCGCCCGTGCTGCCACCTCCCATGCCCGCACTACCGCCGCTCGAGGTACCCGCTAGGGAGCCGCTACCTGCCGTAGCCTGACCGCCCCCACCTTGAGGACCTGTACCCGCCGACGACATCGCAGTGCCAGCCGAGCCGCCTAAAGCTCCGCCCGCTCCTGATGCCGAGACTGTTCCACCTATCGAGGCGGCTCCAGCCGCGCCCACCGTACCGGCGGTGCCCGCCGTGACCGCGGTCGATCCCGCGCTGCCCAGCGGCCCGTCTTCCGCATCGTTGCTGCACGCGAGCGCGAGCAGGGTAACGAGCAGGCCGAGCAGCGCCGACTCTCGAAACGCACGCATCTGAAACAATAGCGGACTCGACATCATGGGGGATTCGCTGACGCTCTCAGTAGTTGTCGCGACGCGTTCGCACTTGGCATAGAAAGTGAGCGATGCGTTCACGTCGCCGAACGACCGCACGTCGTCCTCGGCGGATAGAACCCCGAGTCGGCCTACCGCTATCGCTGGTGCACGCGGCTCTGCTGCCCGCACCCGCACCGGCTCCGCCGTGACACGCGGACGCCTTCAGAACTGCGTGATGAACTTCCAGGCCTCGGGGGCGTTCCAGCTCGTGGCTTGACCCGGATCCTTCGGCTCCCACCCATGCGCGCCGTCGAAGACGCAGTACTTGGTTGGGTGCCCCGCGGAGCAGCCCTTGTATTCGGTGCAAGTATGAGCTTGGCCAGAGGCGGGGAACGTGGTCGCCGTCGGCTCGGCCGTGCACCCGTTGACCTCCGCGAACTGAGCCTGCTTCACCCTCCCGCTCGTCGGCATCGGCGCGCCGGTGCTGTCCTGACTCGCCTGCGAAGCATAGTAGGCGATGGGCTTGGTCAACGTGCCCGTGCAAGAGCCGGTGAGGTCAGCGCCGGAAAAGAAGGCAACGCCTCGAAACACGTCCGCCCGCGTGCATGCCAAGGCGAGAGACATGGCCCCGCCGAAGCTGAAGCCAGTCGCGAAGATGCGGCTCTTATCGATGCAGAGATCAGCCTCGAGCTTGGTGAGGATCGCGTCGGTCAGCTCGACGTCGGCCTTGCTCCAGGAGCCGGCTCCGTTCGCCGCGTCGGGCGCGACGAAGATCGTCTCCTTCTTGCTGTCCAACGTCGCGAACGTGAAATATCCGCGGTCCGCGACGGACATGGCCGACGCGCCCGACTCCGCGAAGGCAAAAACGAGCCGATGAGGGTGTTCGTTATCGTACCCATCCGGCACGCGGAGAATGTACTTGCGAGTGGCGCCACCGAAGGAGATGTCGATAGTCCCGTTCGGCAGGGTCTTCGTCATCCCGCATCCGGCGCTCTTCATGGCGTCCGTTCCCGCCCCGCCGCCGGCTCCGCCGCCCCCGCCCCCAGCGGAGCCTGCCGCGCCCGCGGTCGCGCCGCCTTCGCCCGAGTTGCCGGCTGCACCTCCCCCCGCTGTAGCGCCGCCGCCGGCCATGTTCCCTCCACCCGCGCCCGTGCCGCCACCGGCTTGCGCGTTCCCAGCGCTCCCCGCCGGCATGCCTCCGCTACCGGACGCCGTACCGGCACCGGAGCCCGCGGAGGCAGAGCCGCCCGCGGGCGGGTTGCTCGGCGAAGGCGAGTCACTGGATGAACAGGCGAGCGTCGCCGTCCCTAACAGGGCCATGAGGGAAACGACGATTCGAGTGTGGGTCACTTGATTCCTCCGGTGCACGAAGCACCGTCTTGACCTCGAGCGAAGTCAACCGCAACCGATTTGCCAAACGAGGTGGCCGCACCGAAAAGTTGCCGTGCCAGCACAGGGCGCCCCTGAGTGCAGCGGCGAGTCGAGAAGGTGCAGCTCGCCGCTTGGCTGGGCCCTGCCCGAAGGCAACCACTTCGAGCTCTGGGAGCCGGCCCAAGGCTGCTGAGCGCCGCGCGATTGGCGTGGGTCAGCAACCAAAGCGATCTCCGTTAGCTATAGCTAGCTTTGCTGGTGGTAAGTTCTCGGGTTGACATCCCCAGGACTCGAAGATGATCGGCGCATCTGCAGGACCGACTGGCCTCAATTCAACGAGTACGCCTTCTCCTTCGGTCATCAGAACCTCGCAACAGTCCGGCTAACGTACCGCCGTTAAGCTGCGGCCGCATCAGGAAACGAGGAGGTATCAGGTAGCGACGGGCGAGCCCGTGGTACTTCACCACGGGCGAGAGGGAAGACGGTGCAGGTCACGACGAGGCGCGGCCATCGGCTTTAGAGGCTTGTTAGGCGGCCTGCGCATATGTCAAAAATGACATGTAGACAAGCGTGTCGCCCAAGGACAAGCCGCTGGTTTGGTTGAGCGGCGAGGTCAAAAGCCCGCCGTCTCGGCGGAAGCTCGGATCGAAGCGGGCTATCTCATGAGACTGCTGCAGGCAGGTCAAAGTCTGGCGATGCCCCGGTCGCGCCCGATGCCT
Organism: Polyangiaceae bacterium; assembly: GCA_029266615.1. Taxonomy (GTDB): domain Bacteria; phylum Myxococcota_A; class Polyangia; order Polyangiales; family Polyangiaceae; genus PMG-095. The sequence continues at coordinate 4,053 of JAQSWN010000326.1, forward strand.
GTGATCGGGTCTCGGTGTCATGAACTCAGGATTCAAGACGAAAAGCAAACTTGGCGAATCATCTACCGGGTCGACGCAGACGCGGTGGTGTTCGCAGATGTATTCGCGAAGACCACGCAGACGACGCCCTCGGCAGTGATCAAAAACGGCCAGCGACGGCTGAGCGCGTACGACGCCGCGATGAAAGGATGACGGCAATGGAAAAGAGCAAGCGAAAGCGATTGGAGAAGGCCGGGTGGCGCGTCGGAACCGCTGGCGAATTCCTCGGTCTAAGCAAGGCAGAAGAGGCGCTGGTCGACATGAAACTGGTGCTCGGGATGCGACTGAGAAAGACGCGGGAGCAGCACCAGATGACTCAGACGGACCTTGCAAAACGCATTGGATCGAGCCAGTCGCGTGTCGCGAAGATGGAGGCGGGAGATCCGGGAGTTTCGCTGGACCTGCTAGTGCAAGGCTTGCTGGCTGCAGGTGCTACGCAACGAGAGATCGCACTGGCACTCGCACCACGCAAGAAGGCTCTATTCGCCTAACGTGCCTCCGTTCAGCTGCGGCTGCATCAGCAAGGCCGCTGCGCTCGCGTCAAGGGAGTCGCCTTCTCGATGGCAATCGCCAGGACGTCCCGGTAGAGGAACAGTATCGCCGCTAGTTCTTGATTCTGCGTGGACGCGCTGACGTTTCGCGGCTCCGCGAGGTGGCGCAAGACGCTCTGCACCGCCGCGTGCCCGAGCTCTGTCGGACGCCTCTTCCCGTGGAACAGAATGAAGCGTCGAATCCACGCGCAATAGGCGCGCTCGCTGCGTGGGCTGTAGTAGCGAAGCCGTAGCGCTTGTGGGGCCAACGACGATGCTCCCGAGGCGGCACGAACGCTCGGCGGAGTTTGCTGCTCGGCGGACGATGAGAAGCAGAGCGCGACAGCGTTCGTGCCGGCGCGCCACCGTGTTCGTTGGCCCAGCCATGCGCACCGCCGGCGCCGTCAGCGGCTCGCGTCGAACGAGCAACGCGCACTCTGCTCGGGGCTTGACGCGCGTAGGGATCGCAGATTCGATGGCCGCCGGACCGCGCGTTGCGGTAGCGGTTGGTAGGAGGCGGTGTGAGGTCTAGCGTTTCGTCTTGGGTGGTGCGTTTGGGTTGGGTCAGCGGCGCTGGAGCGGCGTGCGCGCTGGTCATCACGAGCTGCGGAAATGACGTTGGCGGCCAGAGGGCAGAAGTCGGCGGAGCCAGCGCGGTCCAGGCCGGAGCGGGCGGTGAGGAACCGAGCCCGAGCGGTAGCGGGGGCGGCGCAGGGCTCGCCACCGATGGCACGGCGGGCGCGGCGGGCGCGAGCGCGGGCGCGGGCGGTTTAGAAGCGGGCGCCGATGGCGGCTACGCAAACGGGGGCGCAGGCGGAGCCGACGCGAGTCCTACGAATGCCTGCCACCAAGCCAGCGAGTGCGACGACAGTGACGCCTGCACGCAAGACGGCTGCGACGCCGTCGCGGGTTGCGTGCACGTCAATCCGGAGCTGGACTGCCGCCGCTGGAGCGAGTCGAAGTGCGCGGCCGCGGCGATTGAGGCACGAGGGTCCGGGGAGCAGGTCACGTGCGTGCCTCCGACCACGTTCGCGATTGGCGCGAGTATTTGCGCGGACCAAATGTGCTCGGGTAAGCCCGGCTGTGAGCTCAAGTACTCGATTGACGGCGGCGCGGTCACCACCACCCCCACCGGCTACGACTTCACCGGCCGCGTGGTCACGCTCCACGGAGCCGTGGCCGGTAAGTACGGCGCCTTGCAGTGCCAGTTCGAGGTCGGACTGGCAGCGCCGGAGCCGTTCCTCGTTCACTACGCGCTGGATCGTCCGGGCTGCTCGCAGCATGTCGAGGTCGAGGCGGCCGCGCAAGCGAGTTGGACCGGCATCGCGATCAGCTCGAGCTCGCCCCAGTGCGACGTCGTCGTGTCATTGCTTCGCGCGCTGCTGACGCCGGCGCAGCTCGATGGCTACCTCACGAAGCCGCTAGAAACCCTGACCTGCGCCGCCTGCGCGCCAGATTGTCCTGGCGGCATCGCCTGCCGTTAGAACACCGTACGAGCGAATGCGCCGGGTCGCTCTCGCACCCGGCGCATTTCGTTACGGTTCTAGCGGTTAGGTCAGTTGTTGATGGGAATGCCGAAGCCTTCCGAACGAACCAGCGAGTAGTTGGCAGCGACGGCCACGCTACCGCGGCCGATCGTCGTCATGTGGTCGAGACGGTTTTCCTTCCAGTACGAGTTCGCCGAGCTCATGCCGGGCGCGCTGCTCGAGTACACGAAGCCCTCGTTGCGAACGAAGCTGTAGCCAGC
>JAQSWN010000090.1 GCA_029266615.1 Polyangiaceae bacterium
GCGCTCCGCAGCACCTTCTGGACGGCGCTGCTCTACCGCCTCGGCATCTACGGCACGGTGCAGCAGAGCTATTTCTTCTTCAAGCACCTGCTTCCAGTAGTAAATCCAGGCTCGCTCGATCACCAGCTCCTCGCACTGGACCAACTCCTGTTCGGCTTCGAGCCCGCGATGTGGGCGGACCAGTTCGTCTCGCCGCTGACGACCGAGTGGTTTGCGTTCTTCTACTTTTGCTACTTCTTCCTACTCGCCGCCCACATTTTCCCGATCGTGTTCGGGGCGCGCGATCAGCTGCTACTCGGCGAGTTCATGCTCGGGATGCTGCTCATCGTGTGCGTCGGGCACACCGGCTACATCCTCGTGCCCGGCTTCGGGCCCTACAAGGCCATGCCGGAGATGTTCAAGCACGAGCTCCCGAGCGGTTTGTGGATGGACCTCGTCTGGTCCACCGTGCGCTCGGGCGGGGCCATGAAGGACATCTTTCCCTCGTTGCACACGGCGGGGCCGTGCTTCATTGCCATGTTCTCGTTCCGGAACCGCGATCGGCTGCCGTTCCGCTACACGTGGCCCTTGCTGTCGTTCTTCGCGGCCAACATCATCGGCGCGACGATGTTCCTGCGGTGGCATTACGTGATCGACGTATTCGCCGGCTTCGCCCTGGCGACGGTGGCCGCGCTCATTGCCCCGCGCGTCACGCGCTGGGAGGTGGCGCGCCGTCGCGCTCGAAACCTCACCCCGCTGGTCCCCCTATTCGGCTCGCAACACACGGAGGGCGCGCCGGACAACGCCGGACGCGCCCCCGCCTAACGCTTACTTCTCGAAGACTTGGGCGGCAGCGACGCCGGAGCCCTGCGAGACGGTCATGACGACCTTCATCATGCCGCTCATCGGGAACGCCCACTTGAAGCAGTTCGGCTTGTCACCGACGATCGCCGTCGAGCCGACGCTGTTGTCTGCGGCCATCGTCGCCGCGGGCAAGCCAGGGATCGGTAGCGCCGGTACGAGCGAGATGTCCAGGTTCGTCACCGGCGGCAGGCCCACGCCCACGACCGTGTAGCACTTGCCCGGGTTCATCTGCACCTGGGCCTCCAACGTCTGGCCTTGCTGGAAGTTGCCCGCGATGGCCGAGCCAACGGGCTTCGCGCCGGGCGCATGCTGCGCGCCGAGCGGCGTGATCAGCTGCGTCGCAGCTTGGGCGGCCGTGGGATCCAGCGCTTGCGCGGTCGGACCGGAAGCGGTGGTCGCGAGACCAGGAATCGCGGTCGGGAGCGTCGCTCCCGGGGCGGCCGTGCCGGCCGGGGGCACCGTGCCCGCTGGAGCCGCCGTCGTCGCGCCGGGCGCGCCGACCGTCTGGCACAAGCGGCCATCGTAGATCTGCCCGGGGGGACACTGAACGGCCGCGGGCTGGCCAGTCTCTGCGGGCTTGTCTTCGCCGCAGGCCGCGAGCAGGCCCACGCCGCTCAGTAGAAGGAAGCTCATCGAGGTGAATCGAGACATACCGTTACTCTCCTCATTGTCTGGCGTCGAAGCCAGGCCACCGCAGCCGCAGGGCTGGGACCCCAGCAGTCAACGCGACCAGGGCCCAGGTTTTCTAGTCGAAATACACGCACGGCAGAAGGGGCCAGCGAAATAGACGGCCACCACGGCCAATCCGGGGTCAAAACGCGGCGCGAAGGGCCACCTTACAGCCGGTCGCTACCGTGAGGTAGCCTGCCGGCTTGCTCGACGAAGCCGCCAGGGGACCCGGGAGCGATGCGCCAGGCAACTGGCGCAGCACCGTCCTGGCCGGCTTGGTCGTGGCCGCTTTGGCCTGGGTGCCGGAGCTGCTGCGGCCCGGCTACTACTTCCGAGACGACATGCAGACTCAGTATGTCCCGCTCTTCGTCGAGCTGGGGCGGAGCTGGGCGCGGGGGGAGCTCCCGCTCGTTACGGATAGTACGTGGGCGGGCGGGGCGATCGCCGGCGAATACCAGCACGGCGCGTTCTCGGTCGTGCACGCGGGGCTCGCCCTCGTCTTCCATTTTCTCCGCCTCGACGCGGAAGTGATCGCGCCCGCGCTCACGGCGAGCTACGCCGCGCTCGCGGGCGCGGGCGCGTACCGGCTCGCGCTGCATTACGGCGTCGGGCGCGCGCTCGCGCTGTCGGTCGCCCTCATCGCGTCCCTCAACGGCTTCAACGTCTTTTTCAGCTCGTGGCTGCCGGCTTTGACCGGCTTCGCATGGCTACCGTGGACGTGGTGGGCCGCGGCGCGCACGCTCCACGGCGAACGTCACGCATCTCCCCTTCTTGCGTTCTTCAGCTACTCCCTGCTTTGCGCAGGCTGGCATTTTGCGGCGCTGATGATGGCGCTGTCGCTCGCGTACCTGGTCTGCTTCGAGCCAGGGCCGCGCCCCCGACGCGCGGTCGTCCTCACGTTGGCACCGCCGCTCGCGGTGGGCGCGTTGCTCAGCGCGCCTGCGCTGCTCTGTTTTCTGGAGTACGTGCGTGCGTCTCCGCGCGGCGACTTGGCCCCGCCTTCTTGGGTGTGGACGATGCCGCTGAGCGCTCTTTTCGGGCTGCTTTTGCCCCGCACCGTGAGCCATTGGTCTCCGTTCGACGTGCCCGGCGCTTGGTCCAACGTGGTGATGAGCGGCGGAGCGCTCCCGTTGTTGCTCCTCCCTTCCGCGATGTTGCGCGCCTCACGCGGCGATCGCCGGCGCATCGCTCCGCTGCTCGGTCTCGCCGCGCTCGTATTACTCTTGGCCGCAACTCCGAACCTGAGCGCGGCACGCTGGCCGTTTCGCTGGCTACCGCTATTTCATCTCGCGCTCGCCCTCGCGACGGCGCGGCTTCTCGCTCCGTCGACGCGCGCCGTCACGGCCCCACGCCGCCTCGCGAGCACGCCGGTTGCTTTGGCCGCGCCGGCTCTGTTGCTCTTGCTCCTTTGGCAGCCGAGCGAACGGGCGCTGCTGCACAACGCGCTGTTGGTCGCTGCTACCGCGTGCGCGCTCTCCGCGGTGGAGAAGTCGCCTCGCTGGGTTCCGCCCGTGCTCGCAGTGGGCGTTGCCGCGAACCTGGTGTTCACGCCGCTCATGGGACCCGCGCGCGACATCCTCCCGCGATGGGATACGCGAGCTTGCTTCCGCTCTGCGAACGGGCGCGGCTCGAGGCACCTGGCGCTTTTCGAAGTGCCCCAATTTTTAGCTGCGCGTCGCCTGGCAAGCGATCGTGAGCTGAGCCCTGGCTCTTGCCTCTTTCCGGGCGACTCAGGGTTGCTCTCGGAGCGCCCGACCGCTTCCGGCTACAGTCTGCTGTTCGGGAGCGGCGTGGGACAGATCTTGGAGAGCGGCGTCCATGGCGAGCTGGGTGCGCGGCAAATTGGGCGCGCCTGTCAGGGCTGGGCTGAGCCGGGCTCGTTGCTGGACCGCTGGGGGATCGCGGTGCTGCTGGTGCCGAGCTCGTGGAAGGTCGTTGCGGCTCCGCTGCTCGAGCGCGGCTGGCGCCTCGAAGCCGCCGAACGCGACGCGCATCTGTTCATGCGCCCCGCGGAGGAACCGCCCGTCGTGCAGCTCCTCGAATCATTCTATCCCCACATGGTGGTGCGAGACGTGGCCCAAGCGCGCCAGCGCCTGCTCGAAAGCGATGGGCGCGAAGCCGTGTACGTTCCCGGCGACGCCCTGCATCCGCCCAACCTGCTCGCGACTGCGCCGCAAGCTTCGATCGCGATGCTGGCGACGAGCGAGCGTCGCGTGTCGGCACGGGTGACGGTGGGGCCCGGCTCGAGACCCGCACTGATTCGCTTGCTTCGCCCTTGGCTACCCGGCCAGCGCGCGACGCTCGACGGCGCTACGCTTCGCCTGGGCCGCGCCGACGGCGCCTTCGTCGTGGCGGAAGTGCCCGCCGGTAGTCGAGGCGTCTTGTGCTTCGACTACCAGCCACTTGGAGTGCGCGTCCCGGGCATCGCCGCGTTCGCGCTCGGCTTCGTAGGCCTTCTCTGGCTCACGCTGCGGAGCGGGCGGCGCGCCGGCTCTCAGCGCGCGCAGAACCCTTCGTAGTCGATGTATTCCTTGATGGTCGGGTTTTCGCCGCAAGTAGGGCACGTCTTGTCGCGGCGCAGCTTCAACGTACGGAAGCTCATCTTCAACGAATCGTAGGTGAGGAGGCGGCCCTTGAGCGGGTCGCCCTGGCCCAAGATGAGCTTGATGGCTTCCGTCGCTTGGATGACGCCCACGACGCCGGGCAGGATGCCGAGCACGCCGGCTTCCGCGCAGGAAGGCGCCAGATGCGCGGGCGGAGGCTCCGGATACAAGCAGCGGTAGCACGGTCCGTCGAAGGGCATGAACGTCGTCACCTGGCCGTCGAAGCGGAAGATGGAGCCGTGGACGACGGGGATTTTGTGAAACAGCGAGGCGTCGTTGACGAGGTAACGCGTCGGGAAGTTGTCGCAGCCGTCCACGATGACGTCCCACCCGTCGCCGAAGATGCGGTCCACGTTGCTGCTGTTGACGCGCTCTTGGTATTTGACGACCTTGACGTCCGGGTTGAGGTCGTTGATGGCCTTCTCCGCGCTGTCCACTTTGGGCGTGCCCAAGCGGGACGTGGCGTGGATGATTTGGCGCTGCAGGTTCGACGCGTCGACCGTGTCCGCGTCCACGATGCCGAGCTTGCCGACGCCGGCCGCCGCCAGGTAAAGCGCGGCGGGGGCGCCAAGCCCTCCGGCGCCGAGCAAGAGCACGCGACCCTTGAGCAGCTTCTCCTGACCCTTCTCGCCCACTTCCGGCAAAAGGAGGTGGCGAGAATAGCGGTCGAGCTGGGCCGGAGTCATGCTGGTCGGCTCTTCGACCGGGTACTTCAGGTCCTTCCACCGCACGAAGCCGGGGTTCGCGCTGAGCACGTTCGTGTAGCCGAAGTCTTGAAGCGTCTTGGCCGCGAAGGCGCTCCGCGTACCGCCCGCGCAATAGAGGATGATCTCGGCGTTCTTGTCGGGGAGCTTCTGCTCCGCCTGCATCTCCAAGTGACCGCGCGGGATATGAACGGCCCCCGGGATGAAGCCGCCGCGGTACTCGTCCTTCTCACGCACGTCCACCAGCGTGAAGGGCTTGTCTTTACGGGTCTCCAGGCGAGCTTTGAGGTCGTCCAGGGACAGGATTTTCACGCTCTGCCGGATCTCGGCAAACAGGTCGCTATACGTTTTCGGCATGAAACTGGCTCGAATCTTGGATTCCCCACTTTTCCGATGCGGGAATTCTTCCGGTCAGTATTTGGCCTTTTTCGGGGGGCGTCAAGGGGAGCGCCCCTCGGCCCGCCCGGACCCTGATAGAGTTCGCGATTCCGTGGCCTTAAAGGCCGACCGTCTCCGGCGTTCCAAGGGTAGCGATGGCGCAAAATCGATTGGGTGAGCTCCTCGTCCGCGAAAAGCTGATCAGCTTGCAGCAGCTGCGGAAGGCACAAGAAGAGCAGAAAAAGTCCGGGAGTAACCTGGGCTACACGTTGGCCAAGCTCGGCTACATCTCGGACGGCGAGATCACGAGCTTCCTCTCGACCCAGTACCGGCTCCCGGCCATCAACCTGGACGAGTACGAGATCGACGCGGAGGTCGCCAAGCTGGTCTCCCGAGACGTCTGCGAGAAGCACCGCATCATCCCCGTTTCGCGCTCCGGCTCGTCGCTGATCGTCGCGATGAGCGATCCGACCAACCTGAACGCGATCGACGACATCAAGTTCCTGACCGGCTTCAACGTGGAGCCCGTCGTTTCGAGCGAGACGTCGATTCAGACCGCCATCGAGCGGTACTACAGCGCCGGGCCCTCCTACGAGGAGGTGATGGCCGACCTGGATCTCGGCGACGACGATATCGACTTCGGCGAGAGCGAAGAAGAAGTGAACGCGATGGAGCTCGAGCGCGCGAGCGCCGACGCCCCCGTCGTCCGCCTCGTGAACGTGCTGCTCCTCAACGCCATCCGTAAAGGCGCGAGCGACATTCACTGCGAGCCGTACGAAAAGAAGCTGCGCATCCGTTACCGCATCGACGGCGTGCTCCACGAGGAAATGACCCCGCCCTTGCGCTTGAAGGCGGCCATGGTCAGTCGCCTCAAGATCATGAGCCAGCTGGACATCGCCGAGCGGCGTTTGCCGCAAGACGGGCGCATCAAGCTCAAGCTCGGCAAGGGCCGCGAGATGGACTTTCGCGTCTCCGTGCTGCCGACGATGTGGGGCGAGAAGGTGGTCATGCGCCTCCTCGACAAGGGCAATCTCCAGCTGGACATGGCGAAGCTCGGCTTCGACCCCGCTCCGCTCGCCGACTTCAAGTGGGCCATCGACCAGCCCTGGGGCATGGTGCTCGTGACCGGTCCCACCGGCTCGGGCAAAACGACGACGCTGTACTCGGCCCTCTCCGACTTGAACAAGCCGAGCGTGAACATCAGCACCGCGGAAGACCCGGTCGAGTACAACCTGCACGGCATCAACCAAGTGCAGATGCACGACGAGATTGGGCTCAACTTCGCGATGGCGCTCCGCGCCTTCCTCCGCCAAGACCCGGACATCATCATGGTCGGCGAGATCCGCGACTTTGAAACCGCCGAAATCGCGGTCAAAGCGTCGCTCACCGGCCACATGGTGCTCTCTACCCTCCACACCAACGACGCGCCCGCCACCATCTCCCGCCTGCTCAACATGGGCGTGGAGCCGTTCCTGATCACGGCGAGCGTGAACCTCGTGCTCGCTCAGCGCCTCGCTCGGAAAATCTGCGTGGACTGCAAGCGCCCCACCGAGGTGGACCACCAGGCGCTCATCGACCTCGGCATGTCGGAGGAGCAGGCCGCGGCCAAGCCGGAGATCATGAAGGGCGCGGGCTGTCAGACGTGCAACGGCAGCGGCTACAAAGGCCGCGTCGCGCTTTACGAGGTCATGCGCTTCCACGACGACTTGAAGGAGCGCGTGCTGCAAGGCGCCTCCAGCGCGGAGCTGAAGCAAGCCGCCATCGCGCGCGGCATGCTCACCTTGCGCATGAGCGGCATCACCAAGATCTTGGCCGGCGTGACCACCCCCGAAGAGATCCTGCGCGTCACGATGGCGGACTGACCGTCACTCCCCGCGCAGCGACGCTCTTCCGCGACCGCGCTCTTTTGCCGCCGCGCGCCCGATAGCCAGATGCAGGGACGGTCGGGGCAGAACAATGCTTCCCCCCTCTCCATCCTCATCGACTCCTCGCCGCCTCGTCCCCCCTCGGGCGGGCACACTACCTCGGGCTCCAGAGACCCACGAACCAACCGGGACGACTAAGAGCAGGTTCCGTGCCGACGAGTCGACTGGCTAAACACGCGGTTTTGGCCGCATCCCGGTGTGCCAGCTGTGCCAAGGGTGTCAGCCGCCAGGGTCGCGGCGTCGCGGGACGCGGTAATCACCATGCTGAGTGAGTTGCTTGGCGTGCGTGCGCGGCGGGGATCTTCGGGCAGCCGCTGACCCATGGCCGTATCGCTCGCCCGCCCTCCCCGGGTATCTTGAAGGGTGATGAACAGTCCCGAGCAGGGCCTTCAGGTCAATCTGCATCAGCTGCTGCGCGCGATGATCGAAAAGGGCGCGAGCGACATGCACATCACGACCGGGTCGCCGCCGCTCTTGCGCATCGACGGCGCCATCGTTCCGCTCAAACTGTCGCCGCTCTCGCCGATCGAGACCAAGCAGCTTTGTTACTCGGTGCTCACGGAAGAGCAGAAGATTCAGTTCGAGAAGAACAAGGAGCTGGACCTCTCATTCGGCGTGAAGAGCCTGTCGCGCTTCCGCGCCAACATCTTCATGCAGCGCGGCGCGGTGTCCGGGGCCTTCCGTTCGATTCCGTTCAAGATCTTGTCGTTCGACGAGCTGGGGCTCCCGCCCATCGTCGCGGAGCTCGCTTCCAAGCCCCGCGGCTTGATTCTGGTGACGGGGCCGACCGGCTCCGGCAAGAGCACGACGCTCGCCTCGATCATCGACAAGATCAACAGCGAGACGCGTCAACACATCATGACGGTCGAGGACCCGATCGAGTACTTGCACCCGCATAAGCGCTCCATCGTCAATCAGCGCGAAGTGGGCAGCGATACCGGCACTTTCAAGCAAGCCCTGAAGTACGTGCTGCGCCAAGATCCGGACGTCGTGCTCGTCGGCGAGATGCGAGACCTCGAGACGATCGAGGCCGCTCTCACCATCGCGGAGACGGGGCACTTGGTGTTCGCCACGCTGCACACCAACTCCGCGATTCAGAGTATCAACCGCATCATCGACGTGTTCCCGCCGCACCAGCAGTCGCAGGTGCGCGCGCAGCTCTCGTTCGTGCTCGAAGGCGTCATCAGCCAGCTGCTGTTGCCACGGGCGGGCGCGCCGGGGCGCGTCTTGGCGCAAGAGGTGATGGTGCCGAACGCTGCCATCCGTAACCTCATCCGTGAAGACAAGGTGCATCAGATTTACACACAGATGCAGGTCGGGCAGCAGAAGCACGGCATGCAGACGTTGAATCAGTCTCTTTACTCACTGTACGCGCGTCGGCTCATCACGCTCGAAGAAGCGATGGGGCGCTCCAACGACACGGAGGAGCTGCGCATGATGATCGAAGGCCGCGTCTCCGGTGGTGCGGGCGCGGCGTCGCTCCCGCCTCGCTGAGCGAGTCACGACACGTCTGCTCTGTGTCGTGTTGGGGGGAATGTGTCCGCGCGAATCCGCACCTGACGAATCGGACATCTCCAGGACTCGTTTCCGGAGCGTTTCCTGTTTCCGACACTCTGCGTGTCAGAACACCGAACAGAGCGATATTGCTCAGGTCCTCTGCGACGAAACGGATCCGAAATGTAGGCGCAACGTTCGCCCGCCTACATCACCGCTACATCCAACTGACGCCGCGCCCCTCGCGGCAACTCCCAAAACCCGGAGATGTGATGCGAACTAACATTGCCCTGCTTTCGACTCTCGCCGCCTTAGCCGCGCTCGTCCCTACCGCTGCTTTCGCGCAAGACCCCGCGCCGGCTCCCGCGCCCGCGGCTGTTCCTCCCCCCGCTGAAGTGCCGCCCGCTCCCGCGGGTGCGGCTCCGTCCAACCCCGTCGCCGAAGCGCCGGCCACGACCGCCGAGCCGGCTCCCACGACGGCGGCGGAAGCAGCCCCCACTGGCCCCACCCCCGCGCCGGGTTGGATGCGCATCGACTCCGATTTCTTCGGCCTCCAGATCTGGGGCGGCGGCACCTTGCCGCTCATCGACGGCGTCGGCCTAGCGATGGACATCTACACGAACGCGCTCGTGCCGGGGTACGCAACGAGCTCGTTCGGTGAGTTCGACATCGGTCCCGCCATCACCGCGGGCCCTTTCGTCGCGACTCCCATGATCGGTCTGCAGATGGACTTCGCGGCACACAAGGCGGCGGCGCTCGTGCCGCAGTTCTACCTGACCGGCGGCCCCGGCCCGATCTACGCCGAGCTCTGGTTCCAGTACTACAACTACAAGGTGTTCGACGGCGCGAGCAACCAGATCAATATGCGTTTGTTCGTCGACTACAAGCTCAGCGACTACGTCGCCATCGGTCCGCAGATCGAGCTCAACTACGACTCGGTCGGCATCCCGAACGTCGCCGGCGAAGCGAAGAAGGTCTACAAGATGCCGGTCGGTGGTAACGTCATGTTCACCAACCTCGGCGTGAACAGCACGCTGCTCGCGTTCGTCGGTTACGAGACGGGCGAGCCTTACGGGTTGGACAACCACCTCGCCGGTCGCCTCACGTACCTGCACAACTTCTGATCGAACGCCGCTCGATCGTTTCTCCTCCTCCACTTACCGGGTGGGCCGCATCCTGAGCGCGGCTCACCCGGATTTATTTTGTGGCTACGGGATGGTGGCGGCAGCCAAAAGGTCCGGATTTTTCGGCAGTTTCTTGAGCTGAATACCGAGGTACGGCTTGGCGCGCTTGTCGCCAGCCGCCATCAGCGCGCGCGCCACCAGCACCCGCACCGCAATCGGCGACTCGTCCGGCGGTAAGTCGAGCTTGGTGAGCCGCACGGTGGCGGCCGCGGCTTGCTTGCTCGCGACGTCCGTCAGCACGCCGACCCAGCCCGCGAGCGGCCCGAGCAGCGACGGGTACTTGGCCGCGAGCTGCTTGGCGGCGGCTACGTCTTCCTTCGCGAGCAACTCGTAAACGCGCTCGAGCAACAGCGGCAGAGCGATGCCGCCTTCCGCGGAAGCCGCCGAAGCTTGCAGCGCTTCGTCCAGCTTGCCCTGCAAGCGACGGAGCCGCGCGAGGCGTCGCAGGTGCACGGGCCGAAGCGTCTCCAACGAGCGCTTGGCGAGGAGCTTTTCGGCGAGCGGCAAATTGCCGGTCTCGATGGCGGCGTCGACCGCAACCAGCTCCCCCCAGGGCTTCTCCGGCGCGGCCAGCTCCTCGATTTGGGCTGGCGTCGGGAAGGCGCTGCCGCTCACGACGCCCGCGGCCGCGTCCAAGGCCGAGAAAGCGGAGCCGACCGCGCTGTTGCCGAGCGCCTCGAGGGCGCTCTTCAAGTCCGCGCTCTCCAGGGATTCGTAGGCAACGACGGCGCGCACCACCGCCACGTCTGCGGAGGCGGGATCCAAGCCCTCGATTGCCTTTTGGGCTTCGTCGATGCGCCCGCCGAGCAGCGCCACCCGCGCCGCCAGCGTGCGCGCTTTCGGGTAGACGCCCGAGAACTGCAACGCGCGGAGCGCGGCCTTGCGCGCCACGACCTCGTCTCCCGCTTCAATCGCGAGGAAGCCGAGCCCGGCCGCGAGCGCAGGGGTCATCGCGACGCCGATGGCCGAGTCGATCGACTTGGACGCCGCCGGCAAGTCTTGCTTGTTGAGGGCTCGGGCGGCGTCCACCATCGCGGGGACGGCGGCCAGCGGCGCCGGCAGCTTCTCGGCGTCGCCCGGCTGGAGCTGCGCGTCCGCTGGGAGCTCGTCGGGTCGATTCGGCGCGAGGACCCACGAAAGCGCCGAGAGCGCGCGCGTGACCGGCGTCTCGCCCTTCTTGCGCAGCGATTCGATGACGGGGCGCGCGGCTTCGGGTCCGGCCTCGAGCAGCAGCAGGCGAGCGTGGAGCATCTCCGCCGGCAGGAGCTCGGGAGCCAGCTGGACGGCGGCGGCGTAGCGTTCGAGCGCACGCGGATCGCCGGCTCGCTCCAGCACCGCGCCGGCCGCCAGCTGATAGTACGCGTCGGTACCAGAGGATTTGTCCCCCGCGACGAGCAGCGCCGCGCCGCCCGCGACGTCCCCTTCCACGAAGAACGACGCGACTTTGCCGACGAGCAGCTCCTTTTCCGGAAGCCCAACCGTGCGGCCACGGTACACGGCCGCGTCGATGCCGCGCGTCTCTCCCGACAGAAGGAGCGCGTTGAGGACGCGATTTCTTAGCCAAAGCCTGCCTGCGCGCTGGCTCCGCGAGTCGAGCTCGAACGAGCGCGTGAGGCGGTCGTCGGTGGCGCGCAAGTCGCTGATGCTACCGCTCTTCAGCAGCTTCTCGACTTGAACGTTGAGGGTCTCCGCCTCTTGGGCGCGCTCGGCTTTCACCTTGCGCGAGTAGGCGTACGCGCCGCCGCCCGCAGCTGCGATCACCAGCGTTGCAACGAGCAAGGTGAGCGCGCCCCGCGACCTCTGCTTTGGTGGCGTTTCCCAGGCCGGGGCCGCGCCGCCGCCCGGCTCGTAAAGGCCGACGCGCGCGAGGTGATCCATCACCACCGCGGGGGTTGGGTTGGCGGTGTCCACGACGTGGGGGAAGCGCGATGCGACCGGCGCCGGGGCTCCCAGCGCGGGCGGCGGGGGCGCGGCAAAAGGCGCGACCGTCTCCGCCTCACGACTGAAGAGCGGTAACGCCGGAGCTGGCGCCGCCGCGCTTTTGAACGCCACCGCGGGTGAAGCCGCTGGTACGGGCGCGGGCGGCGGTGGCGGCGGGACCGAGTCCACTTGCTGCGCGTTGAACGGAGGTGGCGTGATGACGGTGACCGCGTCGTCGTACTCCAGGAGCCTTCTGGGAGGTGCGGCTCCGGCGGTCGCGGGTTGCGGGCGCGTCAGCGGGGGCTTGGCGGCTGCGAGCGGTGCCGGCTTCGAAGCGAGCGGCGCGGGTTTCGAAACCGGAAGCGCGGGCTTGACGGGTGAAGGTTGCAGAGCAGCGGCTTGAAAGCCTCCCACCTGCGTTTGCTTCAAGTTGGGCTTGTTGAGCGTCGCGGCGGGACGAGCGGCGGCGCCCGCGGCCGAGACTTGCGGGCGCGAGCCCAGCTTGGAAGGCAAGAACGAGCTCGCCAGCTGCTCGGCGACGTCCGTGGAGCCGGCCGCGGGCGGAGGTGGCAAGCCCGGCGCGCTCGGCGGGGTGTCCAGCAACTCCGAGTCGGACACGCGAATCGGGTCCGCGCTTTCTTTGCCAGGGGCGCTGTCGAAGCGAGGCAGCGGGTTCGCGTCCGCCAGGCCGAGCAGCGTGGGCTTACGGGAGACTTTGACGGCTGGTCGCGCTTCGTTCCGAGGCTTGGTCGATTCCTCCACCCCGAACGACGGGAGCGGATCGCTGCCGGGGGGCGGCGCAACGGAGACATGACGGGGCATGCTGCGCGACACTTCCGCCGCGACGGCCTCGGCGCCGACACGCTTTTGCAGCGCGGAAAAGAGCACCGCGCGCTCGTGCCACAGCTCCACCTCTTCGTCGGCGCCGCCGAGCTGCATCGCCCGGGCGAGCACCTTGTCCGCCCGCACGGCGTCGCCACGGCGCAGGAGCACCTCACCCAAGTAGCGGAACGGACGCGCGTCGCGTGCATCGGCCTTGCCCGCGGCAACGAGGCTCGTTTGCGCCTCCTGCAGCATGCCGGCGTCCAAGTACATGCGCCCCACCGCGAGCATCACTGCTCCGTTGCCGGCGTGCCACGTCTCCGCGCTCGCGCCGACCTCGCGGATCAACTCGTCTCGTTTCGAGCTGCCGAGGTAAGAGCAAACCGCGATGGTGGCGTCGGCGTCGGGGTTGGACCGCCAAGAGTTGAGCAGCTCGTCGAGCGCGCGCATGGAGAAGGAGGAGAATACTCAGTAAGGCTCGACTTGTTACCGTTCATGGTTACGGCTGAAGACAACTCACATGTCGCACCTCACACCGCCGCGACACGCATCTCGGCCTCTTGGCCGGGCGGTTGACGACTGGCGGCCCACCGCGATTCGTGGCACCGCTGCGCCGACGGTTTTCCCGCTCCGTCCCAGCGAGAGGCACAGCTAACCCAGATGTGTGGCGTCTTCGGAATCTACGGTCACCCGGAAGCTGCAAACCTGACGTACTTGGGGCTGCACGCGCTGCAGCACCGAGGCCAGGAGAGCGCCGGTATCGTCACCAGTGACGGTGACCAGCTCAGTTCGGATCGCGGTATGGGGCACGTCATCGACGTCTTCCCGCCGGACCACCTGGCGCGGCTCAAGGGCCAGCACGCCATCGGCCACGTCCGCTACTCCACGGCAGGGGGCTCTTTTCTCAAGAACGCCCAGCCCATCGCGGTCGACTACGCGCGGAGCTCCGTCGCGGTCGCCCACAACGGCAACCTCACCAACGCGGAGGCCGTGCGCGAGAAGCTCGAAGAGCGCGGCTCCATTTTCCAAACCAGCAGCGACACGGAAACGATCGTCCACCTGGTTGCGCTCAGCCAGCAGAAGGCGCCCGAGGACCGCATCGCGGACGCATTGAGCCAGGTGCAGGGCGCCTACTCCCTCGTCTGCCTCACTCCCGACTCGCTCATCGCGGCCCGGGACCCGATGGGCATCCGCCCGCTGTGCCTGGGCAAGATGCCGGACAGCGGCGCCTACGTCGTCGCCAGCGAGCCGTCGAGCTTCGATCTGATCGACGCCAAGTACGTGCGCGACATCGAGCCGGGGGAGATGGTCATCATCGACAAGCAAGGCGTCCGCACCCTGCGCCCGTTCGGGGACGCGCCTCGCAAGAGCTGCATCTTCGAGTACGTTTACTTTTCTCGTCCGGACTCGATCATCGACGGCGTGAGTGTCTACCAAGCGAGGAAGAACCTCGGGCGCCAGCTCGCCAAGCTGCACGGCGTGGAGGCGGACGTCGTCATCCCGGTGCCGGATTCGGGCGTGCCGGCGACCATCGGCTACGCGGAAGAGTCGAAAATCCCCTTCGAGCTCGGGCTCGTCCGTTCGCACTACGTGGGCCGCACCTTCATCGAGCCGCAACAGAGCATCCGTCATTTCGGCGTGCGTCTGAAGCTGAACCCGGTCGGCGCGGCGCTGGAAGGCAAGCGCGTCGTCGTGGTGGACGACAGCATCGTGCGCGGCACCACCAGCCGAAAAATCGTGAAGATGCTGCGCGACGCCGGCGCCAAGGAAGTGCACATGCGCATCTCCAGCCCGCCGACGAAGTGGCCCTGCTACTACGGCATCGACACACCGACCCGCGGCGAGCTGATCGCTTCCAGCCACTCCGTGGAAGAGATCAACCAGTACATCACGAGCGACACCCTCGCCTACCTGCCTATGGACGCGATGATCGAGTCGGTCGTCAACGCCAAGACCGGCCCCGCGCAGCAAGCGCGCTCACGGCTGCCCGTCCTCCAATCGGAGAAGCCCCTCACCAAGGACAGCTTCTGCGTCGCGTGCTGGACCGGCGAGTACCCGATCGAGTTCACGCCGCACCCCCGCCAGCGCCAAATGCGCCTCCTCGACGTCTAATTGGGAGGGGCTGCCACGACGCGGCCCCTGGCTCAATCGACTTGGCGGCGCTCGGGCCGCTCCGGGAATTTCTAGCGTTTTGCGGGTCCCGGGCCCCTCCCCCGGGGCGGAGCGAGGCGCTATGCTTCCTATTTGATGCTGGAAAGCCTCCCCGACCGCGTCTCTATCTACGAGGTATCCCCTCGCGATGGGTTGCAAAACGAGGCCGCTCCCATTCCGTTGGAGGGCAAGCTCGAGCTCCTGCGCGCCCTCGTCGCGTCGGGCCTTACCCGTATCGAGCTCACGAGCTTCGTGTCACCGCGCTGGGTCCCGCAGCTGGCGGACGCCGAGCAGTTGGTTCAGGCCGCAACCGTGCCGTCGGGCGTCACGGTGTCGGCGCTGGTGCCCAATGCCAAGGGGTTCGAGCGTGCGCGCGGCGCCGGCCTGAAAGAAATCGCGGTGTTCATGTCGGCGAGCGAGACGCATAACCGCAAGAACACGAACAAGAGCATCGAGGACTCGCTGCACACCTTCGCGGAGGTGGTCGAGCCGGCTCGCGCGGCGGGCCTCGCCGTCCGCGCCTACGTCTCGACGGTATGGGGCTGCCCGTACGAGGGGGACGTGCCGGTGAGCCGCTCGCTGGCCATCGCCCAGCAGCTGCTCACGCTCGGCTGCTACCAGGTGTCTTTGGGCGACACCATCGGCGTCGGTACACCGCTCCAAACGAAGCGGCTAGTGCAGACCTTTTTGAGCGAGATCCCGGCGGAGAAGCTGGCCCTGCACCTGCACGACACGCGTGGCACCGCCCTCGCGAATGCGCTCGTGGGGCTGGAGCTAGGCATTCGAGATTTCGACGCGTCGGTCGCCGGTATCGGCGGCTGCCCCTACGCGCCTGGCGCCGCCGGCAACCTGGCGACGGAAGATTTGGTCTACATGCTGGACGGCGTCGGCGTGAAGACGGGTGTCGACTTGAACCTCTTGATCGAGGCGGGGCGAGTCGCAGAGGGAATTCTGGGGCGCAAGCTGCCCGGTAAGGTGCACCAGGCGGGTCCGCGTACGCTCCGCCCCGCGTGACGGTCGCCGCCGCTCAGAGCCGCTGCGGCAAGGCGCAGTCCAGCCGGGTGAACATGGTCTGCGACTGGCCCGCGGCCTCGTCCGTGTAAAGCACCCCCACCCCGCCGTCCGCCGCGGGCGCGACCACGGGAGACCTGGTGTCCGACATCGTGGTCGTCAGCCGCTGCCGCGGCGAAATGGGCGCGAGCTTTCGATCGAAGACCTGCGAGTAGAGCTGGTAGGTGCCGTCGCGGTTGTCCGCCCAAACCATCACGAAGCGGTCGCCGTAGGCAAACGTCGCGTTGCCACGCGCGTGCGGCGCGCCCGCGGTGAGCGACTGCACGTTGCCGAGCGGCGCGCCGCTCTGGCTCATCAAGATTCCGTAAATCGAAGGGCCGATGACGGCGCCGGTATGTTGGTGGAACGTGATGACGAAGTTGTCACCCAAGGGCGTCACGACCGGGCCCTCAGCGTCGGCAAACGGAATCGTGATCGGTGGGGACGGCTCGTCCAGCGTCCGCGACGTCGTCATGAAGACGAGGCTCGGCAGGCCATCGTCGCCGAGCGCGAGGAGGGCGATGCCAACTCGCGTGGTGCCGAGCCCCACCGCAGCCGCCTCCGCCCGGACGCCGCTCGGTGAAAGTCGCACGTTGCCGCCCAAGAGGGTGCCCGCCGCCGAGACACGCTGGCCGAACACGGCGGAGGCGTCCTCGCTGCCCTCGAAGCGGCGGTCGTCCCAGACCAAGAGCGCCTCGGCGCCTGTCCACAGCACGGAAGGACGAAGCGAGTACTCGTCCGCATTGGTCACGCGCAAGTCTTCGATGAGTCGCTCACCCTGACGATTGAGGTGGTCAAAGTAGATTTCGTAGTTACCGTCTTGCCGTGCGTCCTCGTAAGCGGTGAGGAAGCGCTCACCTGACCACACGAGGGGACCGCCGTAGCTCTCCGCGTTGACCCGCGCGATGCGCTGCGCCCCGCCAATGAGCTGTCCTCGCGCGCCGATGCGCTGAAATTGGCCCTGAGTACGGCCGCCGACCGTGCTCGTCATCGTCGCGCCGAACGCTTCCCCGTCGAAAGCGAGGCCCGCTGCGGACGAGCGAAGCGCCTCTGGCAGCGACACCCGCGTGGCGCCGAGGCCGGACGGGACGAGCTCCGAAGCGTCGTCCGTCACGCCGTTGCAGTCGTTGTCCAGGGCGTCGCACTGCTCCCGCGCGCCCGGAAAAATTTGGGCAGAGGAATCGTCGCAATCCGTTCCGCAGCCAAGCGCGGCTTTCGGATCGCCCACGTTGCCGGTCGCGAACGCGCCGTCCGCGTCAGCGTCGACGCGGCCGTCTTGAAAGACGCAGCCGGAGACTCCGCACGAGTCCACCGTGCACGGATCGCCATCGTTGCAAACGGGGCCGAGCTGGAGCGAGCACTTGCCCTCCGTGCACGAAGCCGAGCCGCATTGCCCGGGCGGAGGCGCGGGGCAGTCCAACTCGGTCATGCACTCGGGCGGAGGCATGGCGCTCGTCCCCGCGACGCTCGAGCTCCCGGCCGCCCCTCCTTGGCCCTGGCCTGAGATGAGGCCAGTCCGAGAGCCACACGCGAGCGCCGCGAGCCAGGCGCCGGACAGGAGCATTGCGCGAGACGCCAGAAATCGCCGCATTTTCAGCCGCAAACTCCGAAACCGGCCACGTCCAACTCACCACACACGAGGCCGCCGCGGCACTGCTGCGGGCGACCGAGCTCGCACAGCTGAGCGCAGCGTTTGCCAGCGCGTTGCCCGACGACGCACACGAAGCCGGCCGCACACCAGTCGTCCAGCCCGCCGCCGCAGAGCGAGCCCTGGGTGCCGGAGCCGGCAGGCGCGCAGGCCGTGCCGTATTGCTGTTGGTCGCACCCGCTGCCTTCCGGGTGATCTACGTACGGGTAGCAACCGAAGCCCGCCCCGCACGCCGCTGGGTCGAACGGGTCGCATTGCAGGTTAGGCGGCGGCAAGTCTATGTCGGCGCAGCCCGTGTCCACCGGGTCGGGCTCGGGGGAACCGCCCCGCCCGGCTTGTGCGCTGCTGCCCGCGCTGCCCGCCATGCCAAGGTTGCCGCCGGTACCCGCGCGCGAGCCCGCCGCACCGCCGGAGCCGCTCACGCTGCCACCGAAGCCGCCGCTCGGCTCCGGCTCGCCGTCACCGTTGCCGTGCGCGACCGAGCCGCCGCAGCCGAACGCGACCGATAGCGCCAGCGCGAAGGAGCCCACCCCGAACGCGGTCCTACACCCAAACATGCGCGCCTAACATAGCTTGCTTCCAGCAACTTTCCAGCGGCGCCGCTCGAACCTGGCTTTTTGAGCCGCGTGTCGTAGTCGCGGACCAAAAGTCCCGCTACAAACCCGGTCATGCGCTCGTTTCTTCTGCCCGCGGTCTCCATTTTGGCGCTTGGCTGCGCCTGCAACCGCACGGAGGAGCCCGCCGCGCCGACCACGGCGGAGGGTGCTCCCAGCGTGACCACGTCCGCGTCCACCGCGCCTCTCGCGCCTCTCGCGCCGGTCGAGCCCGCAGCACCGAGCCCCACGACCAGCGCGACGCCGAGCGCCGCGTGCACGGTGCCATTCGGCGAGCCGGCGCCCGTCGTCGGCAAAGCTGCCACGTGCCCTCAGGATCCAACCGGCAACCTGAAGCTGCCGCTCGGCAAGGTGACCTTCTTGGGCGCTCCCAACGCGCCCCAGGTAGAGGTGGAGCTGGCGCGTGACGACGCCGCGCGCGAGCGCGGGTTGATGTACCGGACCACCATGGCCGAAAACAGCGGCATGCTGTTTTCATGGGAAGACGAGCGCGTCCGTAACTTTTGGATGCGCAACACCTGCATCCCGCTCGATCTCCTCTACATCGACAAGCAGGGCACCATCGCCGGCATTCTGGAGCAGGTTCCCACGATGAACGATGCCCCTCGCGGTGTGCGCTGCCCCGTCGCGCACGTGCTGGAGCTGAACGCTGGCTGGGCCCGCGCCCATGGCCTCGCCCCAGGCATGAAGATCGAAATACAGGAGTGACCTGCGGGCTGCACAGCCGCCCCGGGCGGTGGTAGATCGCGGCTCGATGAACATCGGTAGCCTCGTTCGTTTCCGTGCACCGACCTCGGTCGCGCTCGCGTTCTCGCTCGCGCTCGGCTGTCAAAAAACGACGCCCGAGCCGGAGCCAACCCGAGAACAGCCCGCCGCCGAGGCCGCCGCGGCGACTCCCGTCGCGACCGCGGCTACCACCGCGTCCCCCTCGGCGGCGCCCGTGGAGAAGGCCGCGAGCAGCGCGCCACCGGCGCCTCCTCCCGGGCCCCGCACGACGCCGGTCGCATCCGTGCCCGTTAGCCCCGACGACCCCCTCGCCGGCAAGTTCTCTTTGGAAGAAGCCACCAAGGGGCTGACCGGCACCGGCGCGCTCTACGCGGAGATTCAGACCGAGCTCGGCAAGCTCGAGTGCGAGCTGTACGAAGACAAAGCGCCGATCACGGTCGCGAACTTCGTCGGCTTGGCGCGTGGCCTACGCCCCTTCAAACAGCCCGACGGCAAGTGGGCGAAAAAGAACGGCTACGACGGCACGACATTCCATCGCGTGATCAAGGGCTTCATGATCCAGGGCGGCGATCCGCTCGGCAGCGGCGCGGGTGAGCCCGGCTACGTCATCCCGGACGAAATTTGGGAAGGCGCGAAGCACGACGAACGCGGGCAGCTGTGCATGGCGAACCGCGGAAAAAACACCAACGGCATGCAGTTTTTCATCATGGATGGCGTCGCGAAGCACCTGGATGGCGGCTACACCATCTTCGGCAAGTGCGCTCCGGAGGAGGTCATCACGAAGCTCTCGAGCGCCGAGGTTCAGGGCGATCGCTCGGTGAAGCCGACGAAGATCAACAAGGTCATCATCAAGCGCAAGCCGAAGAAGAGCGACAAGCCGGACGCTGCCGCCAAGCCTTCGACTCCGGCCGCGCCTGCGCCCGCCGCACCAGCTCCGGCCGCGCCCAAGGCGGCTCCGGTCGCGCCCGCGACCCCGGCTCCGGCTCCGGCGGAGTGAACGAAGACTAAAGCGCGGGCTCCTAGTCCGGCTGGTACAGAACCTTTTGCGTCGGCTCGATTACGTAGAATCTCGCGTGCTCGGGCCGACCGAAGGTGAGCGCGCCGAAGAAGTTCACGACGACGGCCAGCGCCGCCGCCACCATGAAGCCGCCTCGCAGTGGCGGGCCCACGATCGCCAAGAGCAGGAACAAGAGCGGCGCGTAGTCGTTCGAGAAGCGGTAGCCGAACT
Source organism: Polyangiaceae bacterium (assembly GCA_029266615.1). Classification (GTDB taxonomy): domain Bacteria; phylum Myxococcota_A; class Polyangia; order Polyangiales; family Polyangiaceae; genus PMG-095. The sequence continues at coordinate 19,960 of JAQSWN010000090.1, forward strand.
GGACCCAGCCCGTGTTTTGATAGAACAGCGTGGGCAACGCGACGAGCGCGACGCACAGCAAGAGCTCACGAGAGAGAGCCGTCCAGCGCCGCGCGACGACGAGCCACAAGTACATCGGCGTCGTGATCCAAAGCGCGAGGCCGTGCGCGTTCACCTGCACCGGCCCGTCTCCAGCGGGGAGCCAGGGCAGGCTCGTCAGCGCGACGCCCAGGTTTTTGGCCAAGTAGTGGTAGTCGAAGAGCCCCCACTTCGCGATGCGGTGGGCCCAAGCGATGCTCAAGTATCGGTAACCGGGCTCGAACGCCGAGTCGAAGCGCGCGGCGTTGTGCCAGAGCGAAAAGGCGAGCCCCAGGGCGATCGGCAAGGCGAACCAGCCGAGCAGCTTCAGCAAGCGCCGCGCGTCGTAGCGCGCGATGAGCGGCGCTCCCCGCGGCGCGGCGATGCCTGTCTCCCGGACCGCCTCCAGAACGAAGAGCGGCGCAGCGAGTAGCAGCGGCGTCCGCGTCGCGAAACCGAGCGCGAGACAAGCGCCAGCCAAGAGCGGCCGCTCCGCGCCGAGCGCGAACAACAGGTAGCCCGCCATGAGCACCGCTCCCACCACGTGGGCCGCATACCAGACCGTTCCCTGCAAGCTGCAGAAGAAGTACACGCTGCCGACGCAGAACAAGCACGCGAGGATCACGTTTTCCAGCTCGCTGCGCCGCGACTCCACGCGCCGCCGCAGCTTCTCCAGCGCGAGGAACAGGAGCGCCGGCGCGAGCCCCGCGAGGAGCAAGAAGAACAACCCGTCTGGCACGTGCGCTGCGCCTCCAGCGAGGGCTACGAGCGGCAGCAGCAGCACGCTCGGGAATGGCGGGAACACCACGAACCATCTCCCGCCGTAGCTCGCGAAGTCGTTGCCTCCCGCGTACTCGGGCGGTGGTCCTCCCAGATCCAGCCTCCCCTTCAACCACGCCTCCGCCAGCAGCGCGAAGTGGTTGTAGCGCGTGTGCACGAGCCACGTCTCGCGAGACGCGCACGCGATCAGGAGCAGCGTGACGCCTGTGTAGATCGCGAGCGCGAGCGTCATGCGCCGCGCCCGCGTGTCTGGGCTCGCCTCGAACGTCACTGCCCCTGGCATATCAAACTAGCGGCCGCGGCGTCTGTTTTGCGCGGAGGGCATGGCCGCGCTATTGCCCTCCGTCGATGTCCCCCGAGCTGGTCATTCCCGTCGCAGACCTGGAGCAAGGTCCGAAACACGCCGTCTTCGCGCTGTCCGAGGCATGGCTACGTCGCGCGCTACAAGACACGGACGCCACGGTGTCGGCGCCCGGCAAGCTAGACGTCACCGTGAGCAAGAACGGCACCTCCGTCTTGGTACGCGGCCATCTGGAGGCGGACCTGACGCTGCCTTGCGTGGTCACGCTCGATCCGGTGCCAGTCCCGGTCCGGACCGAAGTGGTGCTCATGCTTTCTCCGAAGTCCGGCGCGACGACCGCCCACGAGAGCCACGTCGCGCGTCGCCGAGCTCGGCCGGAGCCGAAACCGGGGCTTTCTGCCGAAAAAAGCGGACCGGAAAAGCCCACGCGCGCCAGAAACTCAGGAAAATCCGAAGGAAAGTGGGACGAAACCCCCACTTTAACCGAGGAAATAGCCGGTCAAGACACGTACGACGGTCACGAGATCGCGCTGGACGACTTCGTCCGCGAGTTCATCATTCTCGAGCTTCCGATGTTTCCGCGCCGTTCGGACTTGCCAACCGAGCAAACAGCCGCTAACCCTCCGCTCCCCGCTGACAGCCAGCCGGGAGGCGAGAAGCCTCTCGACCCGCGGCTGTCACCGCTAGCCGAGCTCAAGAGTCGGCTCGAGCAGAAGATCAAGAAGGAGTAATCCTCGTGGCCGTTCCGAAACGACGCAAGAGCAGCAGCAGGCGCGATATGCGCAGGGCCAATCATGACAAGGTCTCGGCACCCAACGTGGTGCCTTGCCCCAGCTGCTCGGCACCGATGGTGCCGCACCGGGTCTGCCCGGGCTGTGGGTTCTACAAGGGTCGCGCCGTCATCAAGAGCGGCGCCGCCGAGAGCTGAAGCGAGCGCGCCGGCTGGGCCGCGGACTGGAACGACGCATCGCGTTGATTCGGTCGTGCGGCCCATCAGGTGGTTTAACCATTTCTGGTGACGCCTCCGCCCGGTGATCGTATCCAGACTAGGCATGCCGAGCGTCACTGCCCCTCATAGCGTCATCCTTGGCACCGGCGCCTACGCGCCTGACAAGATCCTGACCAACGGCGAGCTGGAAAGGCTCGTTGACACGTCGGACGCGTGGATCACCGAGCGTACGGGCATCAGAGAGCGCCGCATCGCGGGCGACGATCAAGCCTCGAGCGACATGGCTCTCCATGCGGCTCAGCGCGCGTTGCAAGCCGCCGGTCTCACGGCCAAGGACTTGGACATGATCATCGTCGGCACGGTCACTCCAGACCTGCCGATGCCGGCCTGCGCCGCCATCTTGCAGCAGAAGCTCGGCGCGGGTCCCATCCCGTCGTTCGACATTTCCGCCGCGTGCGCCGGTTTCATTTACGCGATGTCCATCGCGGATCAGTTCATCCGTTCGGGTGCGCAGAAGCACGTGCTCATCGTGGGCGTGGAGCTGCTCAGCCGCATCCTGAACTGGAAGGACCGCACCACGTGCGTCCTGTTCGGGGACGGCGCAGGTGCCGCGGTGCTCGGCCCCGCGAAGGAGGACGGCTCCGGCATCCTCTCCACCAAGCTGTACACGGATTCGTCGCTCGTGGGCTCGCTCTGCATCCCCGGCGGTGGCAGCAAGGAGCCGCTCACGGCCGAGTCGCTCGCCAACGCGCGCGGTAAGGTGCACATGGCCGGGCAAGACATCTTCAAGGTCGCGGTGAAGAACCTCACCAGTGCCTCGCGATCCGCGCTCGAGCAAGCGGAGCTTCCTGCCTCCGCAGTGCGCTGGGTCGTGCCGCACCAAGCCAACCTGCGCATCATCGCCCAGGTCGCGGCGCGTTTGGACATCCCTCTCGAGCGCTTCGTGCTCAACATCGAGCGGTACGGCAACACCTCGAGCGCGTCGATCCCCATCGCGCTGGACGAGGGCTTGCGCGACGGTCGCATTCAAAAGGGCGACACCGTGCTGATGTGCGCGCTCGGCGCGGGCGTGTCTTGGGGCAGCGCGCTGGTTCGCGTCTAGTTTTCGCGTCGTCGGTGCACGACGCTTCAAGGAGCTGGCATTGACGACGGCATGGTTTTTCCCAGGTCAGGGCACGCAAAAGGTGGGCATGGGCAAGGAGCTCTACGCGAGCTCGGCGGCTGCGCGCGAAGTGTGGGAGCGGGCGGACGCGGCGCTCGGTTTTTCGCTCAAGAACCTGTGCTTCGAAGGTCCGGAGTCGGACCTCACCCTCACCAAGTTTGCGCAACCGGCGATCGTCACCACGAGCGTGGCCGCTCTCGCCGCCATCCGCGAAGCGCTCCCCAGCTTGCCGCCCCCGAGTCAGGGCGCGGGTCATTCGCTCGGTGAGTACAGCGCCCTGGTGGCCGCCGGCGCGCTCGGGTTCGAAGACGCGGTGCGCCTCGTGCACCTGCGCGGCCAAGCGATGCAAGAAGCCGTGCCGGAAGGCTTGGGCGGCATGGCCGCGATCATGGGCGGCGATGCCGACGCCGTCAGCGCGCTCTGCGCAGACGCGGCGCAGGACGAAGTCGTCGCCCCCGCCAATTTCAACGCGCCAGGGCAGATCGTGATTTCCGGTCACAAGACTGCGGTCGCGCGCGCGGCCGCGTTAGCCGGCGAGCGCAAGCTCAAGGCCATCGTGCTGAACGTGAGCGCGCCCTTTCATTGCTCGCTCATGGCCCCCGCGGCCGAGCGTATGAAGACGGCGCTCGCCCAGGTCGCGCCCGCCGCGCTGGCCTTCCCGGTGCTCGCCAACGTGGAAGCAAAGCCGAATCAGGACGCGTCGCGCGTCGCGGGGCTCCTCGTGCAGCAGGTAGACTCCCCCGTGAAGTGGGAGCAAACGGTGCTCGCCATGGCCGAGTCGGGCGTCACGCGCGCTCTGGAGATTGGGCCTGGCAAGGTCCTGGCCGGCCTCGCTAAGCGCATCGACAAGCGTATTTCGGTGCTCTCGGTGGGGGACGCGGAGAGCGTCGCGAAAGTGGCGGAGTTTCTGGCGAGTTGACGCATGGCGCGGCGCGCAAGGCTGCGCCGCGTAAGACATTTTGCGCTCGACAACGCCAGCTACGTGCTAAAGACGCGCGCTCACGGCGGTTTTGACCGCGCATTTCTCTGAAGGAACCTCGGCAATGTTCGATCTCACCGGCAAAGTAGCGCTCGTCACGGGCGGCTCACGCGGTATCGGGCGTGCTGCGTCGCTCGCGCTGGCCAAGCAGGGCGCGCACGTCGTCATCAACTACGTGAGCAACGAGGGCAAAGCGCGTGAAGTGGCGGACGCCATCGCGCAAACGGGCGGCAAGGCCGAAATCGTCGGCTTCGACGTGGGCAGCGGCGACGCGGCCGACAGCGCCATCGCCGAGGTCGCCAAGCGCCTCGGTCGCCTGGACATCCTCGTTTGCAGCGCCGGCATCGCGGTCGACGGCTTGCTGATGCGGCTGAAGGACGAGGATTTCGATCGTATCCTGGCCGTGAACCTCAAAGGGTCCGTCGGCTGCGCGCGCGCCGCTACCAAAGTGATGATGCGCGCCAGGACCGGCCGCGTGATCTTCTTGTCCAGCGTCGTCGGGGAAATGGGCAACGCGGGGCAAACAGCGTACTCCGCCTCCAAGGCCGCGCTCCTCGGGGCGGCCAAGAGCATGGCTCGAGAGCTGTCGTCGCGGAACATCACCGTCAACGCCATCACCCCCGGCTTCATCGATACGGACATGACCGGCGCGCTCACGGAAGAGCAGCAGGCCCGCATCAACTCCGCCATCCCCCTCGGCCGCACCGGTAAGCCGGAAGAGGTCGCGGCCGCCGTCGTGTACCTGGCTTCGGACGAAGCGGCGTACGTCACCGGCCAGGCGCTGCGCGTGAATGGCGGCATGTACATGTAATGCTTTGGCTTTTTTGCCTGTACTTCGCCTCACGGCGAAGCGGGTGCGGAAGCCTTGGACGCACGACGGAATCTAGCTAACGGTTCGAAATATCCCTGCAAATGGGGCCACCTCTCTGGTAGAGGGCGCCCCTGGAGGCAACGAAGGCATCATGGCTGAAGGTCGGAACGTAACCGCCGAAGTAAAGCGGATCATCAAAGAGCAGCTCGACGTGGACGAGAAGGACATCAAGCCCGAGTCCACGTTCATCGACGATCTGGGCGCGGATTCGCTCGGTCTGGTGGAGCTGGTCCTGGCCTTCGAAGAAGCCTTCGAGATCGACATTCCGGACGAAGATACCGAGAAGATTCGCTCGGTTCAGGACGCCGTCGACTACATCGAGAAGCACCTGGCGGGCTGAACGCCGCCGTGGGGCGCCATTGCGCGCCCCACGTCACCACTGGCAGAAGCGTCAGTTGGCTCTAGGCAGCTAAGGAGCACATGGAGCGGATCGTCGTTACAGGAATTCGTCACTCCGAACGGAATCGGGACGGATGCGAGCTTTCAGTCGCTCATCAACGGTAAGAGCGGCGTCGGTCCGATCACGCAGTTCGAAGCGACCGAACAGTTTACGACCCGCATCGCGGCGGAGGTGAAGGGCTTCGAGGCAGCCGCGTACATGGAGAAGAAGAAGATCAAAGAGGTCTCTCGCTTCATCCCCTTCTCCCTCGCAGCGACGAAAATGGCGATGGATCAGGCGGAGCTGAACCTGACGGAAGACGAGCGCGATCGCGCTGGCGTCTACATCGGTGTCGGCCTGGGCGGTCTAGAGAACCTCGAGCGTTGCACCATCACGCTCACCACGAAGGGCCCGGGCAAGGTCAGCCCCTACTTCATACCTTCTCTCATCGCCAACATGGCGGCGGGCCAAGTCTCCATCGCCTTTGGTCTACGCGGC
>JAQSWN010000327.1 GCA_029266615.1 Polyangiaceae bacterium
TGAATGCGCACGCGAGCTTCAACCGCGTAGCCGCTTTGAACGAGGCCGCCAAAGAGCTCCTCGCTCGTTCGCGTCACGTCAACTTGCTCGCTTTAGACGCGATGGTACAGAGCAAGCGAGGCGGCAGTAGCCTGCGCGGATTCGACGAGGTGTCGTCACAGATGCGGCGTTGGAGCCGGGACTTGCATGTCGAGTTGCAAGGCCTCGCCGCATTGAGCTGCCAAGTCGTTACCGAGGTCAGCCGGGCGTGCAAAGAGGCGCATCTCCTCCGGCTGCTCCAGCGGGCGGCGGAGGCGACCTCGAGCCCAGCGGCCTCCCGAACCTTTTTGCAGCGAAGCGCCATGCAAGAGAACCGGGAGCTCACGCTCATTCGCCTCTGGCGGAAAGTCGTGGACGCACTCGGCGATCTCGATCAGCTCGGGATGATGGCGGTCGTCCTGTCGCGGTCCGCGATGATTGAAGCCTCCAGCGGCGCGGACGAACAGCGAGCGCAGCTCGCACAGGTTTCTCAGGAATTTTACGGCAGTTCAGAGAGCGTCATGAACGTTCTCAAGCTCACGTTGAAGGAAATGCGGCGTTGAATGAAGAAAGCGACGACTCTGTACGACAATGGCGGGCACCGCTGGCAAGTGATCGCTCGTGATCCGGAGCGACCGTCGCACCTCATCGACACGAACGAGTACCTAATCACGTCCAGGTCGCTCGCGATGCTCACCGACCCAGGAGGTCAGGAGATCTTCCCGGCCGTCTTCTCGGCTCTGAGCGAAGTTGCGGACCCAAGAAGCCTGACGCATGTCTTTGCGTCGCATCAAGACCCCGACGTGATTTCCTCTCTCGCGCTTTGGCTGGCGGTAAAGCCGGAAATCAAGTGCTACACGAGCTGGCTCTGGTGCACCTTCATTCCACATTTCGGCGGGAATGACGACACTTTCATCGCCGTCCCTGACGACGGAATGCAAATCGACTTTGGGGGACAGACCATGTCGATCGTTCCGGCTCACTTTCTTCACTCTTCGGGCAACCACCACCTCTACGACCACAGCGCCCAAATCCTGTTCAGCGGGGACGTTGGAGCCGCCATCTTGCCGGCCGGGCAGGATGGGCTGTTCGTCACCAATTTCGACCAGCACGTGCGCTACGCCAAGGGTTTTCACCAACGCTGGATGGGCTCGCGAGACGCGCGCGACGCTTGGTGCACGCGAGTTTCCAAGCTCGACATCCAAATGATGTGCCCCCAACACGGGGCGATCTATCGCGGGCGAGACGTGCAGCGTTTCATCGATTGGTTCGGGGACCTCGAAGTAGGCGTGCTGCGTGTCGGCGAATGATGCTCGGGCGGCGTGAACCCGCGCAGACCCCGCGTCTCGCGCGCAGGATGTGCGGCCGCTACTGCTGCCGCCGAGGAAAGCAGAGCGTTCTGCGCTGCTTTCTCATGGCACGAACGCTGCAGAGAGGGAGCTGGAGGTTGCATGACTAAGCCTTTCGTCGTCGTCGTCGGTACTGACTATTCGAAACATGGAGATCGGGCCCTGCTTGCTGCGTACGAGAGCGCCCGACGGGTGGCGCCGGCCGAGTTGCACGTCGTGCATGCGTCCTTGGCGGCCGGCGCGAACGTCGGCGTGTCGTTGGCGCCTCCCTACCAGGGCGTCGGACCGCTCCCGATTCTAAGTATCGAGGAGCAGCATCGTCGATTGAGCGCACATTTGGACAACGTGTTGTCCTCGGCCCCCGGGTTCCATGAGGGTCAGGTGCGAGTCTTCTCTCACGTCGTCCTCAACGAGCCGATCATCGGCTTGACTGAGCTCGCGAGCGCTCTCGACGCGCAACTGCTCGTCCTCGGCACCCACGGCCATCGCGGCCTCGCTCGCTGGCTCCTCGGCTCGGTCGCCGAGGGGGCCGTACGGCTGGCGTCTTGCCCCGTGCTCGTCATCCCACCGGAGCCGCAAGAGCTGCCGGTGCCGGCAATCGAACCACCCTGCCCCCTCTGCGTCGCCGAGCGGGTGCGCTCGGGCGAGATGTGGTGCGAGCAACACCGCCAGCGCCATGGACGCCCGCACACGTACTACCAGAACGACCGTGTGAGCAACGACCACAGCCTTCCTTTAGTAGCCCGATGATGCCTCGAATTATTCAGCAGAAAAGCCCATGAGCAAGAGCATTCCCCACATCAAAAAGTACATGACCACGGACGTTCAGACCATTGGTGACGAGCAGCCGATGTCTGTCGCGCACCGGCTGATGCGCGAGCAACACATCCGGCATCTGCCCGTCCTTCATCAGGGCAAGCTCGTCGGCATAGTGACGGACCGAGATCTGCGCCTCGTCGAGACCCTGAGCGACGTGGATCCGACGCAAATCGCCGTCAGCGAAGCCATGACGCCGGAACCTTACGTGGTAAGTCCGGAAGCCGAGCTGGACGAAGTCGTCTCGACGATGGCCGCTAAGAAGTACGGCTCGGCCGTTATCAGCGACAACGGCAAGGTCGTAGGCATCTTCACGACCGTGGATGCCTGCAGCGCGTTCGCCGAGCTACTGACGACGCGCCTCAGTCACTGAAAGCCGTGAGCCGGGCTCCGCAGCCGCACATGTTGGGCTGCGGAGCGGTCTCGCTCAGCTCTTCGGACGAGTGCTAGCGGCTCCGTACTCGTGGAGGCGATATTGGATCGTCCGGGGACTGATATCGAGCATCTCCGCGGCGCGACTGGTCGAACCGTTCACGGACTCCAACGTGGCCAAAATTGCGTGTTTCTCGAGCTCGGCCAATGTCGCCCCGGGAATTCGCGGACCGCCTTCGATCGTCGCGGGCGCGGCGTCGAAAGGCAGAGCGTTGGCCTCGACCATCTCGCCCTCCGTGAATACGACCGCCCGCTCCACGGCGTTCTCCAGCTCCCGGACGTTGCCAGGCCAGCGGTGCGCGACGAGCTTGGCGCGCGCAGCGTCGTCGAAGCCGTCGATGCGCCGGTTGTTCTCCAAAGAGAAGCGACGCAAGAAGTGCTCCGCTAGAAGGATCACGTCGTTACCTCGCTGACGGAGAGGCGGCATGTCTACGTGCACGACGTTGAGGCGGTAGTAGAGGTCCTCGCGGAAGCGCTTCTCGCGTACTTCGGTCGCGAAGTCTTTGTTCGTGGCGGCCACGACGCGCACGTCCACCTTGATCGTCTCGTTGCCACCAACGCGCTCGAAGCAGCGCTCTTGCAAGACGCGAAGCAGCTTGATTTGGGTGGCGGGTGGGATTTCACCGATCTCGTCCAGGAAGAGCGTTCCGCCATTGGCTTGCTCGATGCGCCCAATGCGCCGCTTGTCCGCGCCGGTAAACGCTCCCCTTTCGTGGCCGAAGAGCTCGCTTTCGAGAAGACTCTCCGCGAGCGCGGCGCAATGGAGCGAGACGAACGGGGCCGACGCGCGCGGACTCAGTGCGTGGAGCGCCCGCGCCACCTCGCCCTTACCAGTCCCGCTCTCACCCGTAATCAGCACGGTCGCGCGCGCGGGCGCCACTTGCTTGACCATATGGTAGACGCGCTGCATGGCCGCGCTCGCGCCCAAGAGCCCCTCGAGGCCCTCGTTGTCACGCGCGCGCAGCTGGCGCCGCAAGTTCTCGGCCTCGGTGCGAAGCTCGGCGCGCGCGAGCGTCCTTTCGACGACTAGCAGCAGCGCATCGAAGTCGATGGGCTTCGTCAGGTAGTCCTCGGCTCCCGCGCGCATCGCCGCTACGGCGGTCGAAACTTCGCCGAAGGCCGTCGCGACAATGGCTGGAATCTGCACCTCCCGTTCGCGTAATTGAGTCAGCAGCTCCATGCCGTCCATGACCGGCATCTTCAAGTCGGTGATGATGAGTTCTGGCGCCTCGTCGGCCACGGCCTCGAGGGCTTCACGGCCATCCGCCGCTTGCAGGACTTGATAGCCCTCTTGCTCCAGCAGCTTTCCGAGGCCGCTCCTAGCGGACGCTTCGTCGTCCACCACTAAGATTTTTGCTCTTCTTACGCTCATTGGTTCATTCCTGCCGCTCGTCGAGCGGCAACGTGATGCGAAACGTAGTCTTGCCCGGGCGACTCGACACGTCGATGGTTCCGCGATGGTCGGTCACGATACGGTGCGAGATGGCCAGCCCCAGGCCGGTCCCACCCTCTTTGGTGGAATAGAATGCGTCGAAGATGGGGGCGTCGGGGGTCGGTAGACCGGGCCCATCGTCCTCGACATCGATCATCAGGTGGCGAGGACCTCGCCGCCCGCGCAGCAACACGGACCCGCCGCCCGCCCCGCCCGTCGACTCCACCGCGTTGTTCAGCAGGTTCAGTAGCACCTGCGTTATCTTGGCGAAGTCCGCCGGGAATACGACATCCGAGCTCGGAGGGTCGCAAACGAGCGTCACGCGTACCGGTCGTGCCGTGGGCTCGACCATCTCGCACGCATGCTGGAGACACCTCACGAGGCTCGTGGGCTTCAAATCCGGCGGCTTTGGCCGCGCAAAGTCGAGGAACTCCGTCACCAGCAGCGCCAGACGCTTGATCTCTTCGCCGACGACGCGCGTCGCCTCCAGCATGTCCTGTTGCTCGCCCTTGCGTTTGATGGCTCGCTCCAGGAACGCGACGTGGAGTTGGGCGCCGTTCAGCGGGTTCCGAATTTCATGAGCCAAACCTGCCGCGAGCGTGCCGATCGCGGCTAGGCGCTCGTTCTGTCGCGACCGCTCGTCCTTTGCCTTCTCGTCGGTGATGTCGCGACCGGCCGCGACCAGAGCCACCTGGTCGGAGCGTCCGTCCACCGCTGCGCTGAGGTTCCAAATCACGTCTCGCGGCTTACCCGATCGGGTGCGGATGATCGCCTCGACCTCTTGCAGCTCTGAAGGTCCAGCCAGCCCCTTGTGAACGGCCTGAATCAGCGGCTCGTCTTCGACCCCCAAGACCTCCAAGAAGAAGCGACCCAAGACCTCGTCGCGCGCGTAGCTAGTGACGCGCTCGGCCTCGCTGTTGAAGAGGCAAATCCTTCCCGCGTGGTCGAGCGCGATCACGATCGCCCCCGTGAGCTCGTCCGCATTGACGTAGCGGCTAGCGGGCCCGGGGCGGCCGCTCGATTCGCAAGCGATCTCGTCCCTCGCCGCTTGCTCCAGTCGCTCGACGTAGGAATCCTTGTAGGCCTCGAGCATGACCGCCAGCTCGATGTCTAGGACGCGCACGATGGCCTCTCGCGTCGCGGCGGCATCGGCCCCCAGCTTTTGATCCGCGATACGCAGCAGCGCGACGCGAATCAGAGCCATGGCCGTGAGCATGTAGCGCTGGGGAAGGCCGATGCGCACGTGGACGCGTCCGATGATCGACGTCTGCTCGTGATATGCCTCGTCGTACACACCGCTGCAGACTCGGGTTAGCCAGCCGACCAGCGATCTTTGGAGGCGCTGGATCTGTTCCTCCCCCGTGAAAACTTGGTTGGCGTCTTCGTGCTCGCGGATGCGGTCGTAGAACTCCCGAGCAATCCGTGGCAGCTCCGGCGCGGCGAGGACGCCGAAACCGCGCAGCAGCTCGCCGTCACGGTCATTCAAGCGCACGTAGCGCTTGATCTCCTGGAACCGAGTCTCGGTGCTCATACTTACCGACGTTGCCCAACCTTTAACACTTCTTGGCGACCGCGCTGGGGAAGGATGACGTCGAGGGGTTCGCCGAGGCCAACGCCGCCAAAAGCTGCGGATAGTCGAGCGGCTTCGTCAGGACCAGGGGCGGTGGATTTCCTAGCGCACCCTGACCGAGCAAGTTGGGATAGCCCGTGAGCACGATGACCCTCACGCCGGGGCGCTGAGCCCGAGCATAGCGGGCAACGGAGACGCCGTCGGCAAAGCGCATCTTCAGCTCGGTGATGAGCGTGTCAGGGACCGGGGAGCGGGCGAGGTGAGCGATGGCGGCCGCACCGTCACGAACCACGTCGACGTCGAAGCCGTCGTCGCGCAGGAGTCCCGCCAAGCGATTGCTCGTTCGGTAGTCACTATCGACCAGGAGCACCCTGTTGGAACGAGCTGGCGGGAGGCCGGGCATGGCATCAGGCCGCCTTGCAAGGGGCTGGCCAAGGGCGCACCAACGCGCGGAGCGGTTAGATCGCTCGGGTTCCAAGCCTTACGATCCGCGGCGAACGACGTGCGCCCTTCCCTGCGCGCCGAATTTTCGCGGGCGCGCAAGGATTGCGCAAACCCCACGACCGCGACCGGAAAAAGCGCATCAACGTCCTCGGCACGTGTCTTGCCCCATGGCAGCCGAGCATGGCTACTGAAACCGAGAAGTTCAGCTACGACGACGCGGTCGTCCGCAAGTTCGCGTTCGCAACCGCGGTGTGGGGTGTGGTCGCCACTCTGGCAGGTTTGTGGTTGGCGTTGAT
>JAQSWN010000091.1 GCA_029266615.1 Polyangiaceae bacterium
AAACAGCACCCGGTACAAGATCCACTACGAGTTCATCAGCAAGAACCTCTCCGGCGGCGATTTACCGCTCGTGAGCGAGCTATCGAGCTTCGAGGCAACCGAGTACTACCGTCCGGATCGCCGCTTCGTGCTCGGCGCCGTGAGCTACTACGAGGCCCCGGGGGTGTGGGCACTCGAGCTTTCGCCGTACGACACCGCGTCGGCGGAGATGATCACGAAGCTGTACCAAGGCGTGGCAAAGGCCAGCTATTTTGGCCCCATTCTGCAGTTTCATCCCACCTCCGAGGCAATCGAGAAGGTCGCGGCCAAGCTCGAAAGCGACGTGCAAGTCATCACGACGGAAACGTTGTACGGAAAGATCGACTACCAGCCGCTCACGCTGGGCTCGACCATCGGGCGCATTCGCTTCGCCAAGGCCGCCGAGCTCGAAGACATCTACTTGGGCTACCAAGACCTCGCGGTTCTGGACCAAGCGCCGAACGACATTTCGGTGGTGGCGGGACTCATCACGCAAGAGTTTCAGACGCCGCTGTCGCACGTGAACGTGCTGTCCCAAAACCGGCACACGCCCAACATGGGTCTGCGCGGCGCTTTCGACGACGAAGAGCTTCGCGCGCTAGAGGGCGAGTGGGTGCGCCTCACCGTCGGGCCCACGGAATGGTCGGTCGAGCAAGTGAGCGCGGACGACGCCGCCGAGTTCTGGGAGAGCCACAAGCCCACGCCGGTCGTTCTCCCCCCGCTGAACTTGGACGAGAAGGCCCTCCTGGACATCGAGGACGTCACGCCCGAGATGGAAGGCGTATCGCTACGCGAGTCGATCAAGGAATCCGTACGTGCCTACGGTGGCAAGGCCGCGCAGTACTCCATCCTCGCCAAGACCGAGGGCGTGCCGACGCCCAAGGCGTTCGGGATACCGGTCTTTTACTATAACGAATTCATGCAGGAAAATGGCTTGTTCGACCGCGTGGACGCGCTCTTACAAGACCCGGATTTCGCGACCGATCCGGCCCTGCGCGAGGCAGAGCTCGAGAGTCTGCGCGCCGAGATGCTCACCGCGGAGGTGAGCGAAGAATTTCAGACCACGCTCAAGGCCAAGCTCGCCTCGGACTACCCGGGGCTCACCATGCGCTTTCGCACGAGCACCAACAGTGAAGATCTCGACGGCTTCCCGTGCGCAGGCTGCTATGAGTCGCAGACCGGCGATCCCAAGAACTGGGAGAGCGTGCTGGACGCCGTGCGCGGCGCGTGGTCCAGCATCTGGCTGTTTCGAACCTTCGAAGAGCGCAGCTACTACGGCATCGACCACCACAGCGTCGGCATGGCGCTGCTCGTGCATCACAACTTCCCGGCCGAAGAGGCCAACGGCGTCGCCGTCACCAACAATCCGTTCGACGTCGAAGGCATTGAGCCGGCCTTCTACGTGAACGTGCAGTGGGGCGGTCAGGCGGAGGTCGTGCACCCGCCCGCGGGCGTGACCAGCGACTCATTCCTCTACTTCTTCAGCAACCCGAACCAGCCCGTCACCTTTCTCGCCCACTCGAACCTGGTGCCGGACGGAGAGACCGTGCTCACGCCGTCACAGACGCACGAGCTTGGCGTCGCGCTGGACGCCATTCATTCGAGGTTTTCCGCCGCGTACGGTCCTCGGTCGGGTAACAAGGGTTGGTACGCGATGGACGTCGAGTTCAAGTTCGACGACATGGACCAAGCGGACGGAAAACCGCACCTCTTCATCAAGCAGGCGCGACCGTACCCGCCCCGCACCGCCACGACCGAGTGAGCCGGAGCGGGCAGGCGCCGCGGAACCCGCGGATTTCCTTCACTGATTTGCGGGAGGCGCGCCGGCGTTGATCGCTTTTCGCGCCGGCGGCCTACGATAGAGACGAGTGAGCCGCCGAGCCGACCCCCAGACCGCTGCCGCGCCCTTCGCGCCGCCTGCCGGGCTCCCCTCTAACGAGGAGAACGCGCGAGAGCTCGCGACCCGAGCCGCAGCGGGCGACCTCGCTGCCACCCAAGAGCTCCTGGCATACGTCTGGCCAACGCTCACCCGCGTCGCTAGCGGCGTGCTCGGCGCCAATCATGCGGACTTGGACGACGCCGTGCAGCAGTCGATGATCGCGCTGGTGCGCGCGCTGCCGGCGTTTCGGGGGGAGTGCCACCCCGCTGGCTACGCTTCGCGCATCACCCTGCGCGTCGCGCTTCGCGTCCGCAAAGGACGCAAGCGGGACGAGAGCCGCCGCGAGTCCCTCGGCCACCTCGGCCCGAGCGAACACGAGGAGCCCACCGTGAGCGAAGCTGCGCTCGGGGCGCGCCGGCGCGAGCTACTGCGCGAGCTGTTGGAAGACCTCCCGGAAGAGCAGGCCGAAGCGCTCACGCTGCGCGTGGTGATGGGCTGGAGCCTGGAGGAAGTCGCGCGAGCGAGCGGCGCGCCCGTCAACACCGTGCGCAGCCGCGTACGGCTCGCGAAAGAGGCCCTGCGCGCGCGCATCGACGCCCAACCCGCGCTCGCGGAGCTGAAGGTGAAGCCATGACCGTCGTCGGCATTCACCCAGAAGAGTTATTCGACAAACTGTTCGAAGGCGCGCTGTCGCCGGCCGAATCCGAGCGTCTCGAGCAGCACCTGCGAGCCTGCGACGTGTGTCGCTTCGAATACGCGGCGCGGCTGGATTTTCGAGAGGAAGCGCGTCCGCTCTCCTCGTCCCCGCCCCCTGCGCTATCGCTTCGCCCCCTCGCGCTCCCGAGCGCCGAGCGCGGCCCCGAAGCCCTTCGCTTCGCCGCGCCGCGCCGACGCGGTCGGCGTCGTCTGCTGATGCTCGGCGCCGCTGCGGCGGCGTTGATTACCGCCAGCGCAGCGGTCGCGGCGAGTGTTGCCGGTCGCGGGTCGTGGCGCACGTTGAGCACGCTGTTCGCCCCGCCCGTGCCGGTGCAACCGCGCGCGGTGCCGGCGAGCAAGCCTCTCGCGTCGCCCGCGAGCGCGCCGACGACGACCCTGGCCGTGCCGTCGCGGTCCGTCACCGCCCCGCTGCTCGCAGAGGCCGCCAAGGTTCCTCACGTCTCGCCGCCACGAAGCGGAACCGGCATCGCTACGCCGCGAAGCCTAGAGACGAGCGAGACGGCACCACGCGCCCTGGTCGAGTCGAAGGCGCTCGAGCCGTCGTCCGCCGCCAAGCTGTTCGGGGACGCAAATCAAGCGCGCCGTTCGGGCGACGTGAGTCGCGCTTCGGGCCTCTATCGCCTGTTGCAGGAGCAGTACCCGAGCTCTCCGGAAGCCGAGCTGTCACGCGTCACGCTCGCGCTCTTACAGCTGGACAGCGGCGACGCCCAGGCCGCGCTCGTCGGCTTCGAACGCTACCTCGCCGGCTCTTCACGCGGATTGGAGGCGGAAGCCTTGGTAGGTCGCGCCAGAGCCCTCGGTCGTCTCGGTCGCCGTGACCTCGAGATCTCGGCGTGGCGAGAGGTGCAGCGAAAGTACCCGCGCTCCATCTATGGGCGCCAAGCGACCGAGAGGTTGTCGGCGCTAGGTCCGCCGTGAAGCGTTGGCTAGCTTGCTGCGTGCTCGCACTCTCGGCGCTGTCGTCGAGCCAAGCCGGCGCGCTCGAGTCGACCGCCGCAACGACGACCGCTCCCTCCCGCGTCGTCGAGATTCGAGTGAGTGGAGACGCGTCGGCGCTCGCGCGCGTGCGCCTCACGGCCGGGGAGCTGCTCTCGCGCCTTGATGTGCAGCCGAGCGTGAAAACCCTCGACGAGCCCGAGACCCGCGCGTCTACGCCGCCGCTCGTGATCGCGTACGTGGATTTACGCAGCGTGTCCGCGCCTAGCATCGACATCGAGGACGGGCGGACGCGGCAAGAGCTCACTCGGCGTCACCTCTCGGAGGTCACGTCGCTCGAAACCGGGGTCGAGTCCCTGCTCCACGTCCTGTATCTTGCCGTCGAGTCGACGCTACAGGTCGCGGCGGCGGAGCCGCCTCGGGCGCCTACCGTCGACCAGAAGCCCACTCCGCCCCCCGGGCTGCGCAGCCCCCCGGCGCGCGCGCCATTCGGCTTCGACCTGGGTCCGCTGGTTCGTGTGAGCTCGCTCGGCGGTTCGCGGCTCGTGCCCGGGGGCGGAGTCGTGCTCGAGCCGCGCGCGGGCTTCGGGAGGAGCCAGGCCGGAGTCATGCTCTCGGTCGCGCTCCACGCCAGCACGGGGCTCACGTTCGAGCGCGGCGAGGTGACCGTGCGACCACTGCAGTTCCGCGTCGTGCCGACTTTCGACTGGCTGCTTTCCCCGGACGTCTCCGGTTGCGTGGGCCTCGGCGCGGGACTCGACTCGCTCATGGTCGAGCCGGTTCAAGCACCCGAGCTCGGCTCGGCAGCGCGCGCGCAGACCGCGCTCGATCCGGTGCTGAGCGCGCTGTTGGGCGCGCGTTTGCCCCTATCCGGGCGAGCGTTCCTCTCTGCGCTCGCGTCCCTGGACTACGACGTAGCGCCGACTTCGTTCGTCGTTCGGGACGGACTCGCGTCGCGCCCGCTTCTGCAACTGCCGCGGCTGCGCGCTGGGATTACCGTGGCTCTGTCGTTCACGGCTGCTGGGCAACGTCGCTTCGGGACCTCCGGAGCGGAGCAGTGAGGCGCTCGTGGCATCTCCTTGCATTGCTGACTGCGCTCGGCGGCTGCGAAGGACGCGAGCTCGCGGTGTTCGAAGTCACGGCCGGGCCGCCCGCGGCCGGCAACTCGTCCGGCGATGCACCGAAAGAGCAGGGCGGCGGAGGTGCGAGCGGCGACGGCACCTCCACCGTCGGCGGCGTTGTCACCGGGGGAGGCGGCGCCATGGCGACCGGCGGGGGCGGGAGCGCCGGGAGCGCTGGCGAGTCATCTTCCGCCGGCGCCAAATCCGGCTCTTGCACGGGAGACTTCGACTGCGATGGTGGCTGGGTGTGCGAAAAAACCGGCTGCGACGCGACCGATGGCCAATGCGTGCCGTGGCCGCCGATCTGCCCGAGCGCTCCGGATCCGGTGTGCGGGTGCGACGGCGTGACGTATTGGAATGATTGCATCCGCTTGAGCTCGCCGTCTCATCCGGCGCTGGCCGGCTTGGGTCAGTGCCGCGCGACGGCGTGTACGTGCAGCGCGGGCGCCGACTGCAACGTGCCCTACGCTTCCTGCAGTCACTTGATGGCGCCGGGCGAGATCTGCGGGCACGGCACGGGCTCGTGCTGGGTGCTGCCGCCTCGGTGTACGCCGAGCCCGGACTACAAAAGGTGGCGCGAGTGCCGACCTCCCGATCAGGGGCCACCGCCGCCGTGCGTCGACACATGTCTTGCCATCAAGTCGGAGCGGCCGCACGCGGAGGTGCGCCGCACGGACACCTGCAATTGACCGAGGTCAGTCGAACTCGGTCGGCAGGTCGGGCGCGGCCCGGTGCCGGAAGGCCCGCGCGATTATCGACTCCGACACTCGCGCAAGCGACAGCGGGGGTAGCGCGTCTAGCGCGAAGAATTCGCATTCGGACGTCTCCAAGCTGCGGCTGGGCTTCCCTCCAACCAGCTCGCACCAGAACAACAGCTTGTAACAATGAAACAGCTGCGGCACTGGGGAGTGCTGCTTCCAATCCACTACCGCGACGAGCTTACGCGCGACGCATTCGTAGCCGGACTCCTCGCGCACTTCTCGCACCGCCGCTCCCGCCGGCGCGTCGCCGACGTCTACCCAGCCCCCGGGCAGCGACCACAAGCCGTCTGCCGTCTCGCGTACGAGCAACACGTGGTCGTCGCGAAACACGGCCGCGCGCACGTCTAGCTTCGGGCTCGGCGGGCCGAGCTCGAGACGTAGCGCTTCGCTGACTAGCGCCGGAGGCTCGCGCGTCAGGGCGTGCGCGAGCTCCTCCGTAACTGCCAGCACCTCTCGGAATCGTTCCAGGTCGTAGGGATCCTTCGAGTACGTTAGCCCGTACTGCGCGACCGTGCGCAGGCGCCGGTACCATTCGGATAGCTCATTCATGGTAGTCGACGCCTCGCCGCCGAGCCCCTGCTTTCCGAATCACCCCGTCTGAAGCTCGGGCTCCAGATCGTCGGCCAGGTCGTGGCCGGAGGTGCTCGGGGCGCGATGCGAGTCCGTCCGCGACTTTTCCAAGTCGTGCCCGTGATCTTGGGCGATGAGCATGTAGATGGAGGGGATCACGAACAGCGTGAACAGGGTGCCGATCGCCATGCCGCCGACCAGCACGATACCGATCGAGTTACGGGCGACCGCGCCCGCGCCCGTCACGAGCGTGAGCGGGAAGTGGCCGACGACGGTGGCGACCGTGGTCATCAAAATCGGCCGGAGGCGAGTCAACGCCGCGCTCTGAATCGCTTCTAGCTTGGTGTGGCCCGCTGCCTGCTGGGCGTTGGCGAACTCCACGATGAGGATGCCGTTCTTGGAAACCAGACCGACGAGCGTCACCAGACCGACCTGCGAGTAGATGTTCAGCGTCGTCGTCCAGCCGTCCGTGAGCCCAAAGCTCATGCCAGGCGGGCCCGCGAACTTCAGGAAGGTGAAGATGAGCGCGCCGAACATGGCGAGCGGCACCGACCCCGCGAGGACCACGAGCGGATCCCGGAAGGAGTTGAACTGCGCCGCCAGCACCAAGAAGATGAGCAGCACCGCCAGGCCCATTGCCGGGAGAAACTTGCCCGACTCCTGCCGCAGCTGCCGCGACTCACCCGTGTAATCCATGCGCGCGCCCGGAGGCATGACCTTGGCGGCCGCGTCTTCGAGCACTTTGAGGCCGTCGTTCACCGAGCGGGGAGCGACGCCGGAGATCTTGACCGCGTTGAGCTGCTGGAAGCGATTGAGCGAGCGAGGCTCCACACCGTCGCGGATGGTAGCGATGCTGCTGAGCGGGATGAGCGTGCCGTTGGGCCCAGAGACGTGGATGTCCGCCAGCTGGTCCGGCGTGAGACGAGCGCTGCGCTCGACCTGGGCGATCACTTTGTAGGCGCGGCCGTCGATACTGAAGCGGTTGATCCAGTTGCCGCCGAGCATGGAAGAAAGGTCGGCGCCGACCTGCTGCATGCTGAGTCCCATCGAGCCGACCTTGTCGCGGTCGAGCACGATCTCGCTCTTGGCCTGATCGATTTTCACGTCCAGCGCGGGCGGGAATGCAAACTGGCCGCTCTTGTTCGCTTCCTCCACGATCTTCTGGGCGTAGCCGAGAAGCTTGGTGTGGTCTTCCGTCGACGCGATCACGAACTCGACCGGGAAGAAGCCGGCGCTGGGGAGGGCGGACGGCAAGAACACCGGCGCCCGGATGCCAGCGATGCCGGAGGTCTTGCCAAACAGCTCGCCTTGAATGCCGAAGATGTTGCGCTTGCGCTCTTCCCACGGCTTCATGAGCGCGCCGCCGAAGCCCTGCGCGGGAAACGTGATCTGAAAGCTGCTGGCGAACTCCGGCACCGATGCGAACTGCTCGTAAACCTGCTGCGTGTACGGCTGGAGCTGCTCGAGCGTGGCGTTGGGTGGAACCTCGATCGCGCCGAACACCACGCCCTGGTCCTCGTTCGGAGCCAGCTCCGCGGGCGAGAACATGTAGAGGGGCACGATCAAGATCGTCAGCGTGATCCACACGGCGTAGACCATGCCGCGCATGCGTAGCGTGCCGCCCAGCAAGCGCCCGTACCCGCGGCGAACGGCATCGAACCCGCGGTTGACGAGCTGCGGGAAGCGGCCCTGCGAGTGCTCGGCCTTGAGCATGCGCGACGCCATCATCGGCGACAGGGTGAGCGCGACGATGCCAGAGATGAACACCGCGCCCGCGAGCGTGAACGCGAACTCACGGAACAGCGCGCCCGTCAGGCCGCCCTGAAAGCCGATCGGCGCGTACACCGCAGCGAGGGTGATGGTCATGGCGACGATAGGGCCGACGAGCTCTCGGGCGCCCAGAATCGCGGCATCCATCGGGGTTTTGCCCTCTTGAATGTTGCGTTCCACGTTCTCCACGACGACGATCGCGTCGTCCACCACCAAACCGACGGCCAGCACGATGGCGAGCAGCGTCAGCAGGTTGATGGTGAAGCCGAACACCTGCATCAAGAAGATCGCGCCGATCAGCGATACCGGGATCGCGACGATGGGCACCAGCACGGTGCGGAGCGAGCCGAGGAACAGGAAGATGACGATGACCACGATGCCGATCGTTTCCGTCAGCGTGCGCGTCACCTCGTTCACGGCGTTGTTGATGTAGTTGGTGGAGTCGAACGCGACGGTCACGTTCATTCCGGTCGGCAACTCTTGCCGGATCGTCTCGATCTCCTTTTTGACTCGACCGATCACGTCCAGCGAGTTCGCGTTCGGCAGCACCCACACGCCCATGAACACGGCCTTCTTACCGCTCATGCGCACGTCTTGGTCGTAGTTGTCCGCGCCGAGCGTGACGTCCGCCACGTCCTCCAGCCGGACGAGCGCGCCGTTGTCCTCCCGCAGCACGAGCTTCTTGAAGCCTTCCACGGTTTGGAGATCCGTGGTGGCGGTCAGGTTCACCTGAATGAGCTGGCCCTTGGTCTGACCGACGGCCGCGAGGTAGTTGTTGGAGGCAAGCGCCTGCCGGACCCGAGCCGGGCTAACGCCCAGCGCGGCCATCCGCTCCGGCTTGAGCCACGCGCGCAGAGCGAACTGGCGCCCGCCCAAGATGTCCGCCTTTTGTACGCCGGCCATGGCCGACAAGCGCGGCTGAACGACGCGGATCAGGTAGTCGGTCACCTGATTCTCTTCGAGAATTTTCGACTCGAAGCTCATGTACATCGCGGCGATCTGGGCGTCCGAAGGCTCCAGATTGATGGCCGGCACCTCCGCCTCGGGCGGTAGCTCTTGCCGCACCTGGTTGACGCGCGCGCTGATGTCTGCGAGCGCAGCGGAGGCTGAGTAGTTGAGCTTCAGACGAACGTTGATCGTGGACAGACCCTGCGTGCTCTGCGACTCGATGAAGTCGATACCGTCCGCCGCGGCGATTGAACGCTCGAGCGGCGTGGTGATGAACCCGCGTACCAGGTCCGCGTTGGCGCCGACGTAAGGCGTGCGCACCGTAACCGTCGCGCTCTCCAGCTTCGGGTACTGGCGCACGTTGAGCGACTTGATCGCCTGCAACCCGGCGATGATGATCACCAGGTTCACGACTATCGCCAGCACCGGCCGGCGAATGAATAGATCCGTGAGCTTCATACAGACCTCGCTTCAGCGATTCTCTGGCCGGGGGTCGAGCAACGGCTGCGGTGCGCCCTGGTTGTTCACCGTGAGCGGGATGCCGTTGCGGAGCTTGAAGGCGCCGCCGGTCACGACTTCTTGGTCGGCCTTCAAGCCGTCCAAGACGGCGATGAAGTCACCGCGCGCGGCGCCGACCTTGACGAAATGTTGTTGCGCGACCTTGCGCGGCTTGCCGTCGGGGCCGGGCTTCTCTTCGCCCGTGAACACCGAATCCCCGTAAGAGGCATGCACGATGGCCGTCTGCGGCACCGCCACCACCTCCGACTTCTCCGGGAGGACGACCTCGATGCGCAAGAACATGCCCGGGCGAAGCTTGTCTTCGATGTCCGGCAAGCTAGCGCGCGCTTTGATGTTACGGCTCATCGGATCCACCGCCGGATCGATGGCGCTGATGGTGCCTTCGCCGAACGGTTCGTTCGACCCCGATTGCTTGGCACGAACCGTCATGCCGACGCGCAGCTTGGGCAGCTCCTGCTGAGGGAGCGAGAAGTCCACGAAAATGGCCTTCTCCGCCTCGAGCGTCGTCACGGTCGTACCGGGCGAGAGGTACTGGCCTAGGTTGACCTGACGGATACCGAGCTTGCCGCTGAACGGCGCGCGGATGACCTTGCGCGCGATCTGAGCGGACAGAGCGCCCGCGTCCGCCGACAAGCTCTTGAAGGACGATGTGTCCGCGTCCACCTGAGATTGCGCGACGGCTCCCGAATTGGCGAGTGAGGTGGAACGCTTCACCGAAATCTGGGCCAGGTCCCGCTTGGCCTGCAGTGACGCGAGCTGTGCTCGTTCCACGCTCGTATCCAGCTCCACGAGAACGGCGCCTTGCTTCACCATGTCACCGGACTCGAAGTGGATGCGCGAGACCAGGCCGGGGGCGTCGTTGCTCAAGGCGACGCCCTTGGCGGTCACCACGCTGCCCACGGCGCTCAGCGTCGTCTCCCAAACCTGCTTCTGGGCAACCGTCGTGCTCACGACCTCGGGAGGTGGGCCGGACTTTTTCATGGCCTCGCCCATGCCGATGAGCATGCCAATTTGCGAGCCTTTGATGGCGACCAGGCCTCCGATCAGGAGGACGAGGCCGAGGATGACGATGACGTAGCGCATGGCTTTGGTGCTTGAAGAGTGAGGAGCGGCGCGTGACTTAACGTTTCTTGGCAATTTCCGCGAGCTATTCAGCATCGCGCCAACCGGCTGGTGCTCCCCTAGGACCCGTCCGCGAGGATCGCCACCCCCAGGGCTGACACCCTGTGTCCGCTCCGTACATAACCTCGTCTTTGGGGCCGGCTTTATCTCGACCGCAACACCGAGCGCAGCCCTCGGATCACCGGTCGCGAAGGACCGGCCAGGCAGGCCGATTCATCGAGTATCGATCGAAAACAGTTGATCCCGAAACGAGACTCTGACCCACGCGCGGAGCGGGTCTCTACTTCTTGGCGCTCGGATATTTGTCGACGTGCAACCGCCGCAGCGACTGCAACGCGCGCTCGATGGCGGCGGCGTCGTCCGCAGCGCCGATGGCGCGGTTCTGAGCCGCCGCCCAGCGCGCGGCGTCGGGCACGCTGCTCTGCACGGAGTGAGCGAACGTCGGACGGGCGAGCGCGTTGACGCCCGAAACGATGGCGCGAACGGACGCAGCCTTGAAGCCCGTGCCGTCGTGCGTCACGGAGAAGTGCTGGATGCCCGGCAGGTGCATCATTAGGCCGAACGCTTTGCGGGTCTCACTGTCGGGAGGAATGGCGTCGACCTCGACGACTTGCATCACCCCCACCCCACGCGGGTTCTTCACGACCGTTTCGGTGACGAGCTGAATTGCGGCTCGGTACGCTTCGAGGAGCGTGCGACGACGCCAGACGAGCAAGACCAAATTGAACGCGACTCCTGTCACATGGTCTTCGTCTAGATTCACCAGTCGCGGGGTCGGCTGCCCGATGGTCATGCGTTTTCGGCGCGCGAAACCTAGCTCTGGATTCCACCCGGGTCAAATCGCCACAAGAGCGGTAGGCTGCGCGACCCATGGGCTCCCGCTGTCGCTCGCTGCTAGCGGCCTTGGCTTCGGCCGCGGCCGTGCTGACCACGGCCGGGGCGGCGAGCGCGGATTTGGCCGGCGTGAAAGCGCGCGGGGAGCTCCGTTGGGGCGGCGACTTGCAGGGAGGAGAGCCTTACGTCTTCGAGGACGAGAAGAACCCCGGGCAGCTGCAAGGCTTCGAGGTGGAGATCGCGGCCGCACTTGCGCGTGCCCTCGGCGTTCAGGCCAAGTTCGTGCAAAACGACTGGTCGAACCTCGTCCCCGCCCTCGAGCGGGGGGACTTCGACCTCGCGCTGAACGGCTTGGAAGACACGCCGGAACGCCGCGCGCGCATCCTCCTCAGCACGCCGTATTACACCTACGGAGAGACGCTAACCGTGCGTCGTGGCGCGAGCTACACGGAGCTCGCGCCACTCGCCGGCAAGCGTGTGGGCACGCTGAACCAAACCGTCGCCAGCGACCTGCTCCGCGCCGCTCGGGCCGAGGTCGTGCTGTACGAAGGGCAGCAGGAGCCCTACTTCGACCTCGTCAAAGGGCGCACGGAAGCGGTGCTGCTCGACCACGTCATCGCCGAGCGCTACGGGTGCGTCTTGCCGGAGCTCACGTGCGTGGCTCGGGACGTCGCACGGGGGCACTACGTGATTGGCGTGCGCAAGGACGACGCGCAGCTCTTGGGCGCCGTGAACGAGTCGCTCGCCGCGCTCCGCGAAAGCGGCGAGCTGCAGCGGATCCTCGAGCGCTGGAAGCTGTGGGACGAGCGGCAAAAGACGGAAGCCGCACCGAGCGCATCTGAGCCGCCACCCACCGAGCGCCGCTTCGTGGCCGGGCACGCGCTGTTATTCCTGCAAGGCGCCCTGGTCACCCTGCTCGTGTCTTTGCTGTCCTTTGCGTTGGCGTCACCGCTGGGGCTCGCGATCGCGGCGCTCAGGCTCTACTCCGGGCGCGTCGGGCGAGCGCTAGCCGCCGCCTATGTGGAGCTCTTTCGTGGCACTCCCCTGCTCTTGCAGCTCTACGTGCTCTACTTCGGCGTCGCGGACGTCGTCCGGCTCGGCCCCATCACCGCGGCGGTGCTCGGTCTGGCGCTCAACTACGGCGCTTACGAAGCGGAAGTGTACCGCGGCGCGCTGCTCGCAGTGCCTGCCGGCCAAACCGAAGCCGCGCGCGCGCTGGGTATGAGCCGGTGGCAGTCGCTCCGTCACGTCGTGTTTCCGCAAGCCCTGCGTACGGCGCTGCCGGCCGTGACCAACGACTTCGTCGCCTTGCTCAAAGACTCGTCGTTGATCAGCGTGATAACGGTGGTGGAGCTGACGAAACGGATGACGATCCTGGCCGTGGAGCTGCGCGATTGGATAACGCCGGGGCTGCTGTGCGCCGGGCTCTACTTCGCGATGAGCTTTCCACTCGCGAGGCTCTCGCGACGCATCGAGCTTCGCCTAGAGGCCGCCAGCGGGAGGACGGCGACGTGAACGAGGCGGCCGTGATGTTGCAGGCCGTGGGCAAGCGCTTCGGCGCGCGCCAAGTGCTGCGCGAAGTGCACGCCCAAGCGCCCGCTGGCGCCATCGTTTCTCTGGTCGGAAGCTCCGGCTCCGGTAAAACGACGCTGCTACGCTGCATGAACGGGCTGGAACGCATCGACTCCGGACGCATTCACATCGGCGGCCACGTCGTCGAGCCTCACCTCGGGGACGCGGCGCTCACGCGCCTCCGCGCGGACGTGGGCATGGTGTTTCAAGATTACCAGCTGTTCCCGCACCTGACGGTGCTGGACAACCTCTGCCTCGCGCCGCAAGTCGTCCGCAAACGCTCACGGGCGGCCGCGGAGCGGCGCGCGTCGGAGTTGCTCGAGCGCGTGGGCCTGGCCGACCGCGGCGGCGCGCGTCCAAGCGAGCTCTCCGGCGGTCAAAAGCAGCGCGTGGCCTTGGCTCGCGCCCTCGCACAAGAAGTGAAGGTCCTACTACTGGACGAGCCAACGAGCGCGCTGGACGCCGACACGCGCGACGAGGTCGGGCAGCTATTGAAAGAGCTGGTTAAGCAGAGCGAGGCGCCGCTCACGCTCGTCTTAGTGACTCACGACTTGCACCTGGCCGCGAGCCTCTCCGACGAAGTGTGGAAACTGGTGGACGGCCGCATCCACGGCGATGAGGACGAACAGCGACCATGAACCTATTTCTGCGCCTGCTGCTGCTGCTGCTGACGTACCGCTTCCGGCCGCGCTGCGAGAAGCTCGGCCCCGCGCGGAAGCGCTTCGTCGTCTGGCCGCCCGATTTGGACGTGCTCGGGCACGTGAACAACGGCGTGTACCTGTCGATGCTCGACGTCGCGCGAGTGGATTGGATGCTGCGCTCGGGCATGGCCGGTCCGATTCGCGAGCGCAGGTACTACCCAGTGGTCGCAGCGGAGACGATCCGCTTCCGCAAGTCGTTGCAGCTCTTCCAGAGCTTCGACGTAGAGACCCGCGTGCTGGGCTGGGACGAACGGGCGTTCATCCTTCAGCACCGGTTCCTGCGCGGAGACGAGCTGGTGGCGGAGGCCATCGTGAGGGCCCGTTTTTTGAAGCGCAAAGGCGGGACGGTGACGAGCGCGGCGCTCTTGGAGGCGATCGGCGTGGCGGAGTCGTCGCCAGCGTTGCCCGAGTGGATCTCGGCGTGGAATCGTGAGAACGCCGCTCGTTGAGCCGCAAAAAAAAGGCCCCGCGAAAAGCTCCGCGAGGCCTGGTCGTCCGCCCTGGACCGGAAGTTACTGCTGCTGCTTCAGCTTGCGGTAGAGGGTGCGGCGGTCGAAGCCGAGCACCTTGGCGGCGAGAGTTTTGTTACCGCCGACGGCGGCGAGCACCTTACGGATGTAGCGCTCCTCCACCACGTCCATACTGGGGAGCTGCTTCGGGTCGTCGCTCTCCGCGTACACCTCGGTCGGGCGGTGCTCGCGGATCTTGGCCGGCAAGTCGTCGATCGTAATTTCGTCGAAGCGAGCGAGCGCGACCGCGCGCTCCATGCAGTTCTCGAGCTCGCGCACGTTGCCGGGCCAATCGTAGCCCATGATGTGCTCGGCCACGGCGCGACCCAAGCGCGTCACGCTCTTGCCAGAGCGGCCGCCCGCGCGGTCCAAGAAGAACTGCGCGAGGAGAAGCGCGTCGTTGCCGCGGCGGCGGAGCGGGGGCACGTCCACGCGCACGACGTTGATGCGGTAGAACAAGTCCTCACGGAAGCGCTTCGACGAGACCTCCGCTTCCAGGTCGCGGTTCGTAGCGGTGACGATGCGCGCGTCGAAGGAAACTTCTTGCGCCGAGCCGAGCGGGCGCACTTTCCGCTCCTGGAGGGCGCGGAGCAGCTTCGCCTGCATACCGAGCGGCATTTCACCGATTTCGTCCAGGAAAAGCGTGCCCTGGTTCGCTTCCACGAAGAGGCCGCTGCGGGACGTCCGCGCGTCCGTGAAGGCCCCGCGCGTATGACCGAACAGCTCGGACTCCAGCAAGTTCTCGGGCACAGCCGCGCAGTTGATGGCCAGGAACGGGCCGCGTCGGCCGCTGCGCTCGTGCAGGGCACGCGCGACCAGCTCCTTACCGGTGCCGGATTCGCCCGTGATGAGCACGTTCGCGTCGGTCTCCGCTACGCGCGAGACGATGTCCGCCATGCGCTGCATGGCCTCGCTGTCACCGATGACGTTGGGTAGCTCGTGCTCGTCCACGCGGCGGCGTAAGCGCTGCAGCTCGTCCGTCATTGCGCGGTGGCGCATCGCGCGGTCGATGGTCAGCGCGAGCGCGTCCATCGACACCGGTTTGGTGATGAAGTCGTAGGCACCCGCGCGCATCGCGCCGATGGCATGCTCCAACGTGCCGAAGCCGGTCATCACTACCACGACCAGGTCGGGACGCTTCGCGAGCGCGGCGCGGCACAAGTCCAGCCCGCTCATGCCTTCCATGTGGATGTCCACGAGGAGGATAGAGAAGTCTTCGTTGTCGAGCTGCGCGAGCGCCTCGTCGGGAGAGAGGCGCCACGACACGCTGTAGCCGCGCTGGCTCAAGCCAGCTTCGGCCAACTCGCACATGTCGCGGTCGTCGTCGGCGATGAGGATCTTGGGCGCCGTTGCAGTCGCCCGGACGTCGGAAGATGATCGGTTTTCCACAACTGCAAGAGCGCCGTTCATGGCCCCCCGTAAGCACGCCCCGTGCCCACAACCGCCACGGCAAAAACCCGCTAAAAGGCTCAGTTGACGCGGGACGCGTCGAGGCGTTTTGTCACGGTAAGGGTTATTAGGGACGAAATGTCTCACTAAGGCTGCGCCGGCCCTGTAGCCGT
Source organism: Polyangiaceae bacterium (assembly GCA_029266615.1). GTDB lineage: Bacteria > Myxococcota_A > Polyangia > Polyangiales > Polyangiaceae > PMG-095. Next base: position 15,540 of record JAQSWN010000091.1, read on the forward strand.
AGTGTCTAACCTCGCGAGGTTGACTGGTCAATGAGCGCTGTTGCCCCGACGAGGCCGAAGCGCGCGCCCATGCCACGGCGCAGGATGCCTATGTCGAGAGAAAGTCAGCCTAAGTCAAGCTGCACGGCGCCGTCGGCGGAGGGAACGCGAATTGCAGACGTTCTTACAGGCCAGCTCGATGGTGCAGCTCGTACCCCCTTCGCTCACGGACGTCACCCGTCGTGCGCTCGTCCCGCTCCGAATCTCTGATTCGGTGTCCAGCGCGCTGCGGGCGGCGCGAGAGAGCGGCGTGCATCACTTCTCGGTGTGTCACCGGGGTCGTGTGGTCGGGATGCTGTGCGCCTGCGACTTGAGCCAAGCCACACCGGAGCGAATGGTGGGCGAGGTGATGCACCCGGCGGTCATGCTGCCCGAGACGCGCACCGCGGCCGAGATCGCCATGCTGATGCACGCCGCGCGTGTCGGCTCGGTGCTCATCGCGAACGCCGAGGGCGACGCGTGCGGCGCGGTGACGCGGGCGGACGTGAGCGCCGACCCGAGCGTCGCGGCGCTCTTCGAGGACTACCGCTGCACCACGTGCGGCACGCTACATCACCTGCCCCAACGCGGTGACCGGCGGCCGTGCTTTTCCTGTCGCGAACGTACGGCCGACGCGCGAGCGCGCGCGACCGTCGGCACAAGCGAGCTTTCGATGAGTGGGGAATGAAAGGAACAGATCCATGAAACACCCGCAAACTTTCGTCATCATCATGATCGCCGTGGCGGTCACCTTCGGCGTCCTGATTTGGTCCGGTTCGCTCTGGGGCGCGCTGGGCGCGCTCGTAGCCGGCTTCGTGCTTGCCTTCGTCATGTCGATGGCCTGGCTGTGGTCGCCCAAGTCCGGCGTCGCCAAGGGCCGTCGCCCCACGCACGATTCGCTCGCCGGTCTGAAATAAGCTCCCAGCCCTTACCAGCGAAGCGCCGACCGCCGCCGCACGCTCGGCGGCGGTCCATCCCGGTTCACCACAGTGGGTGGCGGCGCAACCTCGCTTGCCGCACAAGGGGCCGCCGGCTCGCTGTTCGTGCCGCGGCGAGAACGGATTCGTTGGCCCCGTCGCTACTCGGCGCTGGAAGCGAGGCGAGGTGTGACTCCGGTTTGGAGTCGCGCGGCGCTGTCCGCGGCTTGGCCCATCACGACCGTGACTTCGTGGCGGCGTCCGTCATCAACGAGGGGAACGTTCGCGCCCTCCAGCTCGCGGCCGTCGAGTGCGATGCGTTGGACACCAGTAGGCACGCCCTTCGGGTTTTGGAACTGGATGACGAGCTCGCTTTTGCCGTAGCGGTAGCGAACCTGGAATTGAGTCCAGCTCGGCGGGACGCAAGGGGCGATGTTCAGCTCCTGGCCACGGCGCTGCAAGCCCAGGATGTGCTCGACGCCGATGCGGAACATCCACGACGCGGACCCGGTATACCAGGTCCACCCTCCGCGACCCATGTGCTCCGGTGAAGCGTAGACATCGGCTGCGAGCACGTAGGGCTCCACGCGGTAGCGCTTCACCTCGGCCGGCGTGGTGGCGTGGCTGACCGGGTTGAGGAGCGAGAAGAGGTGATGCGCCCGCTCTCCTTCGCCGAGCAAACAAAGGGCCTGAACGGTCCAGAGCACGCCGTGCGTGTACTGCCCGCCGTTTTCGCGCACGCCGTCTGGATAGCTGCGGATGTACCCGGGGTCGTGCTCGAGGTGGGTGAACGGCGGAACGAGGAGACGCATCAGCCGGTCGTCCTCTTGGACGAGCTCGTTCAAGGAGCTTTCGAGCGCTTGGCGTGAGCGCGCAGGGTCGCCGCCGGCGATCACCGACCAGGACTGGGCGATCGCGTCGATACGGCAGTCTTGGTTGTTGTGCGAGCCGATGGGCGTGCCGTCGTCGTAGTAGGCGCGGTGGTACCAGGCGCCGTCCCATGAATGGACGTCGATGGCTTTGATGACGCGCTCGGCTTCCCTGCGGCAGGTCTCGGCGCGCGCTTGGTCATCGCGCGCCTGGGCGATGGGCTCGAAGTCCTTGAGCGTTCGCACCAAGAACCAGCCGAGCCAGACGCTCTCCCCGATGCCGTCCTTGCCGACGCGGTTCATGCCGTCGTTCCAGTCCCCGGTACCCATGAGTGGGATGCCGTTCGCGCCGGCGGTCGTGCCGCGCGTGAGCGCGCGCACGCAATGCTCGTAAATACTCGCCGTTTCCGTGGTTTGGCGCGGCGAGGCGAAGAGGTCGTCTTCGTCTCGCTTGAGCTCGCGTTCCTCCAGGAACGGGGCCTGTTCGTCGAGCAGGGCGGTGTCGCCGGTGGCGCGGACGTAAGAGGCGACCGCGTATGGCAGGAACAAGAGGTCGTCGGAGCAGTGCGTGCGCACGCCTTCGCCCGACTCGGGGTGCCACCAGTGCTGAACGTCGCCTTCCTTGAACTGCCGCGCCGCCGCGCGGAGGATGTGCTCACGCGCCAGATCCGGACGGGCATGCACGAGCGCCAGAACGTCTTGCAGCTGGTCGCGGTAACCGTAGGCGCCGCTCGATTGGTAGAAGCCGGAGCGAGCCCATAGGCGCGCACCGACCGCTTGATAGAGCAGCCAGCGATTGACCATGAGGTCGAAGCTGTCGTCGGGGGTCTGCGCGGTGATCGAGAGGATGTCATCCCAAACGGGGGCTACGGCCTCGAACGCCTTCTGCACTTGGGCTTCGTCCTTGAACCGCAGCGCGAGCTCCGCGGCGAGGGCTTGGGATGCGGCGTGGCCTATCACGACGCACAGGTCCCGACTCTGGCCCGGCTCCAAATCCAGCGAAACCTGCAGCGCTCCGCACGGATCCAGCCCGACGCCGGTGCGCCCGGACAGCTTCGTGCGCTCGAGCGCAGCTGGACGCGCTCGGGTGCCTTGCACGCCGAAGAACTCTTGGCGGTCTCCGGTGACGCTGACGACCGGCAAGCTGGTAGTGACGAAGGCGCGCGCCTCGGGGTTGCCGACGAACGGATTGTTCGCGTACAGAACCCCATGCGCCGCGTCGTACGTGGAGCAAACTTGTAGGCGCGTCGCTTCACGCGAGGGGCCGAGCACCCACTCCACCACCGAGTAAATGGCGAGGCGGCGAGCGCGCGCGCCGCAATTCTTGAGTCGAAGCCGCAGTAGCTTGACCGGCTCGGTCGGGCTCACGAACACCGTGAGCTCGTGCTCCAGCTCACCCTGCACATGGGAGTACACGGTGTAACCCTGACCATGACGGACGGTGAAATGAGCTCCGCCGCTGGCCGGCTCTGGCGTCGCCGACCACGAGCTGCCGTCCTCACGGTCACGCAGGTAGACGATTTCGCCCGAGGCGTCGCTCACCGCGTCGTTGCTCCACGGCGAGATGCGTTCACGCTGGCTATTGCCGAACCAAGTGAAGCCGAGGCCGCTCTCCGAGACCACGCTGCCGAAGGTTTGGTTGGAAAGGACGTTGCACCAGGGCGCGGGTGGACGAGCGCCCGGACCGATGCTCATCACGTATTCTCGGCCGTCCGCGCTGAAGCCGCCAATCCCGTTGAAGTGGCGCAAGTCTTTCGCCGGCGCCGGCGCGGTGAGCCCGCTCGGTGCCCGTCGACGCACCACCGGCAGACGCTCGGGCAGGTTGAGCGGCTCCGCCGCCTTACGGAGCTGCTGCGAGAGGGAACCCGCCGACGCCTTGAGCACGACGCGCGCCGCCCGCCGCACGAGCACGCGCTCCTCCAGCGACAGCTGGCCGGAGCGACGCAAGAAGATGCCGCCCGGCTGATTCTCGTGGCCTTGCGCCGGGCTCGAGCGGATCAGATCCTCGAGCGCCATTTGCAGCGGCTGCATGTAGCCCTCAGGCTCGTCGTTCAAGATGACGAGGTCGCAGGTGACGCCGTTCAGGCGCCAAAACTCGTGTGCGAGCAGCAGCTCGCTCGTCAGCTCCCCGAAGTCGGCGCTGTCGATGCATAGGAGCAGAATCGGCAGGTCCCCGGAGATGCCTTGCGACCAGAGCGCGTTCTTCCCACGCGTGAGCGGCATGGGCGCCTCCGCCGATTCGCGCAGCGCGGGGGGTGCGAACATCACGCAAGAGAGGAGCCGCTGAAAGCGGTGCGAGCGCGCGGCCGTGATGCCCAAATGCTTGAGCTCCACGCGCGCGTCCGCCCAAGCCAGCTCGAAAGCGCGGTTGCTGGAGTGCGGAGTCATCACCAGCTCGAGCAACTCCAGCGCCGCTTCGCGCGAGGTCGCAAGACCGGTGGTGAGCGTGAGGCGAGCGCGTTGCCCCGGCGCGAGCGTGACCGCGCGGCGCAGCGCAAGCCCGGGATCCAGCACGTTTCCAGCGGTGCGGGTGAGCTGGTGGCCGAAGCGCAGGCCTTGCGGCTTCTGCAGTGACCCGCCGCGGCCCAAAAATTCGGCGCGCGACGAGTCCAGCTCCGCGGGGCCGAAGCCTTCACCGTCCGGAGTGAGCACCTGTACGAGCCAGCTCTCGGCTTCGTGGGAGGAGCGCGGACGGCGCCGCACCAGGATCGCGCCGTGCTCCGGCAAGAGCTCCGTCTCCAAGAACATGCTGCTGAAGGCGCGGTGCGCGACGTCCGCCCCGCGCACCGCGAGGACGGGCTCCGAATACGAAGTGATGTCCAGGTCCACCGCCTTCGTGCCGTGGTTGCTGAGGGTGATGCGCCTCACCTCCGCGGGGTGCTCCGGCGAAACGACGATCTCCATCACGGTCTCGACCGCGCCGTCGCGCCGCTTCAGCTCCACGCGATCGATGGCGAACGAAGCGTCGTAGTAGTCCGGCACCGCGCCAGTCGGTTGCTGCCCGGCGGACCAGATTCGCTCCGCGGTCAGGTCGCGGACGTAGACGAAGGTACCGCCTGCGTCCAGCGACGCGTCCTCGCGGAAGCGAGTGACATCCATGCCCTTCCAAGTGGTCACGCCCGCGCCGCTCGCGGTGATGATGGTGGATAGCTCGCCGTGACCGAGGAGGTGAACGCGTTCCACGCCCGTATTGCCGGGACCGACGTGATCCGTGAGGCGCAGCTCGGGCTCTCCCAAGAGCGGCGAAGCGACCTGCTCTGCGCGCACGGGCACGTTCGGCGCCGAGAGCGGCACGCGCTCTTCCAACAGCAGGGCGCTCGCTTTGACCCGCGCGTCGGCGAAAAAGCGCCGTTGCATGGGCCAATTGCACAGCACGTTGCACAGCGCGACCAAGCTCATGCCCTGGTGGTGCGCGAACATTGCCTTCACGATCACGCTCCGCCGATCCGGCGGCACGTGGCCAGGCGTGTAGTCGATGGCCTCGTAGTAGCCGAACTTGCCGTTCAGCCCTTCGCGGTCCAGCGCCTCGAAGTTGGCGAGCGCCAGATCCGGACGGATCATGGACGAGAGCACCGTCGCGTAGGGCGCGACGACGAGATCCTCGGCCAAGCCGCTCTTGAGCCCCAGCCCCGGCACGCCGAACGCGCGGTACTGGTAGTTCATGGCCAAATCCATCACGTTGTAGGCGGCCTCGGAGATGCCCCAGGGCACCCCCTGCTCGGTGCCGTACGCCTGCTGGCGACCGACGGCGGAGCGGCACGTTTCCCACAGCAAGGTATCTCGGCTCGCGCCCGTCACCAGCAGCGGCATCAGGTACTCGAACATCGAGCCGCTCCAGGAGAGCAGCGCGCGGCCCGCCGTGGTCGCCGTGCGCGGACGCGCCAGCTTCCACCAATGCTCGAGCGGCGCGTCGCCCTTCGAGATGGCGACCAAGCTCGCCAACCGCGCTTCGGAGGCGAGCAAGTCGTAGTGGGAGCCGTCCAAGCGCGCGCCGCTCACGTTGTAGCCGATGGAGAACAGCCCGCGCTGCTCGTCGTACAGGAAGCGGAAGTCCATGCCGTCGGCCAGCTCCACCGAAGCGAGCGCGACCTTGTCGGCCCGCACCGAGAGGGCTTCGCAGCTACGCTGAGTCGCCGCTAGACGCGACGTGAGCTCCTGGAGGAAGGCGCTCGCTGTCTCCACCTCGCTGGCGCTCCCCGTCGGCTCCACGGCCGCGACGAGCTCCAAGCAGATCGCGGCGGCGCCGGAGAGCTCCGCCGGCGTGCGCGCGGCCTTGATACGCGAGACGAGCTCAACGAAGCCGGGATGGGCGCCGAGCGGGCTCGGCACCGTCGCGAGCCAATCCAGGCACGGCGCGAGCTCCGTCGCTTGCACGCGGGCGTGGCGGACAACGGCCGCAGCCTGCTCCAGCCAGTAGCGACGCTCCGTTTCCGAGTGCTGCGCGGCCGAGCCCTGCGACAGTTGTGTCAGCGCGGCCTCGAGCCGGGCGAATACTTGCAGCGCTTCTACGGAGCTCTCGTCCAAGCCGATTTGCGCGGTCGCGAGGCGCCCGTCCAGCTCCGAAAGCTCTTTGGACGACGACGCCCCCGCGAGCCACAGAGCGTCGCGGGCCGCTTCCAGCACCTGAGCGTCGAACAGCGGCATGCGCCCGAGCTCGGCGCATGCTTCGCGCAATGCCCACAAGTAGCCCGCAAGATTTCCGCTATCCACCGTCGACACGTATTGCGGCTCCAGCGGCTGCAAATTGGTCGTGTCGTACCAGTTCAGAATATGGCCGGAGCGGCGCTCCATGCGCCCCAGCGTGGCGAGCGTATTTTCGAGCCGTGCCAGCCCTTCGCGCGCCGTAATGAAGCCCAAATCTCTCGCCGCGATGACCGACAGCAAGTACAAGCCGATGTTGGTCGGCGACGTGCGGTGCGCGACGACGCCGCGCGGGTCTTCCTGAAAGTTGTCGGGCGGGAGCCAGTTGTCCTTCGCGGTGACGAACGTGTCGAAGAAGCGCCAGGTCTTGCGCGCGACGACGCGCATGACGCGCCGCCCCGCTTCCGAGATCTCTGCGTCCGGCTTGGGCTCTTGCTCGAGCTTGCCGAGCCAACCGATGAACCCTGGCGCGACGAGCCAACCAAGCAATAGCGGCAGCGCGTATGGCGCGGTCTCACGCGCGAGCGCGACCACGAGCGCCATGCCCAAGAACGCTAGCCACGCGCTGACCGTGAAGCGGCGTGATGCGCGCGAGCCGCCACGCTTGTGGCGGCGCGCGGCTTGGCTCATCGTCGTCCACTCCAGCAGGTTCTTGTGCGAAACGAAGAGCCGGTAGAGGGTGCGGAAGATGCCGTCCACCGACATGAGCGCCTGATCCAGCAGGACCATGACGCCCAGCACGGTTTCTTGAAGGTTCTTCAGCAGCGCGCCGCCGAGCGGCCCCAACTCCGGGTGCGGCGCGGTCGCGGCGCGCGCTAGAGAAAAGACCTGCCGCGTCAAAATGGGGCCCAGGCACATGCCGGCCAGCACGACCAGCGCCCACATCGACATTCGAGGGGATAGAAACCAGCTGATCGCGAGGAGCAACACCATGGCTGGCGCGACCAAGCTGCGGCGCAGGTTGTCGGTCAGCTTCCACAAGTCCAGCAGGCGCAAGTCGCTCGCGCGTTTGCCCCCGCCGCGAACGGGCACGGAAGGCAAAAGCCACGGCAAGAGCTGCCAATCACCGCGCAGCCAGCGATGCTCACGGCTGGTCACGACCTCGTAGCTCGCCGGCTGCTCGTCCAGCACCTCGATGTCCGTCACCAAGGCGGAGCGCGCGAAGCTGCTCTCGAACAGGTCGTGGCTGAGCAGCCGGTTGTCCGGCACGCGGCCGTGCAGCGCGGCCATGAAAGCGTCCACGTCGTAAATGCCTTTGCCGACGAAAGAGCCTTCTCCGAATAGGTCTTGGTACACGTCCGACACGGCGGTGGTGTACGGGTCGATGCCGGGCGGGCCGGCGAAGATGCGCGCAAAGCGCGAGCGCCGAGAGCTGAGCGGCAGCGTGCCGACACGCGGCTGGAGGATGCCGTAGCCGCGCACCACGCGTTGATGCGTGGGGTCCAGCACGGGGCGATTTTGGGGGTGCGCCATCGTGCCGACCAGGCGCCGCGCCACCTCGCGCGGCAGCTCAGTATCCGCGTCCAGGGTGATTACGTAGCGAATGCTGAAAAGCAGCTCCGCGGGCGCGGTTGCGACGGCAAAGGTGGTGGAAGTGTCGCCGCGCAGGAGGCGATTCAGCTCCTCCAACTTACCGCGCTTCCGCTCCCAGCCCATGAAGCGCCCCTCGACGGGGTTCTCGATCCGGCGTCGATGGAACAGGAAATAGCGCGGCTGTTCGCCGTCGTGGCGACGGTTGAGCTCCGCGATGCCCGCTTGGGCGACCTCCAGGAGCTCGCGATCTCGGTCCGTCTCCGCTTCGTCCGCGTCCGTAAAGTCCGTGACGAGCCCGAAGTAGAGGTTCCGGTCCGCGTTGGCGAGGGCCCGCACCTCGAGGTCTTCCAGCAGCTGGGCGATGCCAGCTCGGCTTTCGAGCAGGGAGGGCACGACCGCCAGCGTGCGGTGCTCGTCGGGGATGCCGTCTTCGAAGTCCAGCTTCGGCAACAGACGCGGCTTGACCACGAACACGATGAGCGCGTGCCACAGCGCAAGAACGAGCTCGCTCGCCGGTAAGGCGAAGATCAGCGTGAGGCCAACGACGGGCCAGGGGCTCTCGAATTGCCGGCTGAGGAGCGCGGCGGCGCCCGCGCACAAGAGGCCCACGCCAATCGTGACCACGCCCAGGTAGAAGGCGGCCGGATAGTCCAGGACCGGCCGTGACAGGCGCTCGGAAAACTTGGGGCGGTAATCGATCGCGCGCTCGAGGACCCTGCGGCCCGTGTCCACGAGGTAGTAGCCGACGTGCCGCTCGGCGGGCGTGCTCTCGGCGTCTGCGGCGCCATTCTTCGCGAGCTCGAGCGCTTTCTCCGCGACTCCGCGTTCGTCCACCTTGCTGCGACGCGCGAGCTGCTCCACCGCGTGCCGGCAACGGTCGCGCGACGGTTGGTCCATGTTGGCGTACGCGGCGCACGGATCCTGGCGAAGCACCTCTTCTACGCCGCTCGTCAGCTCGAAGAAGTTCGTCCAATCCAGCGCGGCGATGGCACGCATGCTGGTGATCGAGTTACCGACCGATACTTGATCGGCGGCTTGGCGCAAGTGCTCGCGGCGCGTCAGCTCCTCGGCGGTGGTGCCCATCTGCGCGCAGCGAGCGCTGATGAACTCCTGCACGGGGCGCAGCGGAGCGTCATGCTCGCGCACGCGCTTGAGTAGCTGAACCAAGAAGCCGGCGCTGAGCTCGGCGTCCGAAAGTTTGCCGAGCTGTGCGAGCGTTCGTTCCAGCTTGGAATCGCTCTGCCCGTCCACGATGAGCTTGTCCGCCCACTCGTCCGCGAGCTCGCGATCTTGAGCGCGCGCTTCCGAGACCGCCAAGGAGCCCACGATCAGCGTGAGGCCCAGGCGAAGCATGATCGGAACCGCCCACAGCTCGCCGATGGTCAGCGTGGAGATGCGTTGGTAGGCGACGACGTAGTCGGCCAAGCTAGTCAGATCGACGCGCGCGTCCGTGTGGCGCAGGTAGTCGAGACACAGACCGTAAACGCGCGGATACCCCCGCATCTCGCCGACCGAGATGCGGGGTAGCTCGACGAGGTATCCCCAGGGCAAATCCTCCTGAATCTCGCGAATTTGCTCGTCTACGACGTGCGAGTTGTCCAGCAGCCACTCTTCGGCGGGGCTGGGGTCGCGCTTGTTCTTCGCGTCCCGCGAGAGAATCTCGTAGGCGGCCTTGATCTGCGCGCGCGCCGCGCCAAATCGCTTACGGAGCGGACCGGGCGTGCTGGAAAGAGAGGGCTCGCCGTGTGTGCGGGCAATATCCGCGGCGTGGCTCACCAAATGGTCCTTGGCGTATAGCTCTCCGCGCAGCGCGTGAACTCCGTCCCAAGACGCCCCGATGGAAAGCCCCGGACACACGACTCGCTGCGAGTCGCTGTGAGGCTCGCTGTTCCGCTGCATGATTACAGCCGAAAGCCGTTACCGTTGGCCGCCGGGTTGATGCGGGCGAGCAGGTCCACCT
>JAQSWN010000328.1 GCA_029266615.1 Polyangiaceae bacterium
TCGCGCGGCTCGTCGCCCTTGGCGCGTGCTCCCGCCAATGTGAGCAAATCCTCTGCGAGCATCGTGAGGTGTCGAGCGGCGCTTAGCGCTGCGTCAATCGTCTCTTCGTAGTCGCGAAGACCGCGCTGCTTGCGCCGCGCCTGCTGCAGCTCACCGAAGAGGGCCGCGAGCGGGGTTCGGAGCTCGTGGGCCGCATAGGCAATGAAACGTTGCTGTGACTTCAGCAGCTCGTCCAAGCGAGCAACCATCTCGTTGATGTCGCGCCCCAAGCGCTCCACCTGAGGATCGCTGGCCGCCACCTTCACTCGGGCCGAGAGGTCTCCCTGAGTGACCCGGCGGACTACGCTCGCGATGTCACGGTGGGCGAGCGTGAGTCTTCCCCCCATCCACCGGGCGACCGCCGCCACCCAAAGGACGGCGACCAGGAACGCCACGACCATCGCCCGATGAAGAAAAGCTTCGTCACCATCGAGGTCGTCGCGCGAGGTTGCGAGAAAGAGCAATTTGCCCGGGTGGGCCGGAATGCTGACGAACACGCCGCGGAAGTGGCTGCCCTCGAAGCGGATATCGAAGGCCTGTCCTGGTGGGCGCTTGATCCTGGCAAGGGCTGGAGGCTTCTGGTCGAACGGCGGTGTTGCCGAGAGCACGCGTCCATCGACATGGTAGATGATCCCGTACTTCGTCAGAGGGCCCACGTCGTTAGCGGCGGGGCCTGGCCCGTCCGTGAAGGAAAAGCGATGTAGGGGTGCCTCGCGTGCCTCCTGTTCTGCAACTCTGAGCAGAGACGCATCCAGCTGGGTGCGCTGGAGCCGATTGAACGCGGCCGAGACGGCGGTGAACGCCCCACCCAGTGCCAAAGCCGTGAGCACGACGATCGTGAGCACGGTTTTGAAGCGAAAAGTCATGGCTCGATTCTCAGACGGTAGCCAACGCCGCGCACCGTCTCGATGCGGCTCGCTTCTTTGCCGAGTTTTTCGCGCAGCCTGCTCACCTGAACGTCGAGCACGCCGGAGCCAGGGTCGAACCCCATCCGCCACACGTCGCGCAACAAAACGGCGCGCGGTACCGCCGCGCCATTCGACGACGCCAGGCGGGCGAGCAGCTCGTATTCGCGAACCGTCAGCTCGATCGGTACCCCGCGAACCAAGCAGCGCCTTTGCAGTCGGTCAATTGCTAGGTCGCCGATGTTGATGCTGCCGAGCTGCCGGCTGCGGCGCACGAGGGCGGCCACGCGTGCCAGAAGCTCTTCGACCTCGAAGGGCTTCCCTAAATAGTCGTCGGCTCCAGCCTTCAGGCCAGCCACGCGATCTGGGACTTCGTGCCGCGCTGTGAGCATCAAGATAGGTGTAAGCACGTTGGCCCGACGGACGGTCTCGCAAAAATTTGGTCCATCGCCGTCCGGCAGCATCCAATCGAGCACAATGACCTCGAACGCCTCGGTGGCGTGTCGAAGGCCGGCCTCGGCCGATACGCATAGCTTGGTCTCTGCGCCTTCGTCCTGGAACACTCGTTCGAGCAGCGGACCAAGCCGCGCGTCGTCTTCGACGATCAAAACTCGCACGAGCCGAAGCTTAGCCGCTTGAGCCGCTGCAGCACTACTGCTCAGAGCCGGCGGGCAGAAGCTTTCTTACTCACTTGTAAGAAACACCGTGGGCCGACCGACGAGCGCGTCGGAGACGTAATAGCTGTTGATTCACGGCACCCCAAGCGCAAACGCTGATCTGAAAAACTGCTCTGCACCGAACGAGCTGGCTCCAGCGGGATTGCGGCGGAGTATTGGCGCGTCGATGCCTCAGGTTTCCGGCGTCGTCGGCCATAGACGTAGGTACGAGCCCGGCGACGGATGGCCCGCAATCGCGAGTCTTACTGAGATGTAAGACCCCAACGCGAGCGGCGGACGTTACATCGCCAGTGTGAAGGAAGATGGCGCTCCCGCTGATCGCCCGCTGCTGGCGCGACTGGTCTATTGGTCGATTCAGCGCCGGCTCGTCGCGCTGGCCATGCTCGGTATCTTGCTGGCAAGCGGGGTCTACGCCGCCAAGGCGCTACCCATCGACGCCCTTCCCGATATATCGACCGTGCAAGTCACCGTCCTGACGACGGCTGCAGGCCTAGACCCAGAAACGGTCGAAGGCACGGTGACGACGCCGTTGGAGAATGCGGTTAATGGTATCCCTGGGGTCACCGAGCTGCGTAGCACCTCGCGGGCGGGAGTCAGCGCCGTCACTCTGGTGTTCAAGGACGGTACCGACGTGTGGTTCGCGCGGCAGCTCGTCGCCGAACGCCTAAGGACTGTCTCGGCCGATTTACCTTCGAACGCGAGCCCGCCCGAGATCGCGCCCGTGTTCACCGGGCTGGGTCAGGTGTACCAGTTCGTGGTCCGCTCACCGGTCCATTCGCCGATGCAGCTACGCACGATGCTCGACTGGGAAATCGTGCCCAAATTGCGTGGAATCCCGGGCGTGAGCGATATCAACACCATGGGCGGGGAGCTCAAGCAGTTCCACGTCGTCGTGTCGAACGAGCGCCTGCGCGCTCATTCTCTCTCTCTCACGGATGTGGTCGATGCGCTTCGCGCTGCCAACATGAGCGTGGGCGGCGGGTACGTGAACCGCAACGACGAGGCATTTTCGGTGCGCGGCACCGGCTTCCTGCGCGACATAGACGACATCAAACGGGTAGTGATCCGCACATCGGCGGCGTCGACGCCGGTGTTTGTCGGCAACGTCTCCGAGGTCACGGTCGGGCCCGCGCTGCCCTACGGCACGGTGACCAAGGGCGGTTCGGACGCGGTGGCCGGTACCGTGATGATGCTGATGGGCTCCAACAGCCGCGACGTCGTCAAGGCGGTAGCTCTCCGCGTCGCGGAGATTTCGAAGACGCTGCCCGCGGGTGTCAAAATCGAGCCGTACTACGATCGCGCAGAGTTCGTCGGTAGCACCATCAGCACGGTCATGCTGAACTTGGCGGAGGGCGTCGCGATCGTCCTCGTCGTACTAGCCCTCTTCTTGGGTAGCCTGCGAGGTGCGATCGCGGTCGTGGTTGGGGTACCTGCGTCCATGAGCGTGGCGCTCATCGGAATGCACTGGTTCAAGGTGCCGGGCGACTTGATGTCCCTGGGCGCCATCGATTTCGGCTTCCTTGTAGACGGTCCCATCGTTTTGCTCGAGTCCGTCATCGCCGCTACCGCTGCCAAGCAGCTCGTCGGCGATGCCCGGGCCGATGCCTACGCCAAGGCCGCGGCGGGAGTCGTCCGCCCGGTTGCTTTCGCAGTCGCCATCATCATGCTCGTCTACCTGCCGCTGCTCACTCTCGAGGGCGCGGAGGGTAAAATGTTCCGGCCGATGGCCATCACCATGGCGTGCGCCCTGTTCGGCGCGCTGGTATACGCCGTTCTGTTCTTTCCGGCGATGCTCGTCACACTCGTCCCCGTGCCCAAAGACCACGGCCCGCATTGGATCGAGGCCATCGGCCACGCCTACACGCGCTTCTTGCCGAGCATGCTGCGCTTCCGGTTCGTCTGGTTGGCGGGTGCGGTCGGCATGCTTGTCGTCATGTCCGTTTTGTTCCTTCGTTCTGGCGCAGAGTTCGTGCCGCGCATCTTCGAAGGCGACTTGGTGGTGGCGATCCGCCGGGCGCCGAGCATCGCACTGCCCACAGCCCGCGACCTGGATCTCAAGGCGCACGAAGTGCTCCGAAAAATACCAGAGGTCACCAGCACGGTCGCGATGACCGGCCGTGCCGAGGTGGCCCTGGACACGGTCGGTAACGACAACACCGACATTCTGGTGAAGCTACGCCCGAAGAAGGAATGGCGGAGCTCGCTGGATTTCGACGGCCTGAGCGGGCTCGTCAAGAACATGGTCGAGACCGAGGTGCCGGGCACGTTCGTCTCCGTGTCGCAGCCGATCGAGGACAAAACTAACGAGATTCTAAGCGGTTCGCGCGCTGACGTGCAGGTTCAGGTATTCGGGCCTGACCTGGAGGGGCTTACCCGCATCACATCCGATATTGGCCGGATCGTCAGTGGCATTCAAGGCACGGGCGACATTCGTGTCGAGCGCGCTTTCGGACAGCCGGCAATCACCGTCGTCCCCGACCGGGGCAAGATGGCGCGCTATGGCGTGCGCGTCGAGGACGCGTTCGCAGCCATTCAGGCTTCGCGCGAGGGCATCGAAGTCGGCAACTTGTACGATGGCCCTCGCCGGTTCGCGCTTCGCGTCATCTACCCACCGGCTACCCCGACGGTGAGCGCAATTTCAGAGCTCTTCGTGAACTCTCGGACTGGGGCACTCGTGCCGCTGGGCTCAATCGCAGACCTCAGCGAAGGCGACGGCGTAGCTTCGGTTCGGCACAAGAACCGCGAGCGTGCGCTGCGCGTTGATGTGAACCTGCGTGGCCGCGACTTGGTGAGCTGGGTAGCCGAGGCGCAGCAGGCTATCGCTAAGCGAGTCAACGCTCCGAGCGGCTACCGCATCGAGTGGGGCGGTCAGTTCGAGAACTTCGAGCGCGCCAGCGCGCGACTGAAGGTCGTGGTGCCCGTCGTAGTCCTCATCATCTTGGGCATGCTGTTCACGATGTTCCAGAACTTAAGAGCTACCTTTGCAGTCATGGCGCTGGTTCCGCTCTCACTCACGGGTGGCATGATCGGGTTGCTTCTGCGAGGCATGCCGTTCAGTCTGCCTGCGGCCGTGGGCTTCATCGCCCTCGGCGGCATCGGCGTCCTCAACGGGGTCGTCATGGCGTCAGAGGTGCGAAAGCTGCTGGACGACGGCGTGCCCATCAAGGAAGCAATCATAAGGGGCTGCTCCAGCGTGTGCCGCGCCGTGCTCACCACGACCGCGGTGGCCGCGCTCGGCTTCCTGCCAATGATGCTGGCGACCGGCGCCGGTGCTGAGGTACAGCAGCCTTTAGCCACCGTCGTCGTGGCTGGCATGGGCTTCGGCACCGTGCTCACGCTCTGCATCCTGCCGGGGATACTGACCCTGATTGAGGGCCGTCGCTCATCCCGGCCCGCGCTGCAGTCCGCGGCCGTTCCTGTCCCCGCGGAGGGAGCGGCAGAGTAGCTCGCCGCGCCTCGCGCGGTGTCGAAGTCACGCCTCTGCCGGCGACAATCAAGCCGCCTGACCTCCACTTACCGCGCGCAGTTTGCGGTCGCGAACACTTCCTGGATCTCCTGCGAGTTCGTGGGGTACGACGTGGTGGCCATGCACAGCAGCACCCCTGCCCCCGCCTCCAGCCTACGTGCGCCAAGGAAGCCAGCGCCGCCTTCCGGCAAGAGCGCGGTGCTCACGTTCGTGGGATTCGGCGCATTGGTTGGGCTGTCGTTGCTGAGCCCTTGGTTGTTGTCGGCGGCGCTGATTGCCGGTTGCGGTGTCTTCGTGGCATTCGAGTTCGCGCTCGTCAAAGTTTCGCTCCGCACGCTCGAACGCGACCAAAGCAACGGCGTGGCCGGCGCAGGCTTGCTGCTCGTAATGAAGCAGGAGCTGAACTCGCTGCTGGCAGCCTGCCAGTTCGGCATAACCTTGACGAGCTTGGGGCTCACGCTGGCGCTCGAGCCCGCGATCCACGAAGCGCTCGCTGGCCACGAGTGGATCGCCGCGTACTCGGGGGCGCTGGCGATGAGCTTGGGTGCGTTCGTGCACGTCACTTTTGGTGAGCTCATTCCCAAGGGTCTTGCGTTGGTGGTACCGCTCAACGTGCTGTATGTGACCGCGCCTTTCATGCGGATGTTTCGCGTTGTAGCGGTGCCATTCATCAAGACGTGCAACGCCATCGCCAACAGAGTGGTGCACTTTCTCACCGGCAAGCATCCCGACACCGACGCTCACCATGACGAAAGCGTCGAGATCGACGAGGCTCTGGTCGGCGCTCACGCGAGCGGGCAGATTGAGCCCGAACAGCTGAAGGTGATGCGCAATGTGCTGGCCTTCGTCGACCGCACGGTGAGGGAAGTGATGACGCCGGCTCGCCGGGTCGCATACCTGGATCTACAGCGCTCTTGGGAAGAAAATCTGAGAACCGCGGAAGATCAAGGGTTCAGCCGATTCCCCGTGGCG
Organism: Polyangiaceae bacterium; assembly: GCA_029266615.1. Taxonomy (GTDB): domain Bacteria; phylum Myxococcota_A; class Polyangia; order Polyangiales; family Polyangiaceae; genus PMG-095. Next base: position 6,060 of record JAQSWN010000328.1, read on the forward strand.
GACGGGGACCTGAACAAAATCGTTGGCTATGTGCGCCGCGCGGAGCTGCTCAAGGCCGAGCTTCAGCAACAGCGAGACCTAAAGTCGTTGCTGCTACCCATGGAGCGGCGTCCAGAAGCCGCTTCACTGGCGCACCTCAACCTGTTCCGAGGCACGCCCATGATCGCGGTCTACGATGAGCACGACACGTTCACGGGGCTGCTCACCGCCGAGGATATCGTCGAGCAGATCGTGGGCGAGATCTACGACGAGACGGACGAGCTTGCGG
>JAQSWN010000329.1 GCA_029266615.1 Polyangiaceae bacterium
ACGCGCAGCGCGAGATCTTTCTGGTCGTTCGAGTCCAGGTTGTTCTGGCCTTCGCCGTTGTAAACGCCGAACCAGTAGCTGAACTTGTCGAACTTCTTCTCGACCTTGAAGCCAATGTCACGTCGGTCGCCGTAGCGGCGCGCCACCAGCGATCGCTCGGGCAAATAGAGCTTCGAGGCGCTGCCGGCGCCTTCCAAGCTGACCGGGATCTTGAACTGACCGATGGAAAAGTCGGCGTAGTCGGTCATGAACGTGAGCTGCACGTCCTGCAAGATCGACGAGCTGCCCCCGGTGACGATGGTGGAGCCGTTCTGCGCTCCGGGCGGGCCGATGACGGGCACGGTGCCGATGGTCTCGCCGTCCGCGTCCTTCACGTCCGTCGACGCGCCTTTGAAGTCCAGGAGGCGCGCCGGATCGAGCATCACCATGTATCCGACCGTCTTCGGGATGATTTCGCCCTTCGCCTTGACTTCGGCGCGGCGAATGCGGAACGACGACTGCCACGCGTTCTCGTCCGTTCGCGCGTTGCCGATGTGCTCGGCGATGGCCCACGCCTGAAGGTTGAGGCTGGGCTGGAAGAAGCCGGTCTTCGAGATGGTGAGCTTGTCCGGCGGCGCGTCCGCCTTCTCAGGCTCGGTCGCGGCCGGCGGCGGCGGCGCCGCGGGTGGAACGGCTTCACCGGCGGGCGGCGGAAGAGCTCCGGCCGGTGCCGTGTCCGCGGCAACGGGCGCGGGCGCTGCGGCCGGGGCCGCCGGTGCGGGAGCGACCTGGGCAAAGGCCGGGGCCGTCAGCAGGAAAAGCGGCAGAACGGAGAGGGCAGTGCGTTGTTTCATCAGTTCGTCCTTCGCGCGCCACAAAGCTCTGGTTCTGTGACAATCCAGAGACGCTTCCGTGAACTCGCAGCAAGGCGTGTATCAATTGGGGCCAGCAGGAAGCGCGGCCGGTTCTACTACAGGCGGGAGCCGTGTCAGCGTCGGATCGCAAACGGACTCAGGAAGTCACCAAGGGGTCTTATTGGCCTCCTGAAAGGGCGAAAACCGAGGAGAAGCGCGACGTTCCGAGCGAGCGTATTTGCGGCGCCTGCTACTAATTGGCACGGCGCCGCTAGCTACGCGAAGTGCGGCTGCGCTCTCGAATGCTCAGCGACCGCCCATGCCGGTGGTCGAGATGCCCTGGATGAAGGTCTTCTGCGCAAAGAAGAACAGCACGACGATGGGGAGCAAGAGGAGCGACGAAGCCGCCATCAGCAGGTGCTGCTCGCTCCCGCCGTTCTGCGACTGATACTGCTGCAGGCCGAGCGCCATCGTGAACGTCTCCGGCTTCGTGAGAAACACGAGCGGCCCGAGGAAGTCGTTCCACACGAACAGGAAGTGGAACAAGGCCACGACGGACAGCGCGGGGCGGGCCAGTGGCAAAATCACACGCCAGAAAATCGTGAACTCGCTGCAGCCGTCGATGCGAGCCGCCTCCGAGAGCTCGCTCGGGATGGTGAGGAAGAACTGCCGCAGCAAGAAGATGTTGAAGGCACTGCCGAAGAAGGCGGGCACCCACAGCGGCATGAGCGTTCCCAGCCAGCCCATGGCGCGGAAAACCGAATAGAGCGGGATCATCAACACCGGGAACGGCACCATCATCGTGCTCAGGGTGATGGTGAAGAGCGTCTCCCTGCCCTTCCACTGCACGCGCGACAATCCGTAGGCCACGAACGCGCTCGACAACACCGTACCGGTAACACCGAGCACCCCGACGAGGAGCGTGTTGGATAAGTACGTGAGGAACGTGATGGTACGGCCGACGGTACCCTCTTTCGTCCACGGGAACGTGGAGAGCCCGAGTAGCTCTGACAGCGGGCGCGCTTTGTCTTTTTCGCCCGAGGTGAGCGCCTTGATCGCTTCCGGGTAGTTCCCGAACACCGGCGACACCTTGGACTTCACGTCCGCGGCCGCGAGGTAGAAGACGCGCGGCTCCTGCTTGCTGTATTTGCTGAGCAGCCACTCTTTGACGACCACGTCCGTTGCGGCAACCGTACGGAGCAGCTCCGCCGCGAAGACGCGCGGCTCTTCGCGGTCCGCCACCCGCACCTGCTCGGTAAGCTTGCCGTCCCGGAACTGCTGCGGATCTACGAGAATCTGCTGGCCCTGGTGCGGGCCCGCCGCGGGGGCGACGAGTAGCTTGGGGGCGCCGATGGGCTGGGGCGGGGTGACGGTGACGTGCTCAGTCCCGAGCACCACGTAGTACTGGCGGGGCAGAACCTCCGGCGGAACCTTGCCGACCTGCTCGCGCGGCTGAAGCGAGGTGGCAAACAGCCAGATCATCGGCCCCAGGAACAGCGCCGCCAAGATCAAGAGCGGCAAGTGGACGATGGGAGTCGTGCGTTGGAGCGGGTTGGGGCTTGCCATGGGGGGATGCCTCAGCGGTCGTAAGTCACCCAGCGCTTGGACAGCTGCGTGGCGGCGAAGGTGAGGCCCAAGATGATGACGAACAGCACCCAGGCCATCGCGCTGGCGTAGCCCATGCGCATGTCCATGAAGCCAACGTTGTAGAGCTGCAGCACGTAAAAGAGCGTGGATTGCTCGGGAGCGCCCGTAGAGCTGGTCATGATCATCGCCTGCGCGAAGGCTTGGAAGCCGCCGATGACGCCCATCACGACGTTGAAATAGATGACCGGCGAGATCATGGGCAAAGTGACGTTGAGCAGCCGCTGCAGCCAGTTCGCGCCGTCGATGATCGAGGCCTCGTAAAGCGACGTGGGCACGTCCTGCAAACCGGCGAGAAAAATCACCATCGAGTTACCGGCGCCCCACACCGCCATGAAGACGATGGCGATCTTGGCCCACGCCGGATCCGAGAGCCAAGCCGGCCCCGTCACCCCCACTTTGGCGAGCAGGGTATTGATGATGCCGCCCTGCCCTGCGTACATTGAAAACCAGAGGATGCTGCCCGCGACGAGCGGCATGAGCGAAGGGAGGAAGAACACGGTCCGGTAGAAGGACAGGCCCTTCACCTTCGAGTTGAGCAAGATGGCGAGCGTGAGCGCAACCACCACGCTCAGCGCGACGGAGCACAGCGCGAAGAAGGACGTGTTCCACAAGCTCTTCCAGAACAGCTTGTCTCGAAAGAGCTCGACGTAGTTGTCGAAGCCGACGAATACGGGCGGTAGGAGCACCGAGTAGTCGCACAACGAGTAGTAGAGCGCGGCGAGCAACGGGTAGAGCAAGAACACGGACAGCCCGATCAGCCACGGCGAGCTGAACAGCACCCCCGTCGCCAGCTTCCGCTTCTCGAGCGGCGTCACTTGAACCTCCGCAGGAAGATCTGGCGGTCACGATCGTAGGAGATTTGAATGCGCTCCTGCACTTGGGACAACGCCTCTTGCGGGGTCAACGTCAAGTTCGCGATCTTGTCGGCAGCGGTGTTCAGTTCTCGCCCGTACTCGTTCCACACCCCCGTCTTCGGGGCGGACCAAGCGTTGGGGCTCGCCCCTAGCTCACGGAACAAGCGAATGTAAGGGTTCGGGTGCTTGGCGTAAAAGGCGTCACTCACTTCAGCGAGCGGCGTGTGCTTGCGCTGCCCGAGGCACAGCGCCTCCATCACCTCCGGCTGCTGCGTGTACTTGATGAACTCCCACGCCTCCTCCGGGTGCTTGGCGCCGGTCGGGATCGCCAAGTCGTCCACCTCGGCATTGGCGGTACCGCGGCGCTCCGGGTGCGCGGCGGGCGCGGGAAACGGCGCGGCCCCCCACTGCATGCCGTCCGCGTATTTCTTGATGAAGTTGAACATCCACACGCCCTGAATCTCCATCGCGAGCTTGCCGGCCAAGAATGGGTTCTGGGACGTGCCGAACTTGCCGAAGCCGGAGCGGAAGCGCTGCACCGGGTCCACGCCGAGCTTCTTCGTGTAAGAAGCCACCCACGTGTACGCTGCGATGTTCTCGGGCGATGCGGTCGTGACCTTGTCCCCTTCCAGCAGCTTGCCGCCGAACACGAAGCCCCAGCCGTAGGACCACCAGTCCGGCTCGGACGGCAGAAAGCCGGCCTGCACTAGGCGCTTCTGCGAAGCCGGCACCTCGGGCAAATAGCCATGTTTCAACACCTTCTCTCCGCTGGGCAGCGTGACCTCCCACTTGGTCAGCTTCTCGGCCATGGCGTCCAACTCTTCCAACGTGTCGGGCGGATGCTCCGGATCCAGGCCCGCTTCGCGAAACAGACGCTTGTTCCAGTGCAAGGCCACCGACGCCGGCGTCGTGGGGAGGCCCCACAACTTTTTACGGTGGACCGCGAGGTCGTAGTAGCGGCCAACGTATTGGTCGCGGCTGATGCCGTCCCGCTGGGCGAGCTCGGTCAAGTCCGTGAGCGCGCCCTTATCCGCATAGCCCGGGGTCATGTAGCTGTAGATGCCGGCCACGTCCGGAGGGTTGCCGCCCGCGCTGGCGATCAGCAGCTTCTGCTCGATGCTGGAGATGATGACCATCTCGACCTCGATCGGCCGGTAGCCCGGCTCGGTCTTGGCGCGGGAGCGCTCCTTGGCGTTGAAGCCGTCCACCACGCGGGCCATGGCCTCACCTTCGAAGTCGGTCCACTTCTCCCAGTAGACGAGGCGTCGGACGCCGGTCGTCTTCTCACTTTGACTATCACTGCACGCGACACCGCACAGAGCGAGCGCGCACAACGCCGATGCGAGACGCATTTGTTTCTGTTCCCACTGTGTCACTTTTCAGCGGGGTCGTGAAGTCAATCAACATCTTTTCGGGCGCGTAACGACGACTCGAGAAGATCCTGGGAGCGCGCGCAGCGGGGAGTTAAAAGCGGTGTTTTACCGCTCGTTCAGTTCTGCTCAGAAGCATGGCCGCGACCGACGGGCTGGGGGGTGCGCCGACCTCGCCTCCTCCAACTGCATGACCACTCATAAGTGAGTGGTTAGCGTACGACGAGGGGCCCAGCTTCGGTGGCAAGTCAAGGCCCGCTGAAGGTCATTACTGGAACCGGTGCCAGCCATGAAGTGCGGCAAAGGGGAGCAGTTCCACAAACCTTGCTCGCAAAATCGCACGTGGTATCGATACACCACGTGAGTCGCGCGCTGGCCACTACGTGGGGGCAGTGGTACCGATGGATCACTCCCAATGTCGAACGCGATGCCCGTATGGGATTTGCGCTTGTCCTCGGCTCCGGAAGTGCTTTGCATGGGCAGGGCCGTCACCGAACGGAGCTCGGACCAATACGCCGTACACGGCTACAGCGTCCATTTTTACAAGTCCGAAGCCACGCTCGTCCTCGGCGATACCGAGCTTGAAGTAACGCCGGGCTCCGTGTGCCTCGTACCCCCAGACGTGGCTCACGAGTACCGGCATCGCGGCCGCGTCGAGCACCTGTTCGCGCATTTCGCGCTACGTGGCGAGGCGGGCGAGCCCATGCCAATTGCGGCCGTGCAGGATTTGGCTTCCGACTTCACCGGTCTGTGCGAGCGCTTCGAGCACGCGGTGCACGTGCACGCGTCCCGCCCCGCCCAAGCCGAAGCGCGGCTGTGGGACGTGCTGTGGGAGCTTTCGGAACGAACGACCCGCAAAGAGCAGCGTCAAAGCCGGCGCCACGTCGCGCTGGACCGCGCTTGCCGTGTCATTCAAGCGCGCTTGTCGGATCCGCTGTCGCTCTCGGACTTGGCGACGCCCGCGGGTGTGTCGCCCGCCCATCTCACTCGCTTGTTTCGCGCGGAGCTCGGGCTCACGGCCACCGACTACCTGCGCCGTTGCCGCTTGGAGCGCGCGCTGCACCTCCTCACGCGCTCCGAGGTACCGATCAAGGAAGTCGCGTGCGAGGTAGGCATTCCGGACCTGCACGCGTTCAACAAAGCCATCCGCCGCGGGTACGGAGTCTCCCCGCGTGAGCTGCGAGCTCGCGGGAGCGCCCCGATTCCGCTCAACCTGCGCACGGAGCCGCCACCGGCCGCGCCCGTCCACCAAGGCGTCGTTACGTCTCAGACGGCGTGAGGCATTTCACGAACGGAAACGAGCGCACCGTGCCTAGCCACGGCACGGGCGGGCCCTCGGATTCGTAGCCGTTTCGCGCGTAAAACGAGCAGGCGGCGAGGCTGCTGTTCAGGTGCAGCCGAGTGAGTCCAAAGCTCCGCGCGCGCGCCTCGAGAGCGTGGAGGAGCGAGCTGCCGACACGACGGCGCTCGAAGCCCGGCTCCACGTAGCAGAGCTCCAGCTTCGCCGCGCGTGTCACCTTGCCAACGCCTCGCACGCGACCGTCTAGCTCGGCCACGAGCAAGGCGGAGCCTGGCTCCGCGAGCCAGCGCTCGAAATATTGCGGCGTCTTGTTACCGAGCCA